>NC_003317.1:1431286-1774215 GCF_000007125.1 Brucella melitensis bv. 1 str. 16M | reverse complement strand
CGGAAGCCAATCGTCAGGCAAGCCACGCCCAGACCTTGCTGGATAGTCTCGTCACCAACCTGCCGGTCGGGGTTTTCGTCAAGGACATGCACGACGATGGCCGTTATGTGCTCTATAATCAGGCGGCATCGACAGCGAGCGGACAGCCGATAGACGAAGCCATCGGTTCGATTGATCTTGATATTTTTCCGGAGCGCGAGGCGGCTGTTTTCGCCCAGCATGACCGCATGGTGATGCGCCGCCGCGAGGTGTTGAGCGTCGAACGCAAGGTCGAGCGCAAGGACGGAACGTCCCGCACGATGCGGATCATCAAATCTTCGATACCGCCGGTCGAAGGCAATGAGCCGCGCTATCTGATCGGACTTGTCGAGGATATAACCGAACGGCGCGAGATAGAAAAACGCATGGTCCATATCGCCATGCATGACAGCCTGACCGGCCTGCCCAATCGCGCCTATTTCACCCACCATGTCGGGAGCCTGTTGAAGAAGGGCAGCGATTGCGACCCCTTCGCCCTGTTCTATCTGGATATCGACCATTTCAAGAACGTCAATGACAGTATCAGCCATCAGGCGGGCGACCAGCTTTTACAGGAAGTAGCGCTTCGGCTGCGACAGATCACAACGGCGGACCAGTTCATTGCGCGCCTTGGCGGCGACGAGTTTGCCATTGTCTATCGAAGCGGTACGCTGGCGCAGATCGCCATGTTTGCCGATCGCGTGCTTTCGGCCTTTCAGGATCCGTTCGTGCTGGGCGGCAATGCGGAATTCGTCACTTGCAGCATGGGAATAGCGCAGGCTCCCCTGCATGGCGACAATCCCGATGTACTCATGCGCAATGCCGATCTGGCGCTCTATGCGTCGAAATCGGGCGGGCGGCGAACCTTCCGCTTCTATCAGGATTCATTGCGCCTTGCTGCCGAAAAGCGCCATGTCATGACTTCGGATTTGCGCCAGGCACTCGCTGCCGGCCAGTTTCAGCTTCATTATCAGCCGATCTTCAATCTCGAAGGCGGGCATATTTCTGGTTTCGAGGCGCTCATCCGCTGGAACCATCCCGAACACGGCATGATCCCGCCCTTGGAATTCATCAGTGTTGCCGAGGAAACCGGGCTGATCGGCCCTATCGGTGATTGGGTCTTGCAGGAAGCCTGCCGTGAGGCTGCACGCTGGCCGGAAGACATCAAGGTCTCGGTCAATCTGTCGCCGGTCCAGTTCGACCAGAGCACGCTTCTCCAATCCGTCACCGACGCGCTGGGCGCCGCGCACCTCGCGCCCGAACGTCTGGAACTGGAAATTACCGAAACAGTATTTTTGTCCAACAGCAAGCACAATATCGAGCTTCTTTTTGACCTGCGCCGCCTTGGCGTGCGCATCGCCATGGACGATTTCGGCACCGGCGATTCGTCGCTGAGCTATCTGCGCGCGTTCCCCTTCGACAAGATCAAGATCGACCGTAGCTTCGTTTCCGGCATTGAGGTCGATACGCGCGATCTCGCCATTATTCAGGCGGTGGCGACGCTTGGCGCAGGTTTCAATATTGTGACGACTGCCGAGGGCGTTGAAACCGCCCAGCAGCTTGAACGGCTGAAAAACGAACGTTTCGGTGAAGTGCAGGGCTATTTCACCGGGCGGCCAATGCGTGCTGGCGATGTGCACGCCTTCATCCGGAACAGCGGCGGCCTTGGCATGGCTCGCCCGCATAATACACTTGCTATCTGACCATCATACTGAAGGGGCTTGACCTTCCAACGGTTGGAAGGGCTAACACGGGGGCACTCTCGGTTTTCGACGATTTATATGTCACGAAAGGGATTGCCATGAACAAGACTGTAAAGCCTGAGGCCGTAAGCTTCCCCGTGCCGGTGGAGGGCATGAGTTGCGCTTCCTGCGTCTCTTCCGTCGAAAAGGCCGTTTCCAGGGTGCCGGGCGTGGACAAGGTTTCGGTCAACCTCGCGACCGAGCGCGCCGACGTGACCTTCAAGGGCACACCGGATCTGCCCGCTGTGATCGAGGCTATCCGCAAGGCCGGTTACGATGTTCCAGCGGGCTCGGTCGATCTTGCGATTGAAGGCATGAGTTGCGCTTCCTGCGTCAGCAAGGTTGAAAAGGCGCTGAGCGGCGTGCCGGGCGTGACGCGCGCCAGTGTCAATCTGGCAACCGAGCGCGCCCATGTGGAACTTGCCGGGCAGGTGGCTTTATCCGAACTCATCAAGGCGGTCGAAAAGGCCGGTTATGAGGCACATGCGCTGGACGAGGCCCGCAGCGACGCCAGAGCGGAAACGCAATCTGAAAAGCGGGATGCGGAAGCGGCGGAACTGAAGAAAAGCGTCATTCTGGCTGCCATTCTCACCCTGCCGGCCTTCATTCTGGAAATGGGTTCCCATCTCATCCCGGCCGTCCATATGTTCGTCATGGACCGGATCGGGATGCAGAATAGCTGGTATCTGCAATTCGTGCTGACGACGCTGGTTCTGTTCGGGCCGGGCCTGCGCTTTTTCAAAAAGGGGGTTCCCACCCTTCTGCGCGGCACGCCGGACATGAACTCGCTGGTCGTGGTCGGCACGTTTGCCGCCTGGGGCTTTTCGGTCGTGGCCACCTTCCTGCCGGGCGCGCTGCCGGAAGGCACCGTCAACGTCTATTTCGAGGCGGCGGCGATGATTGTCACGCTGATCCTGATCGGTCGCTATCTGGAGGCGCGCGCCAAGGGCCGCACCAGTGCTGCAATCAGCCGTCTTGTCGGTTTGCAGGCCAAATCCGCCCGTGTGGTGCGCGATGGGCAGGCTATCGATGTGCCGCTGGAGGATGTGCGCGCTGGCGACATCGTGCAGGTGCGCCCCGGCGAAAAGGTTCCCGTGGATGGTGAAGTGATCGAGGGTGCGTCCTATGTGGATGAATCCATGATTACCGGTGAGCCGGTTCCCGTTGCCAAGGAAAAGGGTGCGGCAGTGGTTGGCGGCACCATCAACAAGACCGGCGCCTTCACTTTCCGCGCCACCAAGGTCGGCCATGATATGGTGATCTCGCAGATCATTCGCATGGTCCAGGATGCGCAGGCCGACAAGCTGCCCATTCAGGCCATGGTGGACAAGGTGACGGGCTGGTTCGTGCCCGCGGTGATGGCTGCTGCGGCGATCACCTTCGTGCTCTGGCTTGCCATCGGCGGCACGGCCATGATGGGTTATGCGCTGGTCAACGCGATTGCCGTTGTCATCATCGCCTGCCCGTGCGCCATGGGGCTTGCCACGCCGACGTCGATCATGGTTGGCACCGGGCGCGCTGCCGAGTTTGGCGTTCTGTTCCGTCGCGGCGATGCGCTGCAAACCCTGCGCGACGCCTCGGTGATCGCCGTCGACAAGACTGGAACGCTGACTGAAGGAAAGCCTGCTCTCGCCCATTTCGACATGGTTGAAGGCTTCGACAAGGATGAGCTTCTGGCGCTGGTCGCCGCCGTCGAGGCCCGTTCCGAACATCCGATTGCCGATGCGATCGTCGCAGCCGCGCAGGAAAAAGGATTGAAACTCGCGGAAGTGTCCGCCTTCGAGGCGGTGCCGGGCTTCGGCCTGAAAGCGAGCGTAGGTGGGCGGGAAGTCGCCATCGGCGCGGATCGCTATATGGCAAAGCTTGGGGCCGACGTTGCCGTCTTTGCGGAAGATGCAAAGCGCTTTGGCGATGAAGGGCAATCGCCGCTTTATGCTGCGGTGGATGGCAGGCTCGCGGCGATCCTCACCGTTGCCGATCCGATGAAGGAGACGACGCCAGCCGCCATTGCGGCTCTGCACGCGCAGGGGCTGAAGGTGGCGATGATTACCGGCGACAATCGCCGCACGGCGCAAGCCATCGCACGCAAGCTTGGCATCGACGAGGTGGTGGCGGAAGTGCTGCCGGATGGCAAGGTTGCGGCCTTGAAGCGGCTTTCGGCGGGTGGCAAGCGCATTGCCTTCGTGGGCGACGGCATCAATGATGCGCCCGCGCTCGCCGCTGCCGATGTGGGCCTTGCGATTGGCACCGGCACGGATATCGCGATTGAAAGTGCCGATGTGGTGCTGATGTCGGGCGATCTGCGCGGCGTGGTGAATGCCATTGCGATCTCCAAGGCAACGATCCGCAATATCGGCGAAAACCTGTTCTGGGCCTTTGCCTATAATGTGGCGCTGATCCCGGTCGCAGGGGGCATTCTCTATCCCTTCACCGGAACCTTGCTGTCGCCGGTTCTGGCTGCGGGCGCCATGGCGCTTTCAAGCATCTTCGTTCTGAGCAATGCCTTGCGGCTGCGGCGCTTACGTCTTGCCGTGCAGTAATTCGCCTTTCCGGGGTTGAGGAGGCTTGCGCGCCTCCGGCCCCGGCTCGGCAAGCTGGTGGATGATCGGGCAATCGGGGCGGTTATCACCATGGCAATTCCTGGCCAGATAGCGCAGCGTCTCGACATCCTTTTGCGTATAGATGCGATAGCCGGAACTGGTTCTGTCGGCGGCTTCAATAAGTCCGATGGTTTCATAATGGCGGATCATATTTGCCGATATGCCCGATGCGGCTGCTGCCTGGCCGATATTCATCCCTTGCCTCGCTCGCTTGCTGTTTGGCACCATATAGGGAGTTGGGAAATCTATTCAAAGGGCCAGTCAGGAAGGCAGGGCAGGGAGGCTGGTCAGCGAGGCAAGTCAGGCCGTTCGACCTGTTCGCTTCATCAGATAGTGCTCCGCCGCCTGAAAGGCGTCGAAGATGAGGATGGCGAGTGCTGCAACGACGAGGCCACCTTCCAGTACGAAGGCGAGATTGTTGGATATAAGCCCGGCAATGATGACCTCGCCCAGTGTCTTTGCTGCAACCGTGGAGCCGATGGTGGCGGTGGCCAGCCCAATAACGGCGGAAAGCCGGATGCCTGCGAGGATCACCGGCATGGCAAGTGGCATCTCCACCTTGAAAAGCCGCTGCATACCCGTCATGCCCATGCCGCGCGCGGCCTCCACGATGGGCGGTGGCAGGCTTGTCAACCCGGTGAGCGTGTTCTCGAAGATCGGCAGCAGGCCATAGAGAAAAAGCGCGATCAGCGTCGGCTTGTCACCGAAGCCAAAGACGGGCACAGTCAGCGCCAGAACCGCGACGGGCGGGAAAGTCTGGCCGATATTGACCAGGCTGCGCGACAGCGGCAGGAATTCCGCGCCCTGCCTGCGCGTGACGAAGATCGCCATGGTGACGGCGATAAGCGTCGAACAGAAAGTGGCAAGCGCCACCAGCCCCAGATGCTGCAAGGTGAGCGTCATCAGGTTCGCGCGGTCATAGATGACCGGGGTTCCCGTATCGACGAACGGGCGGAAAACCGGCTCGAAAAGATGCGGGTGCAGGAGAAAGAGCAGCAGCACCGCCACAAGCACCATGCGCGGAAACAGGGAAAGGAAAAGCTTCATGCCGGGCGCTCTGCCTGATGCAGTAGCTTTTCCAATGTCACGCGGCCAAGCGATCGGCCGTCTTCATCGAGCACCGGCAGCGCCCTTCGGCCCGACCAGAGAAGCTCCGCCAGCGCATCGCGCTGCGAGGCTGTGACGGGCAGGGGTTCGCCGCTGGCATCGCCCGGTTGCAACACGGTTTTCAAATCGGTGAGCGAGAGAAGGCGGAACGGCCGCTCTCCGGTTCCGACCAGCCGTTCCACGAATTCGGTCGCGGGGCGGGCCAGAATTTCGGCGGGCGGGCCGAATTGCAAAAGCTTGCCCTCATCCATCACCGCAATGCGGTCGCCAAGCGAGATCGCCTCCTCCATATCATGCGTGACGAGAAGGATGGTCGTGCGGAAGCGCCGCTGGATCGCCTTGAGGTCTTCCTGCGCCTTGGCGCGGATCACCGGGTCAAGCGCGCCGAAAGGTTCGTCCATCAGGAGGATGTTCGGTCCGGCGGCAAGGGCCCGCGCCACGCCGACGCGCTGTTGCTGCCCGCCGGAAAGTTCGTGCGGATAGCGGTCGCGATAGGCGCCCGGCTCAAGCTGGAACAGCTCCAGCAGTTCATCCACGCGCGCCTCAATGCGCTGTTTCGGCCAGCCGAGGAGTGCGGGAACGGTCGCGATATTTTCGCCGACCGTTCGATGTGGAAAAAGCCCGTGTTGCTGGATCACATAGCCGATCCGCCGCCGTAATTCATGGCCCGGCTCATCCAGAATGCTCTGCCCGTCAATGCGGATTTCGCCGGAGGTCGGTTCCTCCAGCCGGTTGACCATGCGTAGCAGTGTCGTCTTGCCGGAGCCGGACGTGCCCACAATCGCCGCGATACTATGCGGTTCGATGGTGAAGCTCACCTCGTCCACCGCCGCCCGGCCATTGTAATTCTTGGTGATCCGGTCGAACTCGATCATGCGGGTTTCCCCCTGTCGGCGATTTCTATTGCTGCATCGAGGATCACGGCGGCTGCAAAAGCGAGAAGCACCGTTGGCAGCGCGCCGAGCAGCACGAGATCCATTGCGGTTTGGCCGATGCCTTGAAAGACGAAAATGCCGAAGCCGCCGCCGCCGATCAGCGCGGCAATGGTGGTGAGGCCGATATTCTGCACCATGACGATGCGTATGCCGGTAAGAATGACCGGAAAGGCCAGCGGAAACTCTGTCCTGAACAGTCTTTGCAGGCGCGTCATTCCCATGCCGCGCGCAGCGTCGGTCACGGGTTCGGGCACCTGCGCCAGCCCCGCCACGGTGTTGGCGACGATGGGCAGGAGCGAATAAAGAAACAGCGCAACGAAGGCCGGGGCCGCGCCGATGCCCCTTATGCCAAGGCTTGCCGCCCACGGAAATTGTGCCGCAAACCAGCTTAGCGGTGCAATCAATATGCCGAACAGCGCCATGGATGGAATGGTCTGCACGATGTTGAGACTGTTGAGGACGGAAGCGCGAAGACGCGGCAGGCGGTGGCAGATGAGGCCCAGTGGAATACCCGCAATGGCGGCAGCCAGAAGGGAGCCGAGCGCAAGCGCAATATGTCGCCGCGCCTCGATCCAGAAACTTGCCGCGCGGCTGTGATATTCCTTCATGAAGGAAATATCGTCCCATAGGCCGGATGAAAGCAGGAGCGCGAGCAGGCCCGTCGCAACGACCAGCAAGGCGATGCGCGGAAGCGGGCGCACCTTTAACCGCACCAGACCGTCCGCCGCATAAAGGGCAAGCGCGAAAAGCAGGAGCCAGAAGCCGGAGGCGGGCGATATGCGCGCATAATTGTTGCCTTCAGGCGCAAGATGCGTGGCGGCAAGGCCGATTGTCACCAGCAGCACGGCGAGGCTTATGAGGCTTGCGCCGAGCCGCAACAGGCGGTGTTGGGACAGGAGCGCGACGAGGAGGCTTGCCCCGATGATGAGAACGAAGAGGCCCGCAATCGCGCCGGGCAGGGCATCAAACAGAAAGCGCGGCTCGCCCTGCACGATGCGGTTGGCCCGGAACGTGGCGAAGGGAAGCAGAAGCCCACCGACCCCGAGAACGGATATGACAAGGCCGAGCTTGTCGATCCGGCCTGCGATGTGTCCCACACCGTTTGGCAAGACCGGGCGCCGTTCCTGTGTTGCTATGGTCTCCGGCAAGGGCTTGCTGCCTTATCAGGTCTATTTCAAAAAGCCGTTTTTCTTCAGAAAATCTTCCGCTACCGCCTTTGCCGGTTCGCCGCCAAGCTGTACGCGGCCGTTCAGATCCTGCAAGGTGGTGAGGTCGAGTTTCTCGAAAACGGGTTTCAGAAGTTCCTCGATCTTCGGGTCCTTTTTCAGAACCTCCTCGCGGATGATCGGTGCGGGCTGATAGACCGGCTGCACATGCTTGTCGTCTTCCAGCACGACAAGCCCGGATGGTGCGATGCCGCCATCGGTGCCATAGACCATGGCCGCATTGGCGCCATTGGTCTGGTTGGCTGCGGCTGCAATTGTTGCCGCCGTATCGCCGCCTGAAAGCGTGATGAGCTGATCGGGTTTCAGGGTAAAGCCATAGGCGGTCTGGAAAGCGGGCAGTGCTGCCGCCGAATTCACGAATTCGGAGGATGCCGCCAGAACCACCTTGCCGCCGCCTGCAATATATTTGCCGAAATCGCTGAGGCTTGCGAGCTTGTTTTCATTGGCCACATCCTTGCGCACCGCGATGCCCCATGTGTTGTTGGCGGGAGAGGGCGTCAGCCACACGATCTTGTTGGCGTCGTAATCAAGCTTTTTGGCTGTTTCGTAAGCCTTGGCCGGGTCTTTCCAGAGTGGATCGTCGGCCTTGTTGAAGAAGAAGGCCGCATTACCGGTATATTCGGGATAGATGTCGATCTCGCCTGCCGTGATCGCTTTGCGCACCACCGGTGTCGCGCCAAGCTGGATGCGGTCGGTCGTTTTGATGCCGTTGGCATTGAGAACGGTCAGGATGATATTGCCGAGCACGCCGCCTTCGGTGTCGATCTTGGATGAAACGGCGACCTGTGCCTCGGCGAGGCTGGAAAACTGGATCGCGCCCACAAAAAGGGCAAGTGCAAAGGCACTTCCCTTCAACAAGTTTCTATACGACATGCTCTTCATCCCACACGCTGTTTTTTCCCTGTGGAGATAAACTATAGCGCGGGCAGAAAAAGGAAACCGCCTTTTGCCCCCTTCCTGACAGTGGGCTGGCAGGAGGGATAATACCAAAGCCCGATGAGTTCCACTCATCGGGCTTGAACATCACATGCTTATTTTGATCGTTATTTTACTTTTTCAAGCGTGCTCGTATCGACATGCTCGAACGGCTGTCCATAGACTTGCAAGCTTGTCACCTGAGTATATTGAAGTTGATCGCCGGAAAGATCTATCTCGAAAGAGAACTTCATCGTCTTGTCGTTCTTCGCCATATAGCTAGATTCCGCAATCCCGTTTTCCTTGGTCTCAAGAGACATTGTTTCTCCGGCCGGTCCTTCAGCGACAACGCACACGGCTCTCGGAATACAGAAAGTATTATATACGGTATTGTTTTTCTTATCGTATATTAAACACCCTCTTTGATCATGAAATTTGCCGTTGTCTCTTACACGGAAAACTTCATGCTTATAATACATGGCTACCAGGTACTGGTCGCTTGCATTGGTGGCGTCTGCCGCAGGTTCAAATGTCAGAACTTCATAATATGGTTCTACAGCCGTGCCGCCTTTGCCAACGTTGGACCCTTCTTTACCGGGAGCAACATCCGTACCGCCAGGCTCTACCGTTTTCCATGTACCGACCAGTTTGGCCAACGGGCCAAAATCCATACCGTTGATAATTGTGCTGTTTTCCGGGGCCTTGTTGGTTTCTGCATGCGTTGGGAGGGGTAAAGCTGCAGAAATTCCCACAAGAGAGGCAATTATAAACTTTTTCATCGTTTCAGCCCTCAAAAGGCGCCGCCGAGTGTCTCTTTGATTGGTATCAAGACCTATGACAAGTCCTGCGGCGCGGCAGAAATTTAGAATGGCTTTAAAGAAATCGCTTTGCGTTCAATCAATAGCTAAAATAGCCCCTCTATGGGCATGTTCATAGAGGGGATGTTAAGTCATTGCGGCAATTGAGTATTTTCAGGATGTGCGGCGCCAGCAGCTCAAGATTGTCGTGCGGGCGGAAAAAGAAACCGCTTTTTGTCCCCTCCCGCCGGTAATCCGACAGGAGGGTAACGTTCGTAGAGTGAATCAGGCCGCGAAGTCGTTTTGCGTGCCGTGGGCCTCGATCGCTTGTGCAAGGCGCTCCAGCGCATGCACATAGGCAGCCGTGCGCAGGGTCACACCGCGTTCGCGGGCATGGTTCCAGATGGCGCGGCCTTCGCGTTCCATGATCGTCTTCAGGCGTTCATGGATTTCTTCAAGCGTCCAGTAATAACCCTGACGGTTCTGCACCCATTCAAAATAGGAAACCGTCACGCCGCCAGCATTGGCAAGAATGTCCGGCAGGACCATCACGCCCTTTTCGGCGAGGATCTTGTCAGCGTCCCCCGTGACCGGGCCGTTGGCCAGTTCCACGATAAGCTTGGCGCGAATGGAAGCTGCATTACCGGCATGGATCATGTTTTCCATGGCGCTTGGCACCAGCACGTCACAATCGGCGGCGACGAGTTCGTCGGCGCTGATCGCCTCGTGGCCCTTGTGACCGGCGGTTGAAATGACGGACTTGCCATCAGCCTTGGCGGCCAGAAGCAGGTCGACGTCAAGGCCATCCGCGCAATAGACCGCCCCTGCGGAATCCGACACGGCGACGATCTTGTGGCCGTCGCCCGCCATCAGCTTGGCCATGAACTGTCCGGCATTGCCAAAACCCTGGATGGCGACGCGCAGAACCGAAGCGAGGCCCAGATCGTGCGAGAGGTGGCGAACGAGGTAGAAGCCGCCGCGTGCGGTCGCGTCATTGCGTCCGAGCGAGCCACCAAGTGCGATGGGCTTGCCGGTAATGACGGCGGGAGAGGACTGGCCGACGATCTGGGAGTATTCGTCAGCCATCCAGCCCATGATCATGGAATTCGTATAGACGTCCGGGGCCGGAATGTCGCGGTCCGGGCCGATGATGCCGGAGAAAGCCTGGATATAGGCGCGCGAAAGGCGCTCCAGTTCAGCCTTGGAGAGCTGGCGCGGATCGACCTGGATCGCGCCCTTGCCGCCGCCATAAGGCAGGTTCATCACGGCGCATTTGAAGGTCATCCAGAAGGCGGGCGTCTCGACTTCTTCCACCGTTGAATCGGGATGGTAGCGGATGCCGCCCTTGGTCGGTCCGCGAGTGTCGTCATAGCGGCAGCGCCACGCAATAAAGGACTTGCGCGAACCGTCGTCCATGCGGATCATCAACCGCACTTTCATGGTCTCACGCGCAAACTTCAGCTTTTCGATGACATCCGCATCGATGTTTATGTGGCTTGCCGCTTCGTCCAGCCGGACGAGTGCACTTTCGAGCAGATTTTCCGTGGTCACGAAATCACCTTTCTTGCGTGTATGTTTTTAAAAATGCGATTTTGCGTATTTCTGACTACGCCTTTGCGCAACAAAAGGAAAGCAAAAAGGACAATAGTGTTGTCCTATCTGTGATGGCAAATTCGCACACCCCCCAACAAGCACAGCCCGCCTTTGCGGCGGCCTGAAAGCCACAGCCAAATGTCGCGTAATGGTGCGCATGTCGTATTTATGGCGTCTTGTGACGCAAGCCTGCTGTCGGCTTCTGGCGGGAGCCCATAAAATATCATCAAAGGCTTCGCGCGTGCCACAATGGTGTGCGGGGCTGGTGAAAATGGTGGTTGTTCATGTCCCGCTTTTCTTTAGCTTCAGTCGTTAAAAATGCGCTTTCCGGCAACAGAAACTGGGAGCCGCAATGGCCCGATGCCCAACCCAGGGCCGAATATGATGTCATCATCGTCGGTGCGGGCGGGCATGGCCTTGGCGCTGCCTATTATCTGGCCAAGGAACACGGCATCACCAATGTCGCGGTTATCGAAAAGGGATGGCTCGGCGGTGGCAATACCGGGCGCAACACGACCATTATTCGCTCCAACTATCTTTATGACGAGAGCGCGCATCTTTATGAACATGCGATGAAGCTCTGGGAGGGGCTGAGCCAGGATCTCAATTATAATGTCATGTTCTCGCAGCGCGGCGTAATGATGCTGGCGCATACGATGCATGACGTGCAGAGTTTCAAGCGCCATATCCATGCCAACCGCCTCAACGGCATCGATAATGAATGGCTGACGAAAGAACAGGCGAAGGAATATTGTCCGCCGCTCGATATCTCCCCTAATGCCCGTTATCCGGTGATTGGTGCAACCTTGCAGCGGCGCGGCGGCGTGGCCCGCCATGATGCGGTTGCCTGGGGCTATGCGCGCGGTGCATCGCAGCGCGGCGTCGACATCATCCAGAACTGCCCGGTTCTGGCGATCCGCCGCGATGCTTCGGGCCGCGTGAGCGGCGTTGAAACGGCGCGGGGTTTCATCAAGGCGAAAAAGGTGGCGGTTTCGGCTGCGGGCAACACCTCCGTCGTCATGGACACGGCAAGCGTGCGCATGCCGCTTGAAAGCTTCCCGCTACAGGCGCTGGTGTCGGAGCCGGTCAAGCCGATTTTCCCCTGCGTGGTCATGTCGAACACGGTCCATGCCTATATCAGCCAGTCCGACAAGGGCGAACTGGTGATCGGTTCGGGCACGGACCAATATGTGTCCTACAGCCAGCGCGGCGGCCTGCCGCTGATCGAGCATACGCTGGCTGCGATCTGTGAGGTCTTCCCGATCTTCACGCGCATGCGCATGTTGCGCAAATGGGGCGGCATCGTCGATGTCACGCCGGATCGCTCGCCCATCATCGGCAAGACGCCGGTGCCGGGCCTTTATGTCAATTGCGGCTGGGGCACGGGCGGTTTCAAGGCGACGCCGGGTTCAGCCCATGTCTTCGCCCATACGATTGCCCGCGATGAGCCGCACTGGATCAACGCGCCTTTCACGCTGGAACGCTTCACTACCGGTCGCCTGATCGACGAAGCGGCTGCTGCCGCTGTTGCGCATTAAAGAATAGGGGAGACAAAAATGCTTCTTATCCGTTGCCCTTATTGCGAGATGGAACGCCCGGAACTCGAATTTGCCTATGCGGGCGAAGCTCATATCGCGCGCCCGGCCGATCCCTCGACGCTTTCCGATGAAGAATGGCGCGATTTCCTGTTCACCCGCTCCAACCCGCGCGGCACGCATTATGAACGCTGGCGGCACATCCATGGCTGCGGCCGCTTCTTCAATGCCGTGCGCGACACGGTGAGCGACAAGTTTGTCGTGACCTATAAGGCAGGCAAACCACGCCCGGTACTGGAACAAACTCCGGCTGCGGAGACGAAATGATGACTGACATGCGCATTCAGAACAAAAGCCGCGTCAACAAGGCCAAGTCCGTTCGCTTCACCTTCAACGGCAAGACCTATTCCGGCTTTGAAGGCGACACGCTGGCCTCCGCCCTTTTGGCCAATGGCGAACATCTGACGGGCCGCTCGTTCAAATATCACCGCCCGCGCGGCATTCTTTCCGCCGGTTCCGAAGAGCCGAACGCGCTGATGGGCGTCTCGCGCGGGGCGGGCCGGTTCGAGCCGAACACGCGCGCCACCGCGCTGGAGCTTTATGACGGCCTGAAAGCCGAGAGCCAGAACCACTGGCCGTCGCTGAAGCATGATGTGGGTGCGATCAACGATGCGTTCTCCATGTTCTTTTCGGCAGGCTTCTACTACAAGACCTTCATGTGGCCGAAGAGCTTCTGGAACAAGGTTTACGAGCCTTTCATCCGGGGCGCGGCCGGTCTTGGCAAATCGCCATCCGAACCCGGTCCCGACACCTATGCCAGCCGTTATGCCTATTGCGATGTGCTTGTCGTGGGGGCGGGGCCAGCCGGGCTTGCGGCAGCGCTTGAAGCGGCGAAAAGCGGCGCGAAGGTTATGCTTTGCGACGAACAGGCGGAACTGGGCGGTTCGCTTCTGTCAGAGCCGGAGCCGGTCATCAATGGCCGCGCAAGCTGGGACTGGCTGGATGAGACGCTGGCCGCGCTCGCCGCCATGCCCAATGTCACGCTTTTGCCGCGCACCACGGCGATTGGCTATTATCACCAGAACATGCTGGGCCTTTGCCAGCGCCTGACCGATCACCTGCCGAACCCGCCAGCCAACGCGCCGCGTGAACGCATGTGGCGTGTGCGCGCAAAGCAGGTCGTGCTGGCGCAGGGTGCAATTGAAAGGCCGCTGGTCTTTGCCGGCAACGACCGTCCGGGCGTGATGCTGGCGGGGGCCGGGCGTACCTATCTCAACCGCTATGGCGTGAAGGTTGGCCACAAGGCCGTTATTGTCACGTCGCATGATAGCGCCTGGCTTGCCGCCTTCGATCTGGCGGTCGCAGGCGTCAAGGTTCCTGCCATCATCGATGTGCGTGAGCATGTTGCGGGCAGCCTCGTCAATCGCGCGAAGATGCTGGGCATAGAAACGCTGACCGGCTGGACCGTAACCGATACGGGCGGGCGTCACCGGGTTTCCTCCGTGCGCGCCAATCCGGTGCAGGGCGGCGTGGCTGGCGCGCCGCGCACCATAGAATGCGATGTGGTGCTGATGTGCGGCGGCTGGACGCCAAGCGTCCATCTCTTTTCGCACACCAAGGGCCAGCTTGTCTGGGATGAGGAGCGCCAGATCTACCTACCGGGCGCACGCACGGAAGAAAGCCGCTGCGCTGGTGCGGGCAATGGTCATTTCGACCTTGAAGCGGCGCTTCGTGAAGGAGCGCAAAGCGGTGCCGGTGCGGCATCCGATGCCGGTTACAAGGCAAGCGCGCGCGAATATGCGGTGGCCGGTGATTTCATCTGCAATGGCATAAGCTGCCGCGAATTGCCGACGGATCGTGATCCGGGCAAGGCCAAGGCCTTCATCGACTTCCAGAACGATGTCACCGCCAAGGATATCCGCCTTGCCGTGCGCGAAGGCTTCCGCTCCATCGAGCATGTCAAGCGCTACACCACAAACGGCATGGCGACCGATCAGGGCAAGACGTCCAACATCAACGGTCTGGCGGTTGCGTCCGATGCCTTGAAGCGCCCTGCGCCGCAGGTAGGCCTCACCACGTTCCGCCCGCCCTATACGCCGACCACTTTTGGCGCTTTCTGCGGCTATAATCGCGGAAAACTGTTTGAAGTCACGCGCAAGACGCCGATCGACGCTTGGGCCGAACAGCATGGCGCGGCTTTCGAGCCGGTGTCGCTGTGGCGGCGCGCCTGGTATTTCCCGAAGCCCGGCGAAGACATGCATCAGGCCGTGGCGCGTGAATGCAGGGCAACCCGCCAGTCGCTCGGCATGTTCGATGCCTCCACATTGGGCAAGATCGAGGTGGTCGGCCCGGATACAGCCGAATTCATGAACCGCATGTATACCAATCCATGGACGAAGCTTGGTGTCGGGCGCTGCCGCTATGGCCTGCTGCTCGGCGAAGATGGCTTCATCCGCGATGACGGTGTGGTCGGTCGCCTGACGCAGGACCGTTTCCACGTGACGACCACGACCGGCGGTGCGGCACGCGTCCTCAACATGATGGAAGACTATCTCCAGACTGAATGGCCGCAGTTGAAAGTTGCGCTCACATCCACCACCGAACAATGGGCGGTGGTGGCGATCAATGGCCCGAACGCGCGCAAGCTTATCGAGCCGATGGTCGAGGGGCTGGACATTTCGGACGAGGCTTTCCCGCATATGTCGGTTGCCGAATGCACATTCCTCGGCGTGCCTGCGCGTCTCTTCCGCATGAGCTTCACCGGCGAACTCGGCTTCGAGATCAACGTGCCGTCGCGCTATGGTCTTGCGCTGTGGAAGGCGCTTTACGAGGCGGGCCAGCAATATGACATCACACCTTACGGCACCGAGACGATGCATATTCTGCGCGCCGAAAAGGGCTATATCATTGTCGGCCAGGATACGGATGGCACGGTGACGCCGGACGATGCCAGCCTTGGCTGGGCCATTGGCAAGCAGAAGCCGGATTTCGTCGGCAAGCGGTCGCTGTCGCGTCCCGACATGCTGAAAAAGGACCGCAAGCATCTGGTCGGGCTTCTGACCAAGGACCCGAAGCTGGTGCTGGAGGAAGGCGCGCAGATCGTGGCCGATCCAAAACAGGCGGTGCCGATGACCATGCTTGGCTACGTCACGTCTTCCTATTGGAGCGAGACGCTTGGCCGTTCCATTGCCATGGCGCTGGTGTCCGGTGGCAAGGACCGTATGGGCGAGACAATATATATGCCGATGCCGGATGGCAGTGTGCATGAGGCCATCATTTCGGGAACCGTCTTCTACGATCCCGAAGGTAAGAAGTTGAATGCATAAGGATTGAACCATGCTTGTTGAGACCAACCCTTATTCGCATCGCCGGGTATCGATTCCGGGCCGCCTTGATGTGCTTCCGGCAAAGGATGGCGCGCGTTTCATCTTGCGCATTGCTCCGGCAAAACTGGCCTTGGCTGAAAAGACACTGGGCGCAAAAATCCCGGCAAAGATCGGCGGGCTTGCCAAAACCGGCGAAACAGCCGTTGCCTGCATCGGCCCCGATGAATGGTATATCTGGGCAGGGGAAGGGGAGGCCGACGCTATCCGTCAGGCTTTCGCCAGGCTTTATGAAAGCGAGCCGCATAGTCTTGTGGAGGTGAGCCACCGCGAAACCGGCATCGATATTTCCGGTCCCGAGGCCGAATGGCTGCTCAATGCAGCTTCGCCTTTAAACCTTGCCGAAATGTTAGCACCGGGGGCGGCGCGCACTGTCTTCGACCATGCGCAGGTCATTCTGCTCAAATGGGATGCGGATCATTACCGGATCGAAGTGTGGAATTCCTTTGCCGATCACGTCTGGACCCTGTTGGAAACCGCAAGCCGCGAGGTGGAGCTTTCCATCTGATGCGCCTTGCCTGCCGGTCCCGTGTCGGAGCCGGCCTTTGCGCGCCTGTTTTTCATAGATTCCAGATGCGGCGCGCATTTTCGCAAAAAAGGCGCGATTTTTCCGTGGTGCTGCATCCTTCAAGCAGGGCATGGGTGGCCGCCACCCATGTCGAAAGCCCTGCGTCGGGTGAACTGGCAAGTGTGCAGACAGGCCAGTCGCTGCCCCATATGACGCGGTCCCACCCGAAGGACTGGATCACCTGTTCCGCATAGGGGCGCAAGGTCTCGACAGTCCAGCTTTCCGCATCGCAATAGACCACCAGGCCGGAAATCTTGGCTATCACGTTGGGGCGCCGGGAAATTTCAGCCATGCCTTCCCGCCAGCCGTCGAGGGCACCGGCCTTGATGTCCGGCGCGCCGCAATGGTCGACAATGAAGCAAAGGTCGGGTGCCAGATCGGCAAGCGCAATGGCCTTGCCGATCTGGTGCGGCTGCACACAAAGATCAAAGGTAAGGCCGGTTCCTTCCAGCCTCTTGATGTTTTCGCGAAACAGCGCCCCTTCGGAAACTTCATCCGGCACCACATGCAACACGCGGCGTAGCCCTTTCACGAAAGGATCGCTTAGCTGGCGTTCCAGATAGGCGGCAAAGCCCGGTTCCTCCGGGCGGCATGACGCGATCGCTCCCTTGATGAACCCGCCCGATCGGCGGGCGATTTGCCTTATATGGTCGGTCTCCGCCTGCATGGCGTGCGGCGCAACGTCAACTTCTATGTGAAGAGCGCCGCCAATGCCGGCACGCTCGGCCTGAAGACGATAGCTGTCGAAAAGGAAATCGCGGTTGAGCGCAGGCGCGCTCTCAAGCCACGGATAGCTGAGCGCGTTTTTGTCGATCAGGTGCAGGTGCGTATCGATCAGCATGGGAATCCTCCTTGCTTTCGATGCTTTCAAAAAAGAAGATATTTTTCAAATCAGAATTTATCCTGTCACGCCTACATCCGCGCCCACCAGCTTGGAGAGGTCGCGTACCGTCTTCTGCAACAGGCTGATCGTCTGGGTGATATCAGGGGCCGAAGACGGATTGACGAGCGTGATATAGGGGCAGGTGAGGGCTGCAACGCAGGTGCCGTCCGGGCCGAGGATCGGCGCGGAAAGATTATAGGCGCCCGCCATCTGTGCGCTCGCCATCATCTCGTATCCGCGCTCGCGTATCTGGTCGAGACGGTCATAGAAGTCCTGATCCAGATTGACTTCATCACGGCTTTTCACATGGGCGGCAATCATCATTTCGCGCTCTTCCGGTGAGCGGAAGGCGAGCAGAACGTGACCGGAGCCGGTATCGAACAGGCTGATATGCGAGCCGACGCGGATGGAAATGCCCCAGTAATCCGGTGCTTCCTGCTGAGCGATGACCACCACCGAGCCGCGGTCGAACACGGCAAGCTGATTGGCCTGTTTGGAACGGTCGGCAAGCTCGCGCATGAAGGGCGTGGCGAAGGAGGCAAGCCTGCGCACCGGCGCATGGAGTTGCGCAAGCCCGAACAGCTTCAGCGTCAGTGAATAACGGTCGCCATCGAGTTTGGTGACATAGCCGCGCTTCACCAGCCGGTCCAGCATCCGGTAAAATTCGTTGGGGCTGCGGTCGAGATGCTTGGCGATCTCGGCCTGCGTCAGCCCGCCATCCACACTCGCCAGCAATTCCAATATGTCCAGCCCCTTGTCCAGCGCGGGCGCGCGATAGCGATCGTCAGTTTCCAAGGTCGGCTCCCGCATAAATGGCTTTCTTCATATACGAACAGCGTAAAGGGTGAAAGGAATAACCACCCGCAAATCGCCTTGACCATGTTTGAATAATATGTTTGCATATAAATGGAAGCCCCGCAATCGGGGAACGTGGACGGGGGAGCGTCCGCTAATAAGGAGGAGACGAATGCAGGATTTCAAATCGCATGTTCTGGCGGGCGCGGCTTTGCTGGCAATGGGAATTGCCCCGGCTTACGCGGCGGATCTGCCCGGCAAGTTCGAGGGCGTGACCGTTAACGCCAAGCTGATCGGCGGTCAGCAATATGAAACGCTTTATGCGCGCATTGCCGATTGGGAGAAGGCGACGGGCGCAAAGGTAAACATTCTTTCCAAGAAGAATCATTTTGAGCTCGACAAGGAAATCAAGTCCGACATGGCTTCCGGCTCGATCAACTGGTGCGTCGGTTCCAACCATTCTTCTTTCGCGCCGCAATATGGCGATCTTTACACGGACCTGAAACCGCTCTTGCCAAAGGAAGAGATCGACGCTTTCGTGCCGTCGGTCATCAAGGCGTCCATGCTCAATGGCAAGCTGGTCATGCTGCCGCGTGCCCAGTTCGATGTGTCCGCCCTTTATTACCAGAAGAGCCTCTATCAGGACGAAGCCAGGAAGAAGGCGTTCAAGGAAAAATACGGCTACGATCTGGCACCGCCAAAGACCTGGAAGGAAGTTTCCGATCAGGCGATCTTCTTCGCCGATCCGCCGAATTTCTACGGCACCCAGTTCGCAGGCAAGGAAGAGGCGATCAATGGCCGCTTCTATGAAATGCTGGTTGCCGAGGGTGGTGAATATCTCGACAAGGACGGCAAGCCTGCCTTCAATTCCGATGCAGGCGTGCGCGCGCTCGACTGGTTCGTAAACCTCTACAAGGCCAAGGCCGTCCCGGCTGGCACCACGAATTATCTCTGGGATGATCTTGGCGCGGGCTTTGCTTCCGGCACCGTGGCGCTCGATCTGGACTGGCCGGGCTGGGCCACCTATTTCAACGATCCGAAGTCGTCGAAGGTGGCGGGCAATGTCGGCATCGTCGTGCAGCCCAAGGGCTCGTCCGGCAAGCGCACCGGCTGGTCTGGCCATCACGGTTTCTCCGTCACCGAAGCCTGCCCCACCAAGGAGGCTGCCGCTTCGCTGGTCTGGTTCCTGACCAATGAGGATTCCCAGAAGGTGGAAGCCGCCAATGGTACGCTGCCCACCCGCACCAAGGTCTGGGAATGGGATATCGAGCAGGCTGCATCTGATCCTTACAAGAAGGAAGTGCTGACCGTGTTCCAGGAAGCGGCGAAGAATGCTTTCCCGGTTCCGAGCACCCCGTCCTGGATCGAGATTTCCAACGCCGTCTATCCTGAATTGCAGGCTGCCATTCTGGGCGACAAGACCTCGAAGGAAGCACTCGACAGTGCGGCCCAGAAGGCGACCCAGATTCTGGAAGACGCCGGCGACCTTTGACCGTCCGATTTTCGGCAGGCCCGCTTTTCCGCAAGGGGTGGCGGGCCGTTTCGGCAGCTCATGCGCCGAACCCAGTATTTGGGATGGATAATGTTTAAAAGACTTTCCCCGCCGGTCCTGTTGTTGCTTCCGGCCTTCATCATTCTGGCTGCGGTGGTGCTCTTTCCTCTTGCGCTTTCGCTTTATTCCAGCTTCACGCCGTTTCGCCTGACGCGCCCGGAAACGCTGTTCCGCTTTATCGGCCTGCGCAATTATGAGCGCATCCTGAGTGACTGGGTGTTCTGGGCAGCCTTTCTGCGCACGGTGTTTTTTCTGACCATCGCACTCAATCTGGAAATGCTTCTGGGGCTGGGATTGGCGCTTCTGGTCAACAAGGCCACATGGGGCAAGCGCACCCTGCGCACGCTCATGATGTTTCCAATGATGTTCTCGCCGGTTCTGGTGGGCTTCCAGTTCAAGTTCATGTTCAACGACAATATCGGCCTGGTGAATAATGCGCTTCAGTCGCTGGGGCTGACCGACAGGGCGATCCCCTGGCTTATCGATGGCAATCTGGCGCTGGTGGCGATCCTGACCGCCGAAGTCTGGTCGTCCACCGCCGTCTTTGCAATCCTCATTCTGGCCGGGCTTCTCGCCATGCCGCAGGACCCGGTGGAAGCTGCCCGCGTGGATGGCTGCACGCCATGGCAAACCTTCCGCTATGTCATCTGGCCCTATCTCATGCCCTTCGCCTATATCGCGATGACCATTCGTTCGCTCGATGAGGCGCGCGCCTATGATATCGTGAAGATCATGACCGATGGCGGCCCGGCGCGGCGCACGGAGCTGATCTGGACCCTCGTGGGCCGCACGGCCTACTCGGATGCGCAGATGGGCCTTGCCAATGCCATGGCCTATGTCGCGATCCTTCTCTCCATCCTCTTCACCGTCATTTTCTTCCGCAAGCTTGCCGCCGCGCGCACGCAGATCGGAGCGGAGTGGTAGTCATGGCCCAATCCTTGAGCAATGCCCAACACCGTATGCGCCGCCGCATTGCGCGCGTTTTCTATCTCGTGGGCCTGTTTCTGGCTATGCTTGTCATATGCCTGCCGGGCTTCTGGATCGTGCTTTCCTCCTTGCGTCCGCCGGTGGAAATCATGGCCAAGCCGCCTGTCTGGATTCCGCAGGACATCTCGCTCGATGCCTATCGCACCATGTTCTCAGGAGCAGGGGCGGGCGGCGTGCCGGTCTGGGATTATTTCCGCAATTCCATCATTGTTTCCGTCACCTCCACCGTGGTGTCGCTCATCATCGGCATGTCGGGCGGCTATGCCTTTGCCCGGTTCCGCTTTCGCGGCAAGTCGGCAACCTTCCTGGGCTTTATGCTCACACGCTCCGTGCCGGGCATCGCCCTGTCGTTGCCGCTCTTCATGGTCTATTCGCGCATTGGTATCATCGATACGCATTTCGGCCTGATCCTTACCTATGTGGCGCTGAATATTCCCTTCACGACCTGGCTGATCGACGGCTTCTTCCGGCAGGTGCCGAAAGATCTGGCCGAAGCCGCCCAGATCGACGGCTGCACGCGCTGGCAGGCCTTCTGGCAGGTGGAATTTCCGCTTGCCGGCCCCGGCATCGCATCGGCGGGCATCTTTGCCTTCCTCACCTGCTGGAACGAATATGCGCTGGCCTCCCAGCTCACCCGTTCCGTCAATTCCAAGACGCTTCCGGTCGGTCTTCTCGATTATACGGCCGAGTTCACCATCGATTGGCGCGGCATGTGCGCGCTTGCCGTGGTGATGATTGTTCCGGCGCTGGCGCTCACCTTCGTCATCCAGAAACACCTCGTTTCCGGCCTGACTTTCGGCGCGGTTAAAGGTTGAAATTGTAATGGCACAGCTTTCCATCAAAAATCTCGTCAAGCGTTATGGCAGCATCGAAGTGGTGCATGGCATCAATCTCGAAATCGCCGACAAGGAGTTTGTCGCGCTGGTCGGCCCGTCCGGTTGCGGAAAATCCACGACGCTGCGGATGATTGCCGGCCTGGAATCCATCTCCGGTGGCACGCTTGAAATCGGCGGCAAAGTCGTCAACGACTTGCCCCCGCGTGATCGCAACATCTCCATGGTGTTCCAGTCCTATGCGCTCTATCCGCATATGAGCGTACGCGAGAACATGGGTTTTTCGCTGAAGATTGCAAAGCAGCCGCAGGCGGAAATCGACCGCCGCGTCAACGAGGCGGCGGCTGTTCTGGGGCTTGAAGCATTGATGGACCGCCGCCCCGCGCAGCTTTCGGGCGGCCAGCGCCAGCGTGTCGCCATGGGGCGCGCCATCGTGCGCAACCCGGAAGTCTTTCTCTTCGATGAGCCGCTCTCGAACCTCGATGCCAAACTGCGTACGCAGATGCGCACCGAAATCAAGAAGCTGCACGCCAAGGTGCAGTCTACGGTCGTCTATGTGACCCACGATCAGGTCGAGGCGATGACGCTGGCCGACCGCATTGTCATCATGCGCGACGGCCATATCGAACAGGCGGGCACCCCGGATGAAGTGTTCAAGCGCCCGGCGACGCAAATCGTTGCGGGCTTCATCGGTTCGCCGCCGATGAACATGGCCGAAGCGACCGTGAAGGGTGACGAGCTTCTTTTCGCCAATGGCGACCGCCTGCCGCTGCCTGCCCGGTTCAAGGCAAGGGTGGGCGAGGGCGCAAAGGTTACTTTCGGCCTGCGGCCTGATGATATTTTCCCGAAAGGTCACGGCCTTTCGACCGGCGATGGCGTGCATGAGAAAGAATTGCGCGTCGTCATCACCGAGCCGCTTGGCAATGAAACACTGGTCTTTGCGGAATTTGCCGGGCGCGAATGGGTGGCGCGTATGCTGAACCCGCGCCCGGTGCAGCCGGGTGAGAGCATTGCCATGCAGTTCGATCTGGCGCAGGCGCATCTTTTCGATGCCGCTACCGGCAAGAGTCTGACGGTGTAATCATGGCAAGGATCGAGCGGTTTGAATTGCGCATGGTGGACCTTCCGCCCAGGGCGAAGCGCACCGATGCAATCCAGAGCTTTGTAAGCCAGGAAACCCCCATCGTCACCATTACCGACAGCGATGGTGCGGTTGGCACCGGCTATAGCTATACGATTGGCACTGGTGGTTCGTCCGTCATGCGCCTGCTTGCCGACCATCTGGCGCCGCTGGTGATTGGCGAGGATGCCGATTGCATCGAGGCGATCTGGCGCAGGCTGGAATTTGCAACCCATGCCACCACGATCGGCGCAATCACCGCGCTGGCGCTTGCTGCAATCGATACCGCGCTTTGGGATCTGCGTGCAAAAAAGCAGAACCTGCCGCTCTGGAAGCTTGCGGGCGGGGCAAGGGACCATTGTCCGCTTTATACGACCGAAGGCGGCTGGCTGCATATCGAGAAGGAGGCGCTGGTCGAGGATGCGCTTCAAGCCAAGGCGAAAGGTTTCACCGGCTCCAAGATCAAGATCGGCAAGCCGCATGGCGCGCAGGATTATGCGCGGCTTTCCGCCGTGCGTGCGGCGGTGGGTGCTGCCTTCGAGATCATGACCGATTGCAATCAGGGTTTTACGGTTGATGAAGCGATCCGCCGTGCCGAGCGCCTCAAGGAACTTGATCTGGCATGGATCGAGGAGCCGCTACCAGCCGACGATCTCGACGGCCATATGCGCCTGGCCCGCTCCACGGCGGCGCCCGTTGCAGTGGGTGAATCGATCTACTCGATCCGCCATTTCCGCGAATATATGCACAAGGGTGCCTGCTCCATCGTGCAGGTGGATGTGGCGCGCATCGGCGGCATCACGCCATGGCTGAAAGTGGCACATATGGCGGAAGCCTTCGATATTCCGGTGTGTCCGCATTTCCTGATGGAACTGCATGTAAGCCTCGTCTGTGCGGTGCCGAACGGGCGCTATGTCGAATATATCCCGCAGCTCGATGACCTGACGGACAAGGGTATGGAAATTCGTGACGGCCATGCCGTTGCTCCATCGCAGCCGGGGATCGGCATTGCGTGGGATTGGGACGCAGTGCGTTCGCGCTCAATTGGCGAATTCACCCGCGAGATCGTGAGGGCGCCATGAGCAAGCATCAGGGCCAGCGCATGGGGATGGTGATCGGCCTCAACCCGGAAAAGGTCGCGAAATATAAGGCGTTACATGCGCAGGTCTGGCCGGAAATTCTGGCGCTTATCAGCGAATGCAACATCACTAATTATTCGATTTTCCTGAAAGAGCCGGAAAACCTGCTGTTTGGCTATTGGGAATATGTCGGCAGCGATTTTGCAGCCGACATGAGGAAAATGGCCGAAAGCCCCAAAAATCAGGAATGGTGGTCGGTCTGTATGCCATGCCAGAAACCGCTTGAAACCCGCAAAGAGGGTGAGTGGTGGGCAATGATGGAGGAGGTTTTTCACCATGACTGACGCTTTCGACCCGAAAGCCCTGCGGCAATGGTGGGCCAGGCCGTCGCGGCCCAAGCCGATTGTCATTTTCGGCGCGGGCAGCATTGTCGGCGATGCGCATCTGCCGGCTTATGAAAAAGGCGGCTTTCCGGTGACGGGCATTTTCGATCCCGATCTGGAAAAGGCGCGCAAACTTGCGGAAAAATGGGGCGTTACGGCCTTTGCTTCCATGCAAGAGGCGCTGGCGGTCGAAGGGGCTGTTTTCGATCTCGCAATACCACCTTCCGCCCATGTCTCGGTACTCTCGCAATTGCCGGAGGGGGCGGCAGCACTCATCCAGAAGCCGATGGGCAGCGATCTTGCGGGTGCGACGGAAATTCTGAAGGTCTGCCGTGCGCGCAAGCTGAAGGCGGCGGTCAATTTCCAGCTTCGCTTTGCGCCGATGATGCTGGCGCTCTATGACGCGGTGGACAAGGGCTGGCTCGGCGAAGTGGTGGATTTCGATGCCTGGCTGGCGCTTGCGACCCCATGGGGCCTCTGGCCCTTCCTGAAAGGCCTGCCGCGTATCGAGATTGCGATGCATTCGATCCACTATCTGGATTTCGTGCGCGGCCTTCTGGGTAATCCGCAAGGCGTCCATGCCAAGAGCATCGGCCATCCCAACCACGATGTTGCGCAGACGCGCACGGCGGCAATTCTCGATTATGGCGAGCGTGTTCGCTGCGCGCTTTCGATCAATCATGACCATGATTTCGGGCGCAAGTTCCAGGCCTGTGAATTTCGTATCTGCGGCACGCAAGGTGCGGCCTATGTGAAGCTCGGTGTCAATCTGGACTATCCGCGCGGTGAACCGGATGAGCTCTGGATCAGGCCGAAGGGTGGTGATGACTGGGTTTGTGTGCCGCTTGAAGGCGCATGGTTCCCCGATGCCTTCTTGAACCGCATGGCGCATCTGCAACGTTTCGCTTGCCGCGAAGATGACGAGTTGGTCGGATCGGTGGAAGATGCATGGCACACCATGGCGCTGGTTGAGGCCGCCTATCGGTCGAGTGCCGCACCGGCAACCCCGCTTGCCGCGAGGCCGGAGGTGTGACCATGGCCGAACAGACACTCTATTTTGAAAATTATGAGCTGGGTTGCGCGCAGGCCATTTATGCCTGCGACCATACCCTGCTTGTCGAACGGAGGGCTTGAAACATGACGATACGACTGGATGGAAAGACCGCGCTTGTGACGGCCGCTGGGCAAGGGATTGGGCAGGCAAGTGCGCTGGCCTTTGTAGAGGCGGGCGCCAAGGTCTATGCGACCGACATCAATGCCGATGCGCTTGCGAAACTGGAAGGCATAGCCGGCATTGTCACGCGCAGGCTGGACGTGCTGGACGACGCTGCGGTCAAGGCGCTGGTGGCTGAAATCGGGCAGATCGATATCCTCTTCAACTGCGCCGGTTTTGTCCACAACGGGACCATCCTTGAGATGAAGGACGAGGAACTGGATTTTGCCGTCAACCTGAATGTCCGCTCCATGATCCGCACCATCCGCGCCGTGCTGCCGGGAATGCTGGAGCGCAAGGATGGCGCCATCATCAACATGGCTTCCGTCGCATCGAGCGTCAAAGGGGTGTCGAATCGTTTTGTCTATGGTCTGACCAAGGCGGCGGTAATCGGGCTCACCAAGGCGGTCGCCGCCGATTATGTGAGCAAGGGCATCCGCTGCAACGCCATTTGTCCCGGCACGGTGGAAAGCCCATCCTTGCAGGACCGCCTGCGGGCGCAGGGCGATTATGAGGCTGCCCGCGCTGCCTTCATCGCCCGCCAGCCCATCGGCCGCATCGGCCAGCCGGAGGAAATCGCCGACCTCGCAGTCTATCTGGCAGGCGCGACCTATACCACCGGGCAGGCCTATAACATCGATGGGGGATGGTCGATCTAACCCTGATCGCCCCCAACCTGTCCCTTTAAGGAGTAGACTTATGAAATTTCTTCGTTATGGCGCAGCCGGTCAGGAAAAGCCCGGCCTTCTCGACGCCGATGGCACCATCCGCGATCTGTCGGCCCATGTAAGCGATCTGTCGGGTGCCGCGCTTGACCCGGATGCGCTGGCAAAGCTTGGCGCGCTGGATGTCAATTCGCTGCCGAAGGTGGAAGGCAATCCGCGCATCGGCCCTTGCGTGGCGGGCACGGGCAAGTTCATCTGCATCGGGCTCAATTATTCCGATCACGCTGCGGAAACGGGTGCGGCGGTGCCGTCAGAACCGATCATCTTCATGAAGGCCACTTCGGCCATCGTCGGCCCCAATGACGATCTTGTCATTCCGCGCGGCTCGCAAAAGACCGATTGGGAAGTGGAGCTTGGCATTATCATCGGCAAAACCGCGAAATATGTAAGCGAGGAAGACGCGCTTGATTATGTCGCCGGTTACTGCACCATCCATGACGTTTCCGAACGTGCTTTCCAGATCGAGCGCCAGGGCCAGTGGACCAAAGGCAAGTCCTGCGACACGTTCGGCCCGACCGGCCCGTGGCTGGTGACGAAGGACGAGATCGCAGACCCGGAAAACCTTGCCGTCTGGCTGAAGGTCAATGGCGAAACCATGCAGAACGGCTCATCCAGAACGATGATCTATGGTGTGCGGCATCTGGTTTCCTATCTCTCGCAGTTCATGTCGCTGCAACCCGGTGACATTATTTCCACCGGCACGCCTCCGGGCGTGGGCATGGGCATGAAGCCACCGCGCTATCTCAAGGCTGGTGATGTCGTGGAACTCGGTATCGAGGGCCTCGGATCGCAGAAGCAGAACGTGCGCGCCGATAGCTGATAATGGACACACAATGACGAAAATCACCGATCTGCGCGTTTTCGACCTGCGCTTTCCGACGTCGCAAAGTCTGGACGGCTCGGATGCGATGAATCCCGACCCGGACTATTCGGCGGCCTATGTCATCCTCGATACGGATGATGAGGCGCTGAAAGGGCACGGCCTTACCTTCACCATCGGCCGCGGTAACGATATTTGCTGCCATGCGATCCTGGCCATGCGCCATCTGGTCGTGGGGGCTTCGCTTGATGAAATCCGTGCCGCCCCCGGCAAGTTCTGGCATCACCTGACGGGTGACAGCCAGTTGCGCTGGATCGGCCCGGAGAAGGGCGCCATGCACCTTGCCACCGGCGCTGTGGTCAACGCGATCTGGGATTTGCTTGCGAAACAAGCGGGAAAGCCGGTCTGGCGGCTGGTCTCGGAGCTTTCGCCGGAAGAAATCGCCGATATCGTGGATTATCGTTATCTGACCGATGTGCTGACGCGCGATGAAGCCATCGAAATTCTGCGGAAGGCTGAAAGCGGCAAGGCAGAGCGTATCGCCACGCTGGAGGCGGAGGGCTATGCCTGCTACACGACCTCTGCTGGCTGGCTTGGCTATGACGACGCGAAATTGCGCCGGCTTTGCCAGGAAGCGATCGATGAAGGCTTCAACCACGTCAAGATGAAGGTGGGCCACGATCTGGAAGACGATATCCGCCGCCTGACCATCGCGCGAGAGGTTATCGGGCCGGACCGTTATCTCATGATCGACGCCAACCAGGTGTGGGAAGTCGATCAGGCCATTGAGTGGGTGAGGCGGCTTGCCTTTGCCAATCCGTTCTTCATCGAGGAACCGACCAGCCCCGACGATGTGGCCGGGCATCGCAAGATTCGCGCCGCAATTGGTCCGGTGAAGGTTGCCACCGGCGAAATGTGCCAGAACCGCATCATGTTCAAGCAGTTTATCGCGGAAGGTGCGATCGACGTCGTGCAGATCGATAGCTGCCGCATGGGTGGCCTGAACGAGGTGCTGGCAGTGCTGCTGATGGCAGCAAAGTATGACCTTCCGGTCTGGCCTCACGCGGGCGGTGTGGGCTTGTGCGAATATGTGCAGCACCTGTCTATGATCGATTATGTGGCTGTCTCCGGCACCAAGGAAGGCCGTGTGATCGAATATGTCGATCACCTGCACGAACATTTCCTCGATCCCTGCATTATCAGGAACGCGGCTTATATGCCGCCTTCGCTGCCTGGCTTTTCCATCGAGATGAAGCCGCAATCCATCGCGCAATATGCATTCAAGGGCTGACCAAACGCCGCGCGCAAAGCGCGGCGTTTTTTTAGCATTTCGAGCCAAAAATGCGAAGCTCCTAAGCGGGAAATCAGTCCACAGGACTGATTTCCGATCCCGCTTTGATGTGTCAGATAATGTGTAAAAACAAATAGTTAGAGCGGTTCTGGCAACTCTGTCAAAACAGGAGCCGCTCCAGCATCTCCAGCAAAAAGCGGAAAATGGCCTTGCGCACCGCAATTCCCATGAGGCGGGCACGCATAGGCCTTGGCGGTTATCAGTTTGTGAGCGCTGCTCTGACAGTTTTAATGGGGATGAAAAGCCGAAGCGGATTTGAAGGCAAAGGCGTGAACGCCTCAGCGTTTTGACTGGATCGCCATCAATCAAGGACTGAAGGTCACAATGGAAGTCGCGATTTAACTCTCGTCGTCCCAAAGCTGTTGCCAATCTTCAAAGAGCATCGGTACCGTCACTTGAAGTAACTGGTCATAAACCTCCTGAAGCTCAGTTAGAAACGTTTCCGCTGCTTCTGGTACTTTGAGATAACGATCTTTCTCGTCCAATTCTCTCGTCTGAATGAGGTAGCAGCCGTCGCGAATTGTTTCTCTCGTATCTTGGTCGCGTTTCATCGTAAGGACAGGCAAACCATGGACAAAACTATCCCGCTGCTTATTCATTTTATTTAGTCTTGCCAGCACCGCGATAGTATCCGCGATACGCTGTTCGTCAACGTCAGCAAGTTTTGGATTATGTCGGAGTAGCTTTGAGAGGTAGGTAAACCGCGTGCCATCACCATTCAAATGCGCAAGGCCAAGCTGAATGGCTTCAGGATTTGCGAGCCCAAGCGCGCTTGGAAGGCGATAAACTGATGCCATAACATCGCCCCACAACATCACAATCTCGCCAAGAAGTACTTTAGTTTGGGCCTTTTCTTCTGTCCAGCGGCTTACAGCTGTGCCAGCATTCACTTCAGTCGCCCTCCCACGGTCATTGTTTATACCGTTATGTCTTTTCCTTGAAACATTGTAATTCTATCTGATTCCGAAATGAATCAATGGAGCGCTGCTGGTTGGATGGTGTGTCGTAAGCAGGGAGGTCGTACGCCTTCATAACCAACTGGCGAGCAACTGTTCCTTCGGCACCGTTCCCGGACAATGCCAAAGCCTCGCTCATTGGTATTTCTAGTTGACGCATCTCCATGATTTTGCCCGCCAAACGTCCCCATGCTCCACAGATTGCATCAGGCGACTGATCATTATCCGCTGCATGAACTGCGGTCGCCGAAAGCAATGCGGCGGCCAAAATTATATGTCTCATGGTACCCCCAAATCTCTCGGCATAACTGGCAGAGCCCAGGGAACCGGTCAAGGGGCAGATATGGCCGAAGCGGGGTTTAGCCGTATCGGATGCGGGGAGGGCTGCACAAAATTACGGAGACCCCATCATCGTCCGAATTTCGGACGATGTCGGAAGGTTTGGCTTAGCGCCCCCGATAAATTTTTAGCGACCGTCATTGCCGGAATTTCCGGCATTATGAAAGAGAATGAAATCGTTGTAGGTGTCGCCCACTGGGCGACACCGTTATAGGAGTGGGCCGCGCCCATAACCTGTTTGTCAGTCAGGTTTAAATGTCGGCCAGAGCGACATTTAAATATGCCTCACAGCCACATTATGAGAATTTCCCACTTCGCCCTCGGCAGATTGTTCGTCCGCCGATGGCGGTTGGACCCTGCCGACCAAAATCTGAATTGACCTCCCCAAAACAGGTGAGCGCAAATCCGACACCGTGTCGCTTTTCAACCCTTCGATTTGAGCGAAAGGTTGCCGATCCATGTCGCACGGATTTGCCGTTGTTTTCGGTAAAGCGTTGATTTCCATGGTAATTGGTTTGCAACATGACGCGACATGGAACAGTCAGACAAGGACCGCCATTTTTACATAAGTCATTGTAATTGCTTGGTAAAATAATGGTGCCCGGAGGCGGCATCTTATTGAAGTTTCAAGGTAATTCCACAAGTTTCAGCCCTTATCAATGCCGTTGCGTAAAGGCCGTGTTCTTGTTACGTTCAATATCAGCAATTCTCATCATCTTTCATTTAATCGCATGATGAAGGGGGGATTGGTGGGTGGGTAGAATTAGTCTGGTAGGGCGACAAAGGTGCGTGCAATAAACCGATTGAGCGCAAGGGCGGCAACAACATTGGGACCGGGGAAGCACAATGACGGTGCGGGCCTTTGGCTGCACAAGCGCCCGGATGGTGGCGGGCAATGGATTCTCCGTGTCACCATTCATGGTAGGCGCAGAGAGATGGGGCTTGGCTCTGCGCTTGAGGTGTCATTGAAAGAGGCGCGTGAAGCCGCTGAAAAGTGGCGCGCCATGGTTCGCTCGAACATCGATCCAATCAAAGAGCGCGAACGCCAGAAGCGTGAAGCTGCTCGCAATCTGCATTTGTTGAAAGATGTGGCAATTGATGCATTTGAGAGCCGGAAAGCTGAATTGAAGGGCGACGGTGACGCTGGTCGCTGGTTCAGCCCGCTTGAGCATCATATTTTGCCGAAACTCGGCAAGGTTCCGGTAGCCGATATTGATCAGAAGGATATTCGCGACACGCTTGCGCCGATCTGGCATTCGAAAGCTGAAACCGCACGGAAGGCTATCAATAGACTTGCCATATGCATGAGGCATGCAGCGGCCCTTGGTTTGGACGTTGATTTGCAGGCAACAGAAAAAGCTCGCGCCCTTCTCGGTAAGCAGCGCCATAAAGCCCAGAATATCCCGGCCATGCCGTGGCAGGAGGTCCCTGCCTTTTATGCGACCTTGACTGACGACTCGGTTACGCATCTTGCTATGCGCCTGCTTATCCTGACGGGCGTTCGGTCGGGGCCGCTTCGTTCGATCCATGAGAGCCAGATAGACGGCAATGTCTGGACCATTCCCGGTGAAGCCATGAAAGGCCGGAAGGATGCAACGAATGACTTCCGTGTCCCGCTTACAGTCGAGGCGATGAAAGTTATAGATATTGCCCGCCGCCATGCGCGTGACGGCTTTCTTTTCCCGAATGTTCGCAGTGGAGTTATCAGCGATATGACGCTGGGTATGTTCATGCGCAGGGCCAAGCTTGAAGCACGTCCGCATGGCTTCCGCTCCAGCTTGCGGGACTGGATAGCTGAAACGACAGATACGCCCCACGATATTGCAGAAACGGTTCTTGGGCATACGGTCGGCGGATCGGTCGAGCGTGCCTATCGACGTACTGATTTCTTGGAACAGCGGCGTGTTTTGATGGAGCGCTGGGCAAACCATGTGGCCGGTAATGGTGCTCAGATTTTACAGCTTATGAAGGCAGGAGCATGAAAAAGTCGCGCAACCACAAGGAATTGGAAACAGTCTTGTCAAATTTGAACGCGGCGCGAGCTGATACTGATGATGGGTTTGTCATCCTGTCTCAGTCAGACGCCGATTTTCTTGCTGATCGATTGAATGTTTACATTTCAGGAAATGTAAACACCTTGGATGAAGCCTTTGGCCTTAAACGCGGTCGAGGTGCCCCCCAGAATGGCCCGATATACCCGCACAACATGGAAATGGCTCGGAAAGCCCTGTTTCGCGGCAAGAAAAGTTGGAATGATATCGCAAGTGAATTGGGAGCAGACCCACGTACATTGCAACGACTTGTTAAAAGACATGAGCAACATGCGATTGAAAGCATGGCATCTGAGCTTGTCAGGCACATGAACGAAAAAGATAGAATAGAAAAAAACCACAATACCCTATCGGTCACTAATTCGGTCATTTAGTGGCCGAAGGCGCAAGGCTAATAGTGGTTCAGAGTCAGCCCGTATCAACGGATATAGAGGCTGAAACATGCAAGTCACCGATCCTCTCCTGATCGCCCGTGAAGGCGCAAAATACCTTCAGGTTAGTCTTCCGACCTTCTATCGACGCATTGCTGACGGCACGCTGCCGAAGCCGATTAAGATGGGAAGCCTATCCCGCTGGTCGCAGTCGGAAATTTTGGCGGCAGTCGAATACGCCAAAGCCAAGCGCAATGCTGGTTCACCCTCTCCAGTAAAGGAGGGGTAGATGAACCACATAACAGAAACGCCGCACTTGCTGAGCAGCAGCAAGAACGGCGGATCGGTAATTCAGAATGATTGGACCCCTTCTGAATACCGCACTCCGCTCCTTTCTACAACGGATTTCACAGCATCAATCATCGCAAAGCGCTTTCGCCTTCCGATAGCGACGGCTCGCGTTGTTTGCGAACTCGCGGGAATTGGAGGCACAGCATGAGCACGGACAAAGCACGTTGGGCGTCGGCTACGTTCAGCGTTACAAATGTTGATGGAGCTTCATTCAACATCGCCGTAAAAGGCCGAGACCGTTGGGCACTGGAAAGCCTCATCAATGCGGGAAAGGCAGGGTGTACCCCTATCGACCATCCCGGCCCGCGCTGGTCGGCATATGTATTCAAGCTTCGCGGCTTCGGCGTCGATATTGAAACCATTCATGAAAAACATGAAGGCTCTTTCAGCGGCACTCATGCTCGGTATGTGTTGCATTCCGCAGTGACCACCTTCGACAAAGAAGGGGCAAGACTATGACAGCGGCCAGAGAGATTACCCGTGCTCTGGGCGGTCACTGGCATGGCCGTTACGGTGTGGCGCGTTGCCCAGCCCATGGGGACAAACGGCCCAGCCTGAGCTTGTCGGACGGATCGGACGGCAGGCTGTTACTGCGCTGTCATTCCGGTTGCAGCTTCACTGATATTCTCGATAGCCTCAAGGGGCTTGGACTGGTCGAAGGCGAGGGGAACTACACTCCTCCCTCTCCAGAAGAAATTGAGCGTATCCGGCAGGCCGAGAACGAGGAAGCCAAGCGCAAGGAGGGCCGAGCACTCTCCTGTTGGCATGAGGCCTTGCCAATTCACGGTACGATTGCGGAAACCTACCTCCGTGGCCGTGGCATTGTCTGCCCTCTTACAGACACCCTGCGTTTTCATCCTGATTGCTGGCATCCGTCCGGCAATCGTTTTCCGGCAATGGTCGCGCTGGTCGAAGGTGCGCATCGCTTCGCAGTGCATCGTACCTACCTTCGCGCTGATGGTCGTGGAAAGGCCGAGATTGAGCCGGCCAAAGTGATGTTGGGAACGGTGGCTGGCGGCGCTGTGCGGCTCTCCAGCGGGGGTGACAAGCTGATTGTGTGCGAAGGTATAGAAACAGGCCTATCGCTTCTCTCCGGCCTTGTACGCGGTTCCGTGTCGGTATGGGCTGCTTTATCGACCAGCGGCATGAAAACGCTCACGCTGCCCGGTAATCCCGGTTTGCTGACTGTTGCCACCGATGGAGACACAGCGGGCCGGGAAGCTGGCGAAGCTCTGGCAATGCGCGCTACGGCGGCAGACTGGAAAGTCAGTCTGTTACCCGCCCCCAATGGCCGAGACTGGAACGATATCCTCATGATGAAAGGTGCGGCAGCATGAACACGCACGAACCTGTCCCCGGCATCTTCGAGAACCTGGCTAAAGAGCAGCCATATGAACTCTGGAAAACCCCGGTTCCTATTTCCTCCAGCTTGCCCACTGTTGAGGCGTTTGTGCCGGAACTGCTACCAGCAGCACTTCGGGATTATGTCTTTGATGTGGCGGATAGGCAGCAATCCGTTCCCGACTTCGTGGCCGTAGCAGCATTGTGCGGGCTTGCTTCCCTAATCGGCAATCGTATCCGCGTGGCTCCGAAACAGTTGGATGACTGGATTGAGGTTCCGAACCTCTGGGGCGCTGTGATTGGCCCGCCTTTTGCAATGAAGACGCCAGCTATGCAAAAGGCCCTTGGCCCGGTCTATGCAATTCAGGACGATATGCGCAAGCAGTGGCAGGCTGATTTGAAATCAGCCGACATTGACGATGTTCTGGGCAAGATTGAAGCCAAGGAAGCTACGAAAGCCGCAGCAAAAGCCTACAAGGAAGGCGACAAGGATGCAGCACGCGCTATCCTTGCCGATCTGAACAATAGCGATGATGAAGGCCAGCCGTGCCCTCGTATCGTCGTGAATGATGCGACGGTGGAGAAGCTGGGCGAACTCCTGAATGAAAATCCGCGTGGTCTGCTTCTGGTTCGCGACGAGCTTCCGGGCTTCCTGTCCCAGATGGAGAGTGAAGACCATGCAAGCGACCGGGCTTTCTATCTGGAAGCCTTCAATGGTTCTGGCCAGTTCACTTATGACCGTATAGGACGCGGAACGGTCCATATCGCAAATTGCACCCTGAGCATTATCGGCGGCGTTCAGCCTTCCCGTATCGCTCCGATTGTACGGGGCGCAATCACCGGCGCCAGCAATGACGGCTTAATCCAGCGCCTACAGTTGACCGTATGGCCTGACCCGCGCACGTCATGGCAATGGGTTGACCGTCACCCGGATAGGTTTGCTCGTGAAGCCTACGAGAAGGTATTCCGTGACCTTCACGAACTGGAATTAGGAAGTCCTGATAATCCTGTCGTGTTCAGGCTTTCTCCAGATGCGCAGGCCATGTTTCAGCAATGGATGCAGGAAATCCAGACGGAGGCACGCAGCGGCAAGCTTTCTACCGTTCTCGAAAGCCATCTTCTGAAGATGCCGAAGACGGTTGCCAGCCTCGCACTGATATTTGAACTGGTCGAGGGCGGGCGGGCAGAAGTCGGAACGGATGCAATGGCTCTGGCTTTGGGCTGGGCGGATTATCTGCGCAGCCATGCAACCAGGCTCTATTCGTCCGGTAATACAATAGTGGTCGAGGACGGCGCGCGCCTGATACTGGAGTGCCGTGCCACGCTCCCAAATGAGTTCACCATTCGCGATATTCATCAGAAAGGGTGGGCTGGTTTGACAGATCGTGATGTGGTCATGTCCGCTGTCGATCTGCTGGAAGAAACGCACCATTGCCGCAAGTTTGAAAAGGGCGCGGGTACATCTGGTGGACGCCCTTCTGCTTATTATCGTTGGAACCCGAAAATCAGGGAGGCGAAATAATGGGGCGCTGGCTTGATGCATTAAAAAAACGCGAAAACGGTCTTGAGGCGAACCTTCAAAACCCTCAAAACTCATTCAATCTAGGTTTTGAAGGTTTTGAGAGCTTCAATTCTACGGAGTTGCAGAAAAATTCTAATCCGAAAAAAATCATGGAAACGGCCCCAGATGGGACCGACAAAACTGACAATGCCTCTCAAATGGTGGTTTCGTCGGTTTTGTCAGTTCCCCTAGGAGGCGAAAATGAGAATTTTTCTGGCGACCTACGCCGTGCTCTTGAAGGCGAGAAGGGGAACGGGCCGCTTTTTTTCAGTCACCCTATACAGGAAAACGAACGGCGACGGATAATCCCGTTTCCCGGTCGAGATTGGAAACCAGACACCAAAATCAGGCCTGATGACCCAGAACGGTATGCTGATGCTCTCCGTGTTCATGGCCCTGCCTCCTACGGCATGATGATGCGCATTCTTGGCTGGGGCGGAACGCGAGCAGGGCGGGCCGAGGATGAATTGCAGAAACAGGGCCGTATAGCGTTCGACAAGCGCGGCTTTGCTGTCCTGATCGATCAGAAAGGAAAATCCAATGAGTGACTCCGTGAAACAGGCGGCGCGCTGGCTGGCAATGACACCTTATGTCCAGAAACCGCACCCGGTTATTCCCTATCTGAGAATGCAGTTTGGTCTTTCTGCTGTGGAAGCCATCCAAGCAATTGAAGAAAGCAACCTGATTAAAGCGAGGGCGCAATGAACATTCATGCGTCCAATTTGGACATAGAGAAATTCCGCAAGGTTTATGCGCTGGTCACAGGCGGCGCGACTGACGGGGAGAGAGTAGCAGCCCAAGCGAGAGCCAGAAAGATTGCAGAAAGAGCGGGCATGTCGCTGAATGACGCTGTGTCCCAATTGGACAGTCAGCCAAAGCCGAAGCCGGCCAATTTCTTCGAGGGCTTCGCGGACTGGATGGAAGAAAAGGAGCCTGGCTACAAGGCGAAGCGGGCGCGGGAGGTTGTTGAGCGTGAACAGCGCTACGCGTCAAGGCGTGCTGAAATCCTGAAACAGTTTGGGACCGCTAAGGCCTTTCTTGACCCTACACCGAACGAACGGCTGATCCTCAAGGCAGCGGAACCCTTCATTGCTGAGTTGGGCGAGCCATACGAGGACGCTTGCGGGACATGGCGTCGGCCAATTTCGTCATTCGCCGGTGTTCACAGCCACTTTTTCAATCTGGATGACGTTGACCCGGAAGCTATCATGGCTATCAAGGCGGCAATTCCATTCCCCGAAACCATATGTGGAGCTTTCGAGGAATTGAAGGTGTGGGACAAACTGAACGACGATAGGGCTCATTTTTACGGTCACCACGAATATTATTACGAGCTTCCCGTTGAGCTTCGAATTGAACTTCTACGAGAAGTGATGCGAACCCAGCCGGTTACTTCATGGGGCGATCTGGAAGCCCGTTTTCATTACAAGTCGTATGCGTGGCAGCGGCAATGGATTGATCCGAAGGATTTTGATGACCCGGAATGGTCGCGGCTGTTTGATGATGTTCGCATTCTTCGCGCTTTGGCCGAAAAGCCTTTCCGTGAACCCGTCCAAAATGGACGCCGCACCAATGCGGAAAAGCGTTCTGCCGTCCTGTCGATGTTGGACACTAACCCCGAATTGTCAGACCGTGAGATTTGCCGGCGTGTCGGCGTTAGTCCTAAGACCGTAGGCAATTGGCGCAGACGCAGGAATGACAGATTGTCGCAGCCTTAAGCACTCTCGGAATTTGATGGAACGTGATAGACCGTGACACGGCCTGAAACGTCTCAACTGTATGAAATATAAGTATTATTTTCTGCTCTATTTCTCCTTTCATGGTAGATTGTATTAACGAAAGGAGACGGTCAATGCGTGCTGATACTGCCATGCCCGATTATATTCTGATCCGGGTTTTCACCGAAGAAAAGCAAGCCTTGAAAGAGCAGGCCCGCAAGAAAGGTACTTCGCTTTCCGGCTTGATCCGGGATGCTGTTCTTGATGCGCCTTCAACTTCGACAGCGGGATACGATGGAGTGTGGTCATGACACCTATCGGTAACAGAAATTTCCAAAACTTCTCCAAGCTATTGCCGATAGTTAGCGCGCAGCCGTTTGTATGGGGTGGTGACGGTAGCAAGAAGACGCCGGAACAACTGGACCGTGAGCGCTGTTTGGCACAAGCAATGATAGATAGGGGGATCGACTTCTCACCAGTTGGTCATTGGATGCAAGGCGCAGCCCGGATGATGAGCGCCCTCGCTGGCAACATCAAGCAGGCGCGTGCTGACAATGCCGAAAAGGCTGGCATTGAGGGCGCTGCAAAGAAATTTGCTGGGCTTGACCTTGGGAGCCTCCTGAGCGGTGGCGCGGCTTATCCATCGGCTGTTGCTGGCGGTGCTTCTCCCACGAGCGGAGCAGCGACCGGTACAACGCCCACTACAGGCGCTACGGTTGATCTTTCTGGCGATAAACAGAAATTCATTGATACGCTTTTGCCAGCAGCAATTGAACATGGGCAGCGCATCGGTGTTGATCCGCGTATCATAGTTGCGCAGGCCGCACAGGAAACTGGCTGGGGGCGCTCTGCGCCTGGCAACAATTTCTTTGGCATCAAAAGCCACGGTCAGGGCGGCGGCCAGAACCTTACAACGCATGAGGTAATCAATGGTCAGCGCGTGAAGATCAACGATAGTTTCCGCACTTTTGCCAGTCCGCAGGATAGCGTTGCCGGTTATGCTGATTTCATCGCCAGCAACAAGCGCTATAGGCCTATGCGGGAAGCGCAGGGATTGGACGCACAATTGCAGGCGCTTGGCGCGTCAGGCTATGCTACTGACCCAAATTACGCGCGCTCAGTCGGTGCTATTGCCCGATCCATCAATTTACCTCAGCAGGCACAGCCACAGGGCGTGCAGGTTGCAAGCCTTGATCCATCTATCGGAATGGCTCAGGCTTATGCGCCAGAACCGCAGCCGCAGACCGCAGCGGCAGCAATCAACCAGATTGCACCACAGCAGCCGGTGCCCGAAGCCAAGATCAGTGATGCTCTCTTGCGACAGAATGATATGGCACTTGGCGGTGCGCTCGCTCCGCAGGGGCAGGCTCCACAGCAAGTTGCTGACACATCGGGCTATTTCCCGGCTGCACCGTCAGCAGATAGCGCCCCGATCATGGGGAGCTATGCAGCGCCACGCCAGGGAGGCGTGAATATCCAGCGGTTGCTTGAGGCTGCATCCGATCCATGGATGAATGACGCACAGCGTTCCGTCATCGGCATGGCCTTACAGCAGCAGATGCAGCAGAATGACCCGATGCGGGCTTTGCAGGCTCAAAAGCTGCAACTCGAAATGGACGCTCTGCGCGCCAAGCCACAGACTGAATATGGCTTTACGACACTACCAGATGGGACGGTTTTGCGCACGGATAAGCGTTCCGGCAATGCAGAGCCGATCTATAGCGCGGGCCAGAAACCAACGAGTGACATGCAGGAATACAATTTTGCTGTGAGCCAAGGTTTCAAGGGCAGTTTCGCTGATTATCAGCAGGCGATGAAAAAGGCTGGCGCGAGCAGCACTAACGTTTCCGTGGGCGAGGGCGATAAGTTCTATGAGGCTCTGGACAAGAAAAATGCGGACACGTTCGCCGCGCTCTCGGACGCAGGGATACAGGCACGTTCCAAGCTGGCCCAGATTGAACGCCTTGGCGGGCTTATGCAGGCTTCACCGACCGGCGCGACAGCTGTGCTGAAACTTGCCGCCGGTGAATATGGGATCAAGACAGACGGTCTCGATGATTTGCAGGCTGCACAAGCTTTGATCAATGAGCTTGTTCCGCAGCAGCGGCAACCGGGCTCCGGTCCTATGTCCGATGCTGACTTGGCGCTGTTCAAGCAATCTCTGCCCCGGATTATTAATACGCCTGACGGCAACCAACTTATTCTCGACACGATGCGCGGCATCACCCAGTACCAAATTCAGATGGGTGATATTGCAGATCAGGTTGCCAATCGGGAAATCTCGGCGGCAGAGGGCCGAAATTGGATCAAAAACCTGAAGAACCCGCTCGAAGGCTTCCGCACATCCACAAAGGATAAAACTCCCGGAAAGAGCGGAGTTTCGGGAAATAGGCTTCGTTTCAACCCGCAGACTGGTGATTTCGAATGATTGAAGTAGAGCTTCCAGACGGCACGATAGCCGAATTCCCAGAGGGCACGTCTCCAGACGTAATGCGGTCGGCATTGCAAAAGCGGTTTGCCAATCAGTCATTCTCGAATGACGGTACAGTAGGCCCGACGAATTGGCGAAAAGACGTTATGGGTTACGATGGCAGCGTGAACGCTGACAATGTGATGCGAACGTTCATTACGAGCGCGCCAGTTGTTGGGCCTTTGCTTGGTAAGGCTGGAGCTGCAATTGATGCGGCGCTGGACAAGACGCCCATCGGTAGCAACATCATTCCCGGCGATACTTGGAGCGAGCGCTATGAAAACGCGCTCGCCAGCCAGAAAGGTAAGGATGAGGCCTTCGGCAGGGAGCATCCTTACGTTCAAACCGGTGTAGGTGTAGCCGGTGGCATTGCTGGAACGGTCCCTATGATTATGGCCGCTCCCGCTGCTTTCGGCGCGGGTGGTGGTGGCCTCATAGCTCGCGGTCTAGCTTCTGGAGCTTCTGGGATGGCGCTCGGCGGAACCGATGCCGCAATTCGTTCGGATTTTGATCCCGAGGCTATTAAGCTGGGTGCGGGAGCCGGATTGGTTATGGGCGGCATTGGCCCTGCTGCGGGTCAGGCGATAGGCGCTGGCGCGCGCAAGATTGGTGATGTATTTGCTTCGCAATCGGCTGCAAAAGCGGCTGACATGGTTCCCTCGGCATTGAGATATCTCAACAAGGCTGCAATCCGTGATGGTCTTGATGCCCCAGCCATTCAGCAGCGTCTTGCTGACCTTGGCCCGGAAGCAATGCTGATGGATATCTCGCCCAATTTCAAAGGTGCCGCCGGGGCGCTAGCAAACAGCCCGGGAGAAGCGCAGACCATCATCAGGGATGCGCTGACGAAGCGCATGGCAGGCGCAAATCAGCGGGTTGTCAGCGGGCTTGATGACGCACTCGGGCCGGTCGCGAACCCACGCGCCATTGAGGAGCAAATTCGCTCTGGTCAGCGCGCTATCGATTATGGGGAGCCTTTCCGCAATTCTCGAGCAGTGAATACCGAGCCAATAGCGCAAGGGCTGGAAAGTGCGTCTGTAAACCTGCGTGGGCCCGCACAAAGGGCGGCGAATGATGTTCGCAAGATGTTGAATATCACAGGTACAGATCAACTCGACCCCAATCCGGGCACCTTGTTTCAAACGCGACAGGCAATTGACGGCATGCTTGCGACTGAAACGAACCCGAAGGCTGTTGCGCTCTTGGCTGATACCAGAAAGCAAATAGATAGTGTTCTTGCTGACAAGGTTCCGGGTATCAAAATGGCAGATGCCCAGTTTCAGGAACTCGCTCGCCAGAATGAAGGCCTTCGCATGGGCGTGAAGGCGCTCGATAGTGGCCGTGAGGCGTTGCGTCCTGATGAACTACGCCAGGCCATCGTTGAAGGTGTGACCCCAGAAGGGCTGATGGTGGGGCCATCGGCGCAAACGTTCCGCATGAAACAGGCCGCGCGCGCTGACATTGATCGGCAGGTAGGAACGAAAGCCAATGACGTTGTGGCCTTGAAAAACGTGCTCAAAGGTGAGGGTGACTGGAACCGGGACCGCATTGGTATGCTGTTCGGGCAAGAACGGGCTGATAAAGCTCTGAGCCTTCTCGACAGGGAAGCACGGTTCGCAAACACCAATAATGATGTGACTGGCAACAGCTTTACGGCTGCGAGGAGTGCCGCCCAGAAAGAGCTTTTCCCAAGCGATGCTTCATCTTTCGGTGTGAGGGAGGCCTTTGCCGCAGGTGGCGTACGCGGTGCAGCACGGAATTTGGGAACGCGGGGGCTTGATCGACTGGTTGGCGTGCTTGCTGACAGCGGCGTAGATGCCCGCAATGCTGGTCTGGGTGAAGCGCTTGCCGGTAACAAGCAGGCGATTATCAACGCGCTCGACCAGCTACAGAGCAGTAAGGATATCTCTCCGCAGATGCAACGGCTCATTCAGGCAATGATGCTGGAGCGAGGGATAAAGGCGGGTGAAAGCGCTCAAGGCTTACTTACGCGCTTCTAGCCTACTGCTTACAAAGACGAGAGCAACGGCAAACCAAAAGCCCACAATGAACCCCATGGAAAAACTACCCTCGAAAAAGCTTGCGATGGCGTAATAACCCTTGCCTGCGCCGATGATGACGGCAGCAAAAACGACAACGCAGGCGATTTTCAAAAAGAGGCTCATAGGTTTCCATACAATTTAAGCGAGAGGCAGTCATAATGCAGGAAAATATAACAGAAGTCGCGCTCGAATTGGCGGATTACGTCCACGCTGCAAGATACGCAGGAGGAAAGAACACCGTAGACGTTATGGCCGGGGTGGGACGGCTGTTAAACGCCAACGGCGCGACGGGAGAGGATGTGTTAGCTATTCTCGCCTACGCGCAGCTATTTCTTTCGACAGCAGTTAGCCGGATCAATCTTGAGGAAGATGATGGCGTTATCGAGGGCGCGTTCCGTTTCGTCCATAAGGCCGTCACCATTCTGGAAAACGCGACTGGGAAGAGCGCAAGCGAGTACATTTAACCCGAGCGTCAACCCGGTATGGGAAAGTCCTGAGGGCGCAATTGTTCGTCCCCCATTGGGGAGTGTATCCCGTATTAACGGGAGGAATACAGAGCTCCGGTGGCTTTAGATTTAGTCGACCAAATCGGCGCATTCTATTCTTGTCGTCTATGAGTACAGAGTTGGCGACAAACGTACCAGAAAACCCGCCCAGCAGCCGCCCTTCGCTGAGGCGGGTTTTCCATAGCGGTTTGCTTAGGCGCGCTGAAAACAGCGAATGCTCAGCGCGTAGAGACACGTCAATTTTTTCGTTTCAAAGTTTCACGCGAACGTTTCAGACTTCGATATTTCCGTTTCAGGAATATGGAGTAATGGGGAGAGAAGAAGAGTTCATCCATTTTCAACACCGCTTCACACGTTTTCTTTTGAACAGTGGGGTTATCGGTAATTCTGATTTTGCAGCGTTGAAGTCGAGCCACAGCGCTGATTGCATATCACTCGGCGGGGATTTGTCCGACGGAGGAACAAATCTATGTACCTGAGTGACTATTCGCAGAATGCAGCCAGAGCGCAACAAGCCCGGCGCCGCATACGATATCTCGGAACAACACCAAACGGTAATAAACTGTGGACCCCGAAGGAAGATGAGCTTTGCCAAGAGTACGGCTCAGATTATGCGGTACTAGCAAAAAAGCTGCCGCATCGTTCGTATTTTGCGCTGCGCAGTCGCTGCCAAAAGCTAGGGTTACGTCCTCGCAATAATACAGTTACCGCCAGAGAGCTATCTTTGATGCGCCGAATTGTACCAACAGGCACTAAAGAAGAAATACTTGCTGCATTTCCTAATCGCACACTATCTGACGTGGGGCAGATTTGCCGTTACCGTGGAATATATCGCAAAAAGCGCCGGTTCAAACAAACTGGTTACCCACTTTTGGATCAACTGCGTGAACAATGCTTCAAGTTGAATCTTTCAATGGCAGACATTGATGAAATTGCTAAAACCAAGCGATACTTTCAGCGCCCCGGCTGGGCAGATCATAAAGTCCTGAACTATGGCAATGTCTGCAAGGCAATCATCGCTCTCGATGGCGAAATTTCTGTTCGCTGGAGGGACGAATGAAACCCGACCGTCTTTCCATCGCCGCAGAAATCGAGCGCCTTATCGATATGCTCGACCAGATGGACGATGACACAGACCTTGAGATAGAGCCCGCCGAGGAACAGCACGACGCCGAAGCCGATCTGACTTGGGCGAATGGCTATGCGCCTGACTGGTTCGTCATTGCTGAACGATCCAGACAAAGGGCTAAGGGCCTTCAGTGAGGCTTTATCTCGACAGCCTTCGACAATTTTGCTTTGATCTTTCCGGGGATTGGGGGTCCAAGATTGTCGAAGGCGAAAAACTGGATATTCGGGGCTGCTGCGCTATTCGTTCTGGCCAAGGTTTTCGGCAACGACAAGCCATCACCTGTGCCGCCTTCCATCCCTGTTGCGCCACAAGCTGCAACCCAACCTGCTGAGCAAGCGCCGCAGCCTTTAGGCTTTATTCAGGCAACGTCACCCCGACAGACAGACCAGCCCCCCGCCAGAGGTTTACCAACATCCCTTCATTGGAAAATGGCTTTATTCGACTGCAAAGGTAAACATGCGGTCCGAACCTTCAATATCGGCGCCCGTCATCACAGCTATCGACCGAGGGAAAACCGTCAAGGTTCTGAATTACCGCTCTGGGTGGTTTAGCGTATCTTATGCCAATCGAACGGGGTGGGTATCTGAGCTCTATCTTACCGAAAACCCACCTCCTGTACCGCCAAGAGCAATAATCACCCCTCGAACAGTCGCACCGCCTGCCGCCGCCCGACTAGCTCCGGCGCGGCGTTCATGGCAACCAGTCCGGTCTCCTTATGTTGGAACGTGTGATTGCCCGTACGATGTGATGCGAAATGGTCGGCTATGTGGAGGCCGAAGCGCCTACAGCCGTCCCGGCGGGCGTAGCCCAGTTTGTTATAATTAGTAAACAGGCGAAAACTCTCCACCAATTCCATCAAGACGGCCATCGAAGCTCATTCGATCTCTTAATTATAATTTCTCTGGATGATCCGGACCAAAGGCGATATGAGAGCGCAGATTCATATGTCGTGAAGAAAATTAACCTCGTGGGTTGAAATTCTTCACGTAGTTCATTAGATTTCATATTGCGACTCACGATCTGTCGCTAACAGGAGACACAGTTATGACCACGGAACTCGGGAAGGAGCTTAGAAAATTACGCATCGACCATAACGAACGCTTGTTGGATATGTCCAAGAAAATTGGAAAGTCCTCGGCGTTCATCTCAGCAGTTGAAACCGGTCAAAAAACCCCACCGAACGGGTTTGAGGAACTTGTGATAGGTGCGTATCACTTGGCACGAGCTGCAGCTGAAAAGCTACGTATTGCAGCCGATAAATCTAGGTCGGCCTTTACAATTACGGCAGACACACCCTTGAGCAGGGATACTGCAGGATTACTAGCGAGAAAAATGAACTCGCTTTCTGATGAGCAATTGGAGGAAATCAAGCACATTCTCAGGCGAGGTAAAGAGGAATGAGCAGTCAGAATTACGTTGTCCCACCGCTTTCGTGGGACAACATCGGCCAATTAAGCGACGCAATCCGCGTGCAGTTCTCTCTTGCTGATCAAGCGACATTTCCCGTCATGGATTTTCTCGAACTTGTACTGTGCCAGCGCATGGGCATGGTCGATTTGAGGATAAAAACCCAACAAGAGATGGGGGATTTCGAGGGGTTCACTGATCCAAAGGGCAAGTTCATTATTCTACGCGAAGACGTTTATGAGAACGCCTGCAACGATAGTCCTAGAGACCGGTTTACGGTAGCGCACGAATTGGGTCACTTTTTTCTTCACACTGGTATACCGATGGCGCGTGCGAGCGACGAAAGGCGAATAAAGGACTATCGGCTGAGTGAGCCACAAGCCAATCAGTTCGCAGGAGAGCTTTTGATGCCTCGCCAATTCACGTCGCCGTTCGATACAGCAGAAGATGTCATGCAAAGACATAGTGTATCTCGTGGCGCGGCAGATATCCGGCTTAATTTTATGAGAAAGAAGTGGATCAATAAAAAAGGGATCTGAAACTAGCCCAGACCCCTCGTATTTCTGCATCGGACTTGAAACGGGACCTGCCGGTGTGGAAGCTTTAGACAAACCCGATCTGATATGTAGCAGTTTCAGATAATCTTTACTGTGGATTTTGTCAAGGTGAGCAGCGTCCCGTCGGACAAGAGCGATGAAGCCTCAGCTGCCTCCCGCTCCCGAAGGTCACCAGTATATTTTCCGGCCTTGGCGCATTTGCCCCAAGACGGGAAATAAAATCTGGGCAAAGACTTTCGGTAAAAAAGCTTGGCCAATCCTAGTGGCCAAGCAAGCCTAATAGGGAACCCCGCTTCGGCGGGGTTTTTCTGTAAATGGCTCTTTTCGGTGGTAGTAATAATTCCGTTAGATCTGTGAGCATAATCGTCAAAGGAAAATATCCAAAGGAATTACTTGAGATAAGCATCGATCGTCCCGGCTTGTCGATGGGTTTATTTCAAATTCAATAATAGGTGCGACAGCTATTATCTGCTCGTCGCGGAGATGCAGATGATTAATCAGATTGCTTATGCTGGTTAAGTCGTCGTCAGAAAAGTAACTGAATCGCCATTCGGCGTCGGGATTAGAGGCATTAATTGTTTCAAAATAAGCCACATCCACGAACCCTAGCGAGTGCCCACAAACGGTAATTTTTTCTACAACTGGTAGCACAGCGAGCCATGACTTGAAGCATTCATTAATCTCATCAACGGGCTTTTTTGTAAGTCTTAAATATCCATAGTAAGGATTAAATTGGTAGTCAGGTAAATCGTGCTTAGATTGAGGGGTTGGGGGAGACACTGCGTGACCAACAATTAATTTGTCATTAGTTTGGCGGCGCCCATGTATATAAAATATTTTTTTATTATTCACACTATAAAAAACTCTAATGTTTCGGTGTAATTGAAATTAACAAAATAAATATCATCATTGAATGAAAATTCCTTTCTTGATGAATTGATAATATCGATAGAAAGTACCCACCCTCGGAAAACTCCTAAAATACGAGAAGTTTCGCTGACGAACTGATCTACTAGTTGTTCAGACATGCCAATTTTCTCATGGTACTCAGAAATATTTTCTTGAGAAATATTGATATAATCATCTTCATCTAGGCGACCTAACGATTCCTCGAAGTCACGCCGCCTATCGTAAACAAAATGATCGGCGTCTAAACAATTGGGAACATCCCAGTCGTAAGACTTATGCATCTCATAGAAAAACCTAGAGAACAGTTGGTGAAGAGCAGGTTCCGCGCTTTTTAAGTACTCAGCAAAGTCGGTATATCGTGTCTTCAATCCGTGGTGGATATCAAAGCCGTTTCCAACAATAAAAAGATGAACCATTCTAGACCTTTGAGACTGAAAGATGCGATTTTTTTCATGAACTGCTTTCGAGGCGGTATTATACTATCCAACCTTCAACGCCACACCCGGCCCGCTTGCCACCTGTCCATCTTCGAGAAATTGGACGCCTGCTGCTGTGAGCACGGCAATAAGCGCTTCGATATATTGATAGTTTCCACTCAATACGCCGGAACCACCCTCATACCGTTTCAAGGTCTGGATATTGACGTTCGCCTGCTCCGCTAAAGCTCGTTGCTCCATTTTGAGAAGTGCGCGCGCTGCCCGAAGCTGTTCTGCTGTTATCGCCATAGTGATACCTACGTATAAAAAATTAACTATACGTATTGACCATGAGGTTTATACGTGATACGTAAGTATCATAATCGGTGCGAAGGAACAAGAAGATGTTCAACCTGTCAGCAATCATGAATGAAGCATGGAGCACCTACCTCCGGTCGTACAGCAAACGCCCGACATTCCAGCGCAGCACATTCAACTGGCTTCTGATGATTTCATGGAAGCGGGCGAAAGAGGCGGCACTGCGTGCCAGCAATCCGGTTCTGGCAAAGGTGGAAGCGCTTTGCGAGCGCAGGGATATCGATGCGCAGATTAATCGCCTTTTAGCGGCGTAGGCTGAGACAAAACGGTCGAGCGAGCAGCGCCGATCTAACCAATCCTGAAAATCTGGAGAAGACCAATGACGGAACAGACCATTCCGGCAAACGCCGAAGGCTTGTCCAATGGCAAGCAGAAAAAGGAAACCCTGCTTGAGCAGGCAAAGAAGGCCAATGAAACCGCAAGCACGGTATATGCCATGATCGGAATTTGTCGTGCAGCAGCAGAATTTGCCGACGATCAGGACGGCTACCTATTGGCTCAGCACGTGCCGGCCAATCTTTCAAGAGTTCTGGAAACGGTAAATGAGATGGTGCTGGATATGGTCGAGGTTTTGGAGCGTGTCATTATCGAGGAAAGGGCGCGCGCATGATTTCCCTGCCAGATATCACCGTTCCTGCCGTCACCCGTTTGCCTGTCGATCAGATGGAGATGGGGCTGGATTTGCTGCGCACCGTGCACGCGGCTTTGCAGGACCATACATTTATCGACTGCGATACGTTGCTCGCGCTATCGGGTACGATGTTTGTCGCGCTCGATGCTCTGGGGCCGGTCCACAGCCTGCTGAGCAAAGCCCATCGCGAAACGCCACCAAGCAAGCCCGCACCCGGAAGTCTGCTCGAAGTAATCGCCCAATATCGCGAAGGGAGCGCTGCATTCAAGGGATGGGAGGAGCAGGGTTATTCTGACGAAGCGGCAGCACTAGCGGCAACATATGGTCCTGCAATGGATGCCCTCACCAATTGGGATGGACCCGTAAACCGCCTTGATGAGGTTTGCGAGGCTATTCGCCTAGCCATATCCGAAGATGCAATCTGTGATGACTTAGCCAGAGCCCCACTTCGCGCTGCACTGATCTATCTCGAAAAGGCTACAGGCTGGAAAGAGCCGGAACGGAGCCCATCATGAAGCTCGCCCGCATTCTTCTTGCATTTCTGCTTCTGCGCATGGCTCGTGGCCTCACACATGTTTCTATCTGGGTGCTTCCGGCCCCGAAGGGCGGTGTGAAATGAGCAGTCCCGCCATACATCGCCTCCGCCGCCTTATGCTTGAGCAATGGATTGAGCAGGCTATTGCGCTTCTCGACCAGATTGACGGCGACCCGGATCTAGAGGACGGCGACGACGATTTCACAGACGAACGCGAGAACCCGGAAAGGATGATGGGAGGGCAAGGACTATGAGCCAACCAGCCAATTCATCCGCCGAGGTTCATGCCTTCCCCCGTCGCCATGGCTTTAATGCCTTCGAGCAGGCAAAGCAGGAACTGGCCGCGTTCAAGTTCTCATTGTTCGAAACGGTTGCTGCCGATCCGCTTTTGCGTGCGGGTCAGTGTCTCAATCTGATTATCGTCTATGCGTCCCTCGTAACTATCGACAAGAAGACGCTCCAGGCGACACCGGCTTATGCATCGAACGGACGAGTATTCGTTCGCGCTGGTGTTCGGTCGCATCACACGGCCGTCAAGGCGCGCAGGCTTCTTGAACAGCATGGTTATCTCATTCCGGTAAGCCGGAGGAATGGCATCACGGTCTACCGGATCGAGAACCCACATCATGAACGCGTTCAGATGCAAATTCAGGAATTGGAAGAGTGCCAACGTGAGATAAAAACCGAAAAAATGTACGCAATAAGCCGCAATCCAGCATGGCAAATAATGCCCACCTTGACCGTACAGGGGTGGCAGAAAATGCCCACCCTGAAAATCGTAAGGATGGCAATAATTGCCCACCAAGGATGGCAGAAAGTGCCGACCAAGGTGGGCAGAAAATGCCACCAATTACCTTAAAGGAATACCTTACAGGATTACCTGTAAAAGAGGGCTATGAAGAGAGCGACGGTTCTCCAGTTATGGGTGACGCCAACGAGACGGTGAGCGAGACCCCCAATGAGCCAGCGCGAACCGGCTCCGACTTCCCGGCAAACAAAAAAAACGGGTATGCACTCGCAGCGAACGGCGACGATGAAAACACGACGTTTTCGGCTCCAGCATCAATTCAAGAGGCTGACGACTTTCTCCTTGCTCTATTCGGCTCAGATTTGCGCAGATTGCATGAACGTGTACTGGATGGATGTCGTAAGCGGTTGATGAATGGATTGCTCACACCGGCGTTTGTTCGTGCGCGTATCGATGCACTGGAAAAGTCGCAGCCCTCTCTCGGAGGCGCTTCCCATGTTCGATAAGCTGACAAGCCCGCATGAAGGTTTTCGTCTCGCTGACCTTTCACGCCGTCAATGCAAGTGGCCCGTCAATCGTGCGCAAGCTGGAGAGCTTCATCTGTTCTGTGGCGAGGCTGTCCAAAATGGACACCCGTATTGTGAGGAGCATTGCGGGAAGGCCTACACAGGCAAGGCCGGTTCGAGGTGATGCCTGTTGTCTTATGTTGACATTGAAATCAGTTTTTATGTTCTGCGAGGCGGCTTTTATCCGCTTCGGTTAATATGGAAATTTCCCGTAATAAAGCTTACGGCCATATTTGCATCTGCCTCAGATAAGGGAATGCAGTTCTTTCGCGATTTCTTCCACGCTTTTTAGCGATGTGTTCAGTGCCACTTTGTCGGCCAATGAGGGACTGAAACGCCGAACTTCATCGTAGGAAACTTTATGCCAGATCGGCAATATTCGCGTCTGTCCGCCAATTTCCATTGCCGTCAGTCCATCTAATTCTCTTGCGGGCCATTGCTTGCTAAAAAAGTGTTCCGATAGAACAACTATGCCAAATTTGGAGTTCGCGAGCCCCTGATCGATTTTGCGCCGAAGGCTGTCACCGACCTTCAACGTATATGCGTCATAGAAAATCTTAGCTCCTAGGTCGCGAAGCGCGGCGACTAGATCCTGAACGAATGCTTCTTTGTCTTCGCTCGCATGTGATATGAAGAAATCGTATTCTTCTTCTGCTTCCATAGTCGCGCTCGCAGTTGTTCGCATGGAGCTCAATGATTGTTTGATGAAAGCTTCATGCTTGGTTCGCTCATCTGATAAACGCTTTTGCTCCTGCGCGACCTTTTTAACAGCCTGCTCATCAGCTTTGAATTGCTTAGCCTGATAGGAGCTTAACTGTTTTGCCTTATCGGCAATTTTTTTGGCGATATCCGCTCGCTTCTTGCCAATCGCGGCACCATCCCTCGTGGCGCGCTCAAGCTCTGACATTTTGCTTTTCTGTGTGGAGAGTGATTTTGCTGAACTGATAGCTTGTTGGGCTTTGTGGGCTTTTGATTGGGCTTGTTTCTCTTTAGACATCTCTCTTGAATCGTCGGCCTTTAATCTCGCTATTTCGCGCTGCAAACGATCAATATTAGAAGAGTACGAACTCATGGTGCCCCCATTTGGTCAGCGTTACCGACTGTAAAAAGATTGAGCAATGAGTCGGGTCAAAAGAGCAAGTGACGGCTGTCAGTAGAAGTAATTCCCCCTCATCAGCTTTTCGCCAGCGGTGGAAATTTCTGCGCATACCTTAAGGCAGGTTCAGGTATGGTGACGAACGCCATGGCTTGAAGCAATCTTCACGATGAAGATGCCTTTATGATCCGTTCAAAGCCGCACCTATTAGTTTGTGGACCAATACGCGCGTGCACGCGCGCGAGGGGTTTTGACGGTTTTGTCGGTTACGCTTTGGAGCGTTTTCGATGTTTTTTCTGCCGTGCGAATGGTTTTGAAGGTTTTGAGGGTTCGCTTCTGGCGTGTTTGAAGATTTTTTTGATGAGTGCAGTTTTGTCAGGCGGTCGCATGCGGGAAAGAGTTTTGCGACCAGTACGCGCGCACGCGCACGCGAGGGGCTTTCGGTTATGTGGCGGATTGGCTTTGAAAACAATCAGAGGAAATCAAATCGTGCTGCAATGTAAAGGTGCAAGGGAAGGGTCAAGGGACTTTCGGGACCAATACGCGCACGCGCGCGAGGGAAAATCGTTTCGGGTGCGGAATTATGTTCAGTAGAAACTCAGTTCAATCAAAAGAAACAAGGGGGATTTTCAGGTGGATTGAGCGGTGCCTCTCAAGCCTAAGCAATTGATTTGTTTGATATTTTTACTGAAAAATGGTGCCCGGAGGCGGATTCGAACCACCGACACGCGGATTTTCAATCCGCTGCTCTACCAACTGAGCTATCCGGGCATCCCAAACAAGCTGTTCGCTCGTTCGTGGCGGTGTTGGTTCCCGCCGGAAGTGGGTGGGTTATAGCATTAAATTTCGCGCTGTCCAGCACCGTATCGAAATTTTTATAAGCTTTTCTCACGGCTTCGCTAAACAACCGGATTCATTCACAAAAGACGGTTCCCAACGCCGCTGTAACTACAGCTTAGCTATCGTTCTCGTCTTCTTCGCCGAGCGGTTTGCCCGCAATGACGTAGCTGCCGGAAAGCCAGCGATTGAGATCGATGTTCTTGCAGCGCGGTGAGCAGAACGGGTAGGCCTCGCGCGTCGAGGGCTTGCCACATTCAGGGCAGGGCCGCGTCGGGCGCAATGGCGTCACCTTGGCGCCGCAAGCAGGGGAGATATTCTTCTTTTCATCCATTGCCAGCCATCAAACCTTTCCTGTGCCCCAATTGGCATAGACGGGATAACCGCCATCGGCGAGAAGCCCGACCGTTTCCTGCAAGGGCAGGCCCACCACATTGGTATAGGAGCCGACAAGCTTGACCACGAAGCTGCCCGCAAGGCCCTGAATGGCATAGCCGCCCGCCTTGCCGCGCCACTCGCCGGATGAAAGATAGGCATTGATCTGGAGGCGCGAAAGACGCTCGAAACGCAGCCGTGTTTCAACGAGCGTCTGGCGCAGATTACCATTCGGTAGGACGAGGCATACGCCTGTAAAAACCTTGTGCGTGCGGCCCGACAGAAGGCGCAGGCATTCGCGCGCTTCATCCTCGATTTCGGCCTTGGGCAATATGCGCCGCCCGACAGCCACGACCGTATCGGCGGCAAGCACCAGAGCGCCGGAAAAACCGGCTTCGCCCTGTAATTGTTCGTGCGCTTTGCGTGCCTTATCCCGCGACAGGCGGCGCGCCAGCGAGCGCGGATGTTCTGCGCGCTGCGGCGTTTCATCAATATCTGCGGGATGAATGCGGTCCGGCTCGATACCGGCCTGCCCCAGAAGCTCGATCCTGCGAGGAGAGCCGGAGGCAAGAACCAGCTTGTGTTGCACGTTCATCGACAAGACATTTCCTGAAACGGGAAGTGATGCTTACTTGAAGCGGTAGGTGATGCGGCCCTTGGTCAGGTCATAAGGGGTCATTTCGACCAGAACCTTGTCACCGGCCAGAACACGGATACGGTTCTTGCGCATGCGGCCTGCCGTATGGGCAATGATTTCATGTTCGTTTTCGAGCTTTACGCGGAACATTGCATTGGGCAGCAGTTCCGTAACAACACCCGGAAATTCGAGGACTTCTTCTTTCGCCATGCGATACCTGTTTCTTTCTTTGATAAAAGCCGCCGAATAAAAGCTTCGGCCCTTAATTTGGGCGGAACCTATATGATTAGGCGGCATTTGTGAACAACGAATTGGAATGGCTCAACCGAAGCCGAAACGCAATGTGATTCGCCGTTTCAGCCGGTCGCGAACATCGCGATAGGCGGCCATGATCTGCTCACGGCTGCCGGTCACGAGCGTTGGGTCCGGCGTCGGCCAATATTCCACATCGACCGAAAAGCCCCGCATACGCTCCAGCACCGTATGATGGGCAAGCGGCGTCAGCGTTACGATGAGATCGAAATAACCGTCGGCCAGTTCTTCTATGCCGCGTGGCTGGCGATTGTCGAGTGACAGGCCTTCCTCGGAGAGCACAGCATCGACAAAAGGGTCACGCTCGCCGCGTTTCACACCTGCCGATGCAATATAGATATTGGCTGGCAGGAGCGTTCTTGCAAGAAGCTCCGCCATGGGAGAGCGGATCGCGTTCTTGCCGCATACGAAGAGAATGGAGGTGGGAAGCCTTGTCGCAGCTTCCTTCCCGCCTTCTGCATCAGTCCGGGTAACCGCGACCATTCGCCATCATCCCCGCCAATGCAGCACGCAAACCAGCGTGAAAAGACGGCGCGCCGTGTCGAAATCGACCTCGATCTTGCCTTTCAGCCGCGCCTGCAAGGTCTGCGATCCCTCATTGTGCAGGCCGCGCCGGCCCATGTCGATGGCTTCGATCTTGCTTGGTGTGGCGGAACGGATGGCCTGATAATAGCTTTCGCAGATCATGAAGTAATCGCGAACCACGCGGCGAAGCGGCGTCAGCGAGAGAATATGCGTGGCAACCGCATCGCCGTTTTCTCGCGTGATGGAGAAGATCAGGCGCGATTCCATCAGCGAAAGTTTCAGCCGGTAGGGCCCGCCCTTCTGGTCGCCAACGGGATGGAAGGAGTTCTCCTCAATCAGGTCGAAGATGGCGACTGCGCGTTCATGCTCGACATCAGGCGTCGAGCGCCCGATGGATTCATCGAGCTCGACGTCAACAAGACGGGCATTGGGAACGTCGGCAGTCATGGTCCCTCATAGGTTCAGACGAATGGCGACGGATTGGGCATGGGCATCGAGACCCTCGGCGCGTGCAATCTCGATCGCAGCCGGTCCAAGTGCGCGAAGCTGCTCGGAGCCCAGCTTGAGAAGCGAGGTGCGCTTCATATAATCGAGCACCGAAAGGCCGGAGGAGAAACGGGCAGAGCGCGCCGTTGGCAGCACATGGTTGCAGCCCCCCACATAATCGCCGATCACTTCCGGTGTATAACCGCCAATGAATATGGAACCGGCATTGCGGATGCGCGGTACGAACGCCTCCGCATCGGCCACGGCGATTTCCAGATGCTCGGCCGCAATACGGTTGGCAAGCGGAATTGCGTCCTCGAAATCCTTGACCAGAATGACCGCACCGAAATCGCGCCAGCTTGCGGAAGCCGTTTCAGTGCGCGCCAGGGTGTGAAGCTGCCGTTCGACCGCTTCTTCCACCGCGTGGGCAAAGGCCTCGTCATTGGTCATCAGGATGGATTGCGCGGCCGTATCGTGCTCGGCCTGTGCCAGAAGATCGGCGGCGATCCAGTCCGGGTTATTGTCCTTGTCGGCCACGATCAGCACTTCGGATGGCCCGGCGATCATGTCGATGCCGACCGTTCCGAATACGATGCGCTTTGCCGCTGCCACATAGGCATTGCCGGGGCCGACGATCTTGGCGACGGGACGGATCGTTTCGGTGCCATAGGCAAGGGCGGCAATGGCCTGCGCGCCGCCGACGCGGTAAATCTCCGACACGCCTGCAAGGCGGGCTGCCACCAGCACCAGCGGATTGAGATTGCCATCGGGTGCGGGCACCACCATGACGATGCGGTCCACGCCTGCGACCTTGGCGGGCATCGCATTCATCAGAACGGAACTTGGATAGCTGGCCGTGCCGCCAGGCACATAGAGGCCGACAGCCTTGATGGCCGTCCAGCGCGAGCCAAGCTCGACGCCAAGCGCATCCGTATAGCGGTCGTCCTTCGGCAACTGGCGAGCATGGTGCTTTTCGATACGGTCGCGCGCAAGCTTCAATGCTTCGACGGTGGAGGCGGGAGCGGCATCGAATGCGGCATCGATCTCGGCCTCGGTGACGGCAATGCCGGTCTTTTCCAGATCGATCCGGTCGAAGCGGCGTGAATAATCGAGCAGCGCGCTGTCACCCTCGCGGCGTACACGATCCACGATTTCCCGCACGGCACGGTCCACATCTTCCGAAACCTCGCGCTTGCCGGAGAGGAAGGCCGCAAACTTCTGTTCAAAATCAGGGTCGGTCTGTCTGAGCGTTGTGACCATGCGGACACTCCTTCAAATATTTCAAGCGGGCTTGCAGCCCAAAAGCGCAAGGCGCATGAGGCGGGAGGGCGTTCTCATACGTTATGGCGCGGAAGAGATTCGGTTTCCCAGGCGGCGCCGAGATCCGTCAATTGCGCTTCGATACATTCCACGTCGAGACGGATAGCCGCATTTGCGGAAAAAGTCAGTTCGATTGTTCCGGCTGGCGTCTGGCCCGGAATGAAACGGATTGTGAGAAGCGACAGCACATCATCCTGATTCTGCCGGTTGATGCCGGTGGCCTTTGCCATAGACACACGGTTGAAATGCAGGGCGGTGCGGCGGCGCTGATAGCTGGGCTTGCGCAGGAATTTTGGCCTGGCTTCTTCCCAGACAAAACGATTGGCGGTCAGCAGAAACCGCTTTTCCCTGGCGAGATACTGGAGATCGGACACTTTGAGAACCGCATCCTGAAGATGGGCGGACAGGACCTGCAAATCCTCTTCATCCAGCGCCACAAGCTTCAACATTTCCATATTCAGGCACCAATTTCCTGTCGTTTTCTCATGCGGCTGCCGTTTTGCCGCCGCATGGAGAGCGGGTGTCCTTTCGGGGAATACAAAGGACGCTTCCGCCTGTTAAACCTATGCATCGCGCTTCCGAAAACCGATTCCGGATTTCGGACTGATGCCTTAGCCAACTTGACATGGCGGCGCAAAAAAATCGACAGGCTTTTCAAGCCTTGTGCACGATGATGCAGCCAATGAAAAGGCCGGAGAAGATTTCCGGCCATTTGCGGTTCATTTTCAGCCGCTGATACGCTTGACATCCGCGCCGCAGCGCGAAAGCTTTTCCTCCAGCCGTTCAAAGCCGCGATCAAGGTGATAGACGCGGTTGACGATGGTTTCGCCTTCGGCTGCAAGTCCTGCGATCACCAGCGAAACAGAGGCACGCAGGTCCGTCGCCATCACCTGCGCGCCCTTCAGGCGTTCCACGCCCTCCACGGTTGCGGTCTGGCCGGAGAGCGAGATTTTCGCCCCGAGACGCGCCAGTTCCTGCACATGCATGAAGCGGTTTTCAAAGATGGTCTCGGTAATGTGCGAGGTGCCTTTGGCGCGGGTCATCAGGCCCATGAACTGCGCCTGAAGATCGGTCGGGAAGCCGGGGAAGGGATCGGTGGTGATATCGACCGGCTGGATGCCGTGCCCGTTGCGCACCACGCGCAGGCCGCTATTGGTCTCGTTGATTTCAGCGCCTGCCTGGCGCAGCGTTTCAAGCACACAGGAAAGCTGGCTTTCCTGCGCACCTTCCAGAAGAACATCGCCGCCGGTCATTGCCACGGCCATGGCATAGGTGCCCGCCTCGATACGGTCCGGGATGATGCGCACGCGCGCGCCGGAAAGATTGGTGACGCCTTGAACATGGATCGTGCTGCTGCCCGCGCCGCTGATCTTCGCCCCCATGGCGTTGAGACAGTCGGCGAGGTTTGCCACTTCCGGTTCGCGTGCGGCATTTTCAATGATGGTTTCGCCCTTGGCCAGCGTTGCCGCCATCAGCATGACATGCGTGGCGCCGACCGAAACCTTGGGGAATTTATAGCGCGCGCCGACAAGGCCGTTCCTGGCCTTGGCTTTGGCATAACCGTTTTCAATGTCGATTTCCGCGCCGAGCGCCAGCAGGGCATCAAGCAGCAGGTCCACGGGACGTGTGCCGATGGCGCAGCCGCCGGGCAGCGAAACATTGGCCTCACCCATGCGGGCGAGAAGCGGACCGATAACCCAGAAGCTGGCGCGCATCCTGGAAACGAGCTCATAAGGCGCGGTCGTGTCCACGATATTGCGGGCGGTGAAATGGATCGTGCGGGAATAGGGGCCGTTCTGGTGTTCGCGACGTCCGTTCACGGAATAATCGACGCCATGATTGCTCAGGATGCGGATCAATTGCTCGACATCGGCCAGATGGGGCACGTTTTCCAGCGTGAGCGTATCGTCGGTGAGAAGCGAGGCGATCATCAGGGGAAGGGCAGCGTTTTTAGCGCCGGAAATGGGAATGACGCCGTTGAGCTTGTTGCCGCCGACGATTTTAATGCGATCCATGCTGTTCACCTTCTGGGCCGAAGCATTTGTCCGGCAATCGATTTGCGCCAAGTCCGGCAGCCCTTCAGGCGCGGCGGCGATGCGTCATGAAATTTACAAGTCTTGCGGCCAAATTACGTCAATGACGAATCACGGTCGGACGATATCTGTGCAAAGAATGGAAATGTGCTTTTATCTCACCCGCCTCCCATCTTCAAGGAAGCGTTTTTGTGGCCATTGCGCCTATTCTTCCTTGCCGTGGCCAGCGGTGATTCCGTCATTGCGCTCATCCGCTTCGCCCGCGCGGCGCGAACGGGATTGGGCCTTGCGGCGCATCAGATTCGCACGAAGCTGCTCGGCAAGCCGCTTTTTGCGGTAGTCGGCTTCGGTCAGTTTTTCTCTGGGTGTCGTCTTTTCAGTCATGTGCTCTTGTTTACTACGGGAAAAAGCCTTGGAAAAGCGGCATTCCGGGCGGTGCAGCATAGATTTCCACATTATGTGAAAAGAAATGCAATTGCTTGCTTGCGATTTGCGTAGTGATGTGGCAGAAGTCCGCCGCGCTCAAGAGAATGCTGCGGTAGCTCAGTGGTAGAGCACTCCCTTGGTAAGGGAGAGGTCGAGAGTTCAATCCTCTCTCGCAGCACCATCCTATCTTGTTGAATGGGCTTATCTTTTTGAAAGACAACACCTTTTGGACGGCCTCTTGGTACACAGAGGTGGTACACATGGGTTTGCCTATGCCTGCTCCTTACAAGCATCCGAAGACCGGCGTTTATTATCTCAGGCAACGAGTCCCCGCTGATTTGAAGGACAAGGCGAGGGGCAAGATTGTCGCACTTCCGATAAGCGGAACGCTCAAAAGCTTCACCGTGGGCGATAGCGTTAAGGCTTCTCTTGAGACGAAAGACCCGGCAGACGCCAAGGCGCGTTACCGCGAAGCTGATGCGTCGCTGTCGAAGTTCTGGGAGGCCGTGCGGAACGGGCCACTAAGTCTGACCCAGAAGGAAATCGCGGAACGGGCTGGGCTGGTTTACAAATTCTTTGCGGACACATTCGAGGACGATGCGGACGCCCCTGAACTTTGGGAGCGGGCGCAGCGTATAAACGCGGTTGTCCTCAAGAAAGCGAAGCTAGGGAAGCGCCCGACTTACCCTCTGACTGTGGCACAGCGTGACATTCTGGAACCGCGTTTCGGGGGCTTTGTCGATAAGTTGCTGATCGATACCGGAGAGCAAGTTGACCAAGAAAGCCGTGATAAGCTTCTGGTAGCCGTTGCCGAAGCATTACAGCAATCAACAGGCACCATACTGAAACGTGCGGACGGCGATTATTCGCCCGATACAGCGATACGCCAGCGTTACCCGGAATATGCGCCCATAGAAAAGCCTCAGGCTGTGCCGAGACAGACCGAGGAACGGAGCGGGGCTAAGCTAGACCTATACAATCTTCTCGACCACAAATTTAAAGACAAGGGCAAAGCCAAGACCCACCGCGACTATCGGAGTGAGATTGACAAGTTCGTTAAGTTCATCGGCCACAGCGATGCTGAACGCATCACGAAGGATAATGTACGCGAATGGAGAGACGCGCTAATAGCGCAGGGCCTTTCCCTCAAGACTGTTAACGATAAGCGCCTCACGGCTATCAAAGCTGTTCTCGCCCATGGTGTAGCTGAGTTCAGTCTATCCCAGAACGTTGCGGACGGCATACGCGATAAACGACAGGAAGCAGCCCCGGTCGGCTCCAAAGGTTATTCCCCAGAACAGGCGAAGGCGATCCTACAGGCGACATTCAACGGAACCGACAAGGAGCTTGACCCGCATTACCAACGGGCTGTGTTCTGGGTCCCGTGGATTTGCGCCTATACCGGCTTACGTGTGAGTGAGGTTACACAGCTTCAAGGCAAGAATGTCCGTAACGTAGACGGCCACGCTATCTTTGTTATCACACCGCAAGACGGCAGCACCAAGAGCGGCAAGGCATGGACAACCGGCATTCACCCGCACCTGATCGAAATGGGCATTCTCGACATGTTCAAGGCAGTTGGCGACGGTCCTGCCTTCTATCGTGCTTATCCAGTCGGGACCGATCTACAGAAGATTGCCGGGAAGCACCGGGCCAAGGAGAGCGCAAGTCGTGTAGGCGACTGGGTTACCGCTACGCTTGGTGAGACAGCACCCGGAGGCAGACCTAATCACGCTTGGCGTCACACCTTCACGACACTTTCGCGCCGCGTCAAGATGGACAAAGAGGCACGGGACTACATGCTAGGCAGTCGATCCCGGACGGACGCACGGGAGGGCTACGGAGATTGGACGCCGGATGTTATATGCGGGGAAATTGACAAGCTACCACGGTTCGACGTGAAGGAGACGGACTACCGCCCTACGCTCAGAGTAATGAAGCCGAAGCCTATAAGTGAGCCGTATGTGCGCCCGAAGAAGACCAGAGGCGGGAAGCTGGTCCTCACTCCAAGGGTGCCTAAAGGTTGACGAACGCCACCGCCGCAATGACCAAGAGCGCGGATGCGATGACGCGCAGCGATGCGCTTACTGAAATCTTCCATGTCGGAATGGCGAAGACTTCATGGACCACAGGGTTCGTGTGGTGCTGTTGAATGGGGACCCGTGGTTCGTGGCGGCTGATGTTGTGTCCTTGTTAGGGTTGGCGACATACGCAGACGGAAGCCCGAACGTGACCCACGCCACTCGCGTCCTGAACACGACAGAGAAACTGCTTCTTAGGCGGACTACCCCCCACTTAATGTCGGGTAGTGTGGAGAAGCTGTTCGCGTTCCGACAGCCTTCACTCTTGTCTGTCTCCGAAAGCGGCCTCTACAAACTCATCATGCGTTCCCGCAAACCGGAAGCCAAGAAGTTCCAGAACTGGGTAACTCAGGTCGTCCTCCCTGCAATCCGCAAGGACGGCATGTATGTGCGCGGGGAGGAGAAGGTTTCAGCCGGTGAGATGGACCTTGAAGAACTGACGCTCATCACCTTGACGGACTAACCGGCATTAAGTGTGGGGCAGGACGGAGAGCGTACCTCGTGGTTCGTGGCGGTTGACCTTTACGACATTCTTTTTGGACTCCGGACTGGTATTTCTACGAGATGGTTCCTGAAACGCGAAGAGACGAAGACGCTGCGTAAAGCAGAGAGCGCACAGTACGCGCTCAGTTCGCGCTCTCAAATCTCTTCGAGGCCAAGGCCGGTTAGTATCCCTTATCTCCGAAGCTGGCCTTTACAAGCTGATCCTGAAATCACGGAAGAAAGAAGCCCAGAAGTTCCAGAACTGGCTAGCCCGAGACGTCATCCCAAAATATTTGGCAGAAATTTCCGCGAACCACATCTGATATAGACGGCAATCGCGTACTACCCCCGTGGCCCCTTCCGTTTCCCTTGAATGCTGCCAGAAGGTGAGGCCGATAGAGCACTCAGTGCTTTCCGGTAGGTGGTGGGAGGCTGGAACCAGAGAGGTGCGAACGATTGTTCTGAGTTGATGTGAGATGAGCCGGGGTGGTGTTCCCTCGTTTGTATCCGGGGAGAAGGGTTGCCCCTCAGCATCAGCGTATCGACCTAACCCTGCGTAGTAGCAGGGCAAGCATCGATTGTACGCAAGGGTATACCCCAGTGGACAGATGGGAATGCCTCTATAGTTGTGTACGTAAGGGTTGACTTTGTTATACGGACATGCATTCTATCGTACATAACCTTAATGTACACACAGAGGCACCCCGACATGAAGACCATCCTTTACGCCCGTGTATCGACCGAAGACCAGAATGCAGCCCACCAGCGGACACAGGCAGAAGCAGCCGGGTTCGTCATTGACGAAGTCGTGACCGATCAAGGCGTATCGGGCGTAAGCGTCCCGATGAAGGAGCGACCAGAAGGCAAGCGCCTCTTTGATATGCTCCGTAAAGGGGACACTCTGGTGGTACGCTGGGTGGACCGGCTCGGGCGCAACTATCGGGACGTGACGGACACCATCCAGCATTTCATGCGACAGGGCGTCATTATTCGTACCGTCATCAATAACATGACCTTTGACGGCTCAACACAGGACCCCATGCAGCAAGCTGTTAGAGACGCTCTTATCGCATTCATGTCTGCAACCGCACAAGCACAGGCAGAGGCAACCAAGGAGGCTCAGAAGGCGGGGATCGCGGCGGCGAAGGCTGACAAGGACCGGGGCGCATATCTCGGACGGAAGCCCAGCTATGACCGGAAGCAACTCAACGCTGTTCAGGACATGCTTGCCATGGGAGCCGGTACATCTGAGATTGCTAAGGCGACGGGGTTGACACGACAGACCGTTATCAGGATCGGTAAAGACCCTGTGAAGGCTGACCAAACATTGAAGCAATGGGAGCCGCAAGGATACGACATGCAAAGAAAATGCTAGGCATTGAACGGTTTTTCCGTAATACAGTATCCAGAATTGAATAAGATCAAAGCAGGTAAATGTCAGGATGGTGAGGTAGACAGGAGCACGGACCTTGGCGTCACCCATGGCGATACCAAGAGAGGCTCTGGATAAAGCTATAGAGATACTTAACTGAGAATAGGTCGCCCAGTAGCAGCTTAGCCACTCCAGCAGCACGACCTTAACGGAAATGTTCAGGCGCGTCCCTGCGGATCAATGTCGGGGATGTTTCGACGCATGGCTCCATATCGGTGTATTTTTTTGAGGCTCCATAAATATAATAGAGGACTTGTAAATAGGCGCATATGCGGTTAGGTGCGGGTTGAAATTCAGCATGATAGGGGGCGGGGCAGGCATGGTTGATTACGCTGACGACGTGGACGGTGTTATCCTTGAGGACGACGAGCAGGGCAACGATAGCGAGCCTCAGGAAGAGGATGCAGAAATCCGCAGATATAGCGATATGGCATTCAATCCGTGGCGCTTTGCGGCAACTGTGAAAGCGGAGGCTCTTGTTCGGGAAGCTGTACAGGCTGTCGAAGCCGCAGAGACACGACAGAAAAAACGCAGGGCTAACGATCAGAAAGTCTTCGAGGACACAGTAGAAGCCATTATCTGTGACCTCATGCACCACCGGATATGTGGCCGTGAGCACGGCATTCGTGTCAGCCGCTCCAATCGTAGCCTTGGCAAGAGCCGATACCGCAATCCGATCTATTCCAAAGTGTTCCCGTCAATCCTCGATAAACTGGAATATGCTGGCTGGATCGAGCAGACTGTAGGCGACCGAGGGAAGGTTGTGAAGGGGGCGCAGACGGTCATCTATCCCGGCCCACGTCTGGTCAGCCGTATGGATGCTGTCGATATTTCCTTGGCTGACATGGGGATTGCCGATCAGTCTGACCCAATTATCCTACAGCGGCCCAAGAAGGATCGAAGGCTGTTCGGGGCGCGGGAAGAATATGAGGACAATGAACGGACGCGTCAATTCCGCAGTGAAATGGACCAGATCAACGGCTGGCTCGGTAAGGCCGATCTTGAAGTATTGGACGCTTCTGACATTGCTGTAGATGATACGGGCGCAGCTATAATACGGTTGCGCGACCCGGCAAAGCGCAAGTTGCGGCGTTATTTCACCGACAGCGACCATACGTTCACCTCGGGCGGTCGTCTGTTCGGTGGCTTCTGGCAGAACATGACGAAGGCCGAGCGGCGGGACCTTTTGCTGATCCAGGGAGAGTCTTGCGTTGCGCTCGATTACAGCGGCATGGGACTTCGCATTGCTTACGGTCATGCTGGTATTGATCCCGGTGAGGGAGACCTCTATCTGGTTCCGGGCTTGGAAGATTTCCGATCAGGTGTGAAGATCGTTACCAGTGCGATGCTGGCAGCAAGCACACGATTGCGGAGAATGCCTGAGGGGACCCGTGTGAAGTTCCCGCGTCTGCTTAAGTTCTCGACAGTGCGGGACGCTATTGAGGGCCGACACCCATCCATACGGCATCTCTTCTATTCTGGTCATGGTCACGCTGTGCAGTTCACCGAAAGCCAGATCATGGTCGATGTGCTATTGCGTCTGATGAAGATGGAGATTGTCGCGTTGCCAGTGCATGACGCGGTACTGATTGCGGAGAGCAAGGCAGATCAGACGAAGGCTGTCATGCTGGAAGCATTCAGGGATCATGTCGGCTTTCCCGGAAGTGTCACCTTCGAGAACTGACCCGATGGAAATCTCGCGGGTGCCAAGCTTGGCTCTCCTTTCGGCTTCACAATAGGCAGATATTCGGTTCCCTTGTGCCGGGTAGAAAGGATGGTCAAGCCTTGTCATTGAGGTTATTTCTTTACTCCATAATCCTCAATCATCATTGAACGGCGGAAGCCGTCAACAAGTATCAGGCATCAGGAAGCTTCATGCTGCCCCTTGGTTTGGCACTAGCGGTCATCTTGGCATGGGATATGAGGATGCTGATGTCTTAACCTTAAGTGGATGTTGAATGGAGGAGTATGAAGTACGATACACCCTTGGTAACACGATCAGGTGAGCCTAAGGATATAGGAGGTGAACCCAGAGAGATACCTTATATGTGGGACCCGTAAGAAGCTTTCCTGCATGTCCACTCGACATGTTCACCGCTCTGGGTTCTTCAATGCTCCCTATTTCCTCTCAGGATCGCCGTAGAGACTCATTCTGGTGTTTCCGGTAGTTCCGCTCAGGTTGCCTGAATGCCCGCCCTTGACTCGCTCTGGCGGAAATAGAGGGCATCCATGCCAGAAGGTCCGATGTGCGGAGCACGGGCGTGGTGATCCTTGAGGGGAGCCTTGGTTTGTAGCGGTTGACCTCTATTCGATCCTCTTCAAGCGCCGTACGGGTGTTGCGTCCCTTTCGCTCTCCCTTCTCCGTGATCTTCATAATCAGAGAGGCGGAGCCTCCACACTCACGGACAGCATTAGGTCCGCTTGTGCCGTCTCCCTTGGTCCACCGTTCTCTCGTCCACAAGCAAGCCTAATGACACCTTATCGATATGTCCTTGATGAGCAGGACTATGGAGTATTGAACCCTCGGTAACACCGACAGGTGAACCTCTATCATACCCTTAGGTGTTTACCCTCGGATCACTCTCCATTATGGGGACCGTGAGAGACATCCCAGCCGTCCGGCACACCGCCATCCGCGCCATGCACTTGTCCGTATTCCGACACACACGCTGGTGTTAAGCCGTAGAAAGGCGCTCAGGAGTCCATGGAGGGGCGTACAGGGGCTTCCCGGTGGTTCGGTGCGGAAATCAACGGAGGCGACTCAGTGACTCGCTATGGCGGAAATAAGCGTACATCTGATTGCCACGCTTTCCCTCAGTTCAATCCGCAGCACTTCCTGCCGTGATCGTCGCTAATGCGATGATTAGTGAACTACCGAAGGGTGGGCCGAAGGAGGCACGATAGGTTAAGCAAAGGTTCCCCGTGGGTTTGCGCTCACGGGGACCTAACGGCAATTCTCAGCAGCCGTAAACGCTTCGGCAGGGAGTTAGGCCCGGAACACGTTGAAGACCAGAGCCGCCATAGCTGTTGCTACGGTATGAATTACCGCCGTAGCTGCTGCTTCCCCCGTAGCTTCCGCTTCCATACGAAGGCGAGTGTGTGCCTGAGCGCCCCGTGTATGGGTTGACGTTGCCGCGTGTGGAATAGTTGTTACCGGACCAACCGTCAGCATTTGAACGGTAGTGCGGCTGAACGTATGTCCCATTGTTCCGCATGTGGCCGCGAACGTAAGTGTCTGCCATAGCCGACGAAGATGCAGCCACAGCCGCAATTGTTGCGATAATGACGCTAGCTTTCATAATGCTGATTACCCCCGTTAGTACGCAATCTAGCGCCCAAGGGGATTACTATAGAGCATCTTAAGCGAGACAAGCAAGAGAGCGATTAAGCTGATTTCAGCCGGACTCCCGCCCCACCCGCAATCAATTCCCCTTCGGCCATGAACACCACTCCAGCAGCTTCTAGGGCGCGTTTCACAGCAAGAACATTGTTCCGAAGGCCCGATGCAGGGCCCTCGCTGGTTTCCATACGGCCCAGTGTCGGAACCGATACTCCAGCAGCAGCAGCTAAATCAGCCTGAGACATGCGAATTAAGGCCCGTGCAGCGGCAATCTGCGAGCCGGTTACTTGATGTATTTCACTCATACTGAAGATTATCCATTGACGTTCTAATTTTTAATGACTAATTATCATAATGAGTGAAATCAATCAACAAAAGGTAAACCTCCATGAACGCTCACACAAACATAAGTGGTTCCGCAGCTTTCGACCCGAACGCTTGGCACCACTCCCAGATGACCATCCGGGAAGCTATCGACCTTTCTCAATCAGGCGGACACCCTTATTCCAGCCCGAATGTCCCCAAAGGGTTCAACACGGTCGTAGGTTTCTTCTTCGACTGCTACGATTGGTATCCTGCCGCCTATGATGACGAGGAAGGCAACGCCATGAAAGACCGGGAACTGATCCAATACGAAGAGTGGTGCGCTAAGTATGCCCGAAAGCTGGGCCTTGAGGTTAAAGAGGTTGAAGCCCCGGCAGCACTCAAGGTGCACGGCATTATGACCTTGAAGGCTTATCCTGAGGCGCTGCTTGAAATTAGATGCTTGGAGCTTTGAAAACTGCTTGTCGGGTGGCCCCAAAGGTGGTACACAAACCAAAAATAGCTGGAAAAAAAGGTTGTTGTTTTTCAATGCGCTAAGGATAAAATTTTAGATTTCAATCCTCTCTCGCAGCACCATCCTATCCGCTTGAAAAAGCGGAACTTCCTGACAATAACAGTTTTCGGATGGCTTTTTGGTCCACAGAGGTGGTCCACAAGGGTCGTTCCCCGCCTTTCTTTTTCTACCTCACCTACCCGTTTTCAGGCCTGTTCATCACTTCTTGGAGAGCGAACGCCAATGCGTCTGGCGATGATATGAATGTGATTATCCTTCGCTGTCAGCCGCCTTGGTTTAGTCAATGTTGTGGACATGCCTATAGGTGACTCTTTTTATCGGGATATCTCCCTTTAATTGTCGGTCATGGCGGCGTCCTGCCGCACCCTGACCCCCCTTTATTGTGCGGCCTGATTTATATTAGAGCGCAATAAGGTTCGGGTGGATGTTTCAAGGACACCCCAGCTTCTATCTGCACATCATGCTTTCCCAAATCCATGCCCCGGATTTTGGAAAACACGACGCCGTAGGTAAATCATTCGAAATATACCCACATGCTCATCATCAACGATAATAATCTGTCGGGACTCTCGTTGCAGCGCGTCAACGGGACCGGTGAACTTTCTGTACAGTTCAAGGACGGACGTTCACGTATTTCGCGGCTTTACCAGGAAGGCGCTGCCAAGATTCGCATGCCCCAGGCAGTAACCGGCCCGCTGGAGGCAATCCTCATCAACACATCGGGCGGGCTTACGGGCGGCGACCGTCTGAAATGGGATGTGGCGCTGGATGACGGCGCTTCTGCCGTTATCACCACACAGGCCTGTGAGCGTATCTATCGCTCCGGCGGTGGCGAGGCGCGCATTGCCACCCGTCTCAAAGCGGCAAAAGGCACGCGTCTTGCCTGGCTTCCGCAGGAAACCATTCTGTTCAATCGCTCCATCCTGTCGCGCAGGCTGGATGTGGAACTGGAGGAGGGGGCGCAGATGCTGGTGGTGGAGGCGACTGTTTTCGGACGCCTCGCCATGGGCGAACGGGTGGTGGCGGCGAGGTTTGCCGATCGCTGGCGGGTGAGGCTCGGCGGGCGCGTCATCCATGCCGAAGAATTTCGGCTGGGACCTGATGTCGGGGCCGAATTGCAGGCCACTGCGGTTGCAGGCGGTGCGTGTGCGATGGCTACGGTGCTGATGGTCTGCGAGCAGGCCGGGCGGCATCTGGAAACAGCGCGTGCAATCATTGGCGAGGAGGGCGGCTGTAGCCTTTGGCGGGTGGGCAAGGCCTCAAAGCTCGTGGTGCGGCTTTATGCGCCGGATAGTTATGCATTGCGCAGGCGCCTCTGCCCTCTGGTGGCGCTGCTCAATGGAAAGGCAGGACTGCCGAAAGTCTGGACGATCTGAACGGCATTCCGCCGCCTTATACCAGGGCTCGATGGGTAGAACTGATCGAGCCTGGTTAAGCCCGTGCGGCAATTACGCATTTTCAAGGCGTGGATAGCATTCGCATCTCAGCGCCTTGGTATTAACTGAAACAGCTCCAAGGAAGCGAAGTCATGAATTTGACGCCCAGGGGAAAAAGACAAACTTTTGATCGCGATGGCCGCCATGGTTGCCCGCCGCCGTCTGGAACGTGGGGTGAAGCTCAACCATCCCGAAGCCATCGCCCTCGTCAGCGATTTTGTGGTTGAAGGCGCGCGCGACGGGCGCACCGTGGCCGAACTGATGGAAGCCGGTGCGCATGTCATCACCCGCGAACAGGTGATGGACGGCGTGGCCGAAATGATCCGCGACATTCAGGTCGAGGCCACTTTTCCCGATGGCACGAAGCTCGTCACGGTGCACGAGCCCATCCGATAAGAGATTGCCCATTCTCAGGCGCTGCTTGTGCAGGCCTGTTTTTTTGAAAGGTATGAAAATGAAGAAGATGTCGGTTGTGGTGGCAGCCGCGGCATTGATGCTGACTGCGAGTCCTGCCTTTGCGCTTGGCAGCCTGATGCTGATGGCTGGGTAAAGGATAGAACTCATGATCCCAGGAGAAATCATTACGCTGGAAGGCGATATAGAGCTCAATCAGGGCCAGCCGACCGTTACGATGCGGGTTGCCAATACCGGCGACCGCCCAATTCAGGTTGGCAGCCACTTCCATTTTTATGAGGTGAATGCCGCCCTTTCCTTCGATCGTGAGAAGGCGCGCGGCCAGCGGCTCGATATAGCCGCCGGCACCGCCGTTCGCTTCGAGCCGGGGCAGGAACGCGATGTGACGCTCGTTCCCATCAGGGGCCATCGCGAGATTTATGGCTTCCGCCAGATGATCATGGGCAAACTTTAAGGGCGACGGAGACGTTTCATGCCAGCAAGAATTAGCCGCGCCACCTATGCGCAAATGTTCGGCCCCACCGTTGGCGACAAGGTGCGCCTTGCCGATACGGATCTCATCATCGAAGTCGAGCGCGACCTCACCACCTATGGCGAGGAAGTGAAGTTCGGCGGCGGCAAGGTTATCCGCGACGGTATGGGCCAGAGCCAGCTTTCCCGCGCCGAAGGCGCGATGGACACCGTCATCACCAATGCGCTGATCCTCGACCATAGCGGCATCTACAAGGCGGATATCGGGCTTCTCGACGGGCGCATCGCCCTCATCGGCAAGGCAGGCAATCCCGATACGCAGCCCGGCATCTCGATCATCATCGGCCCCGGCACGGAGATCATCGCTGGCGAAGGCAAGATCGTCACCGCGGGCGGCATCGATACCCATGTCCATTTCATCTCGCCGCAACAGGTGGATGAGGCGCTGAATGCGGGCATCACCTGCATGGTTGGCGGCGGCACCGGCCCCGCGCATGGCACGCTTGCCACCACCTGCACGCCTGGCCCCTGGCACATCGCCCGGCTGATCCAGTCCTTCGATGGCCTGCCGATGAATATCGGTGTGTTCGGCAAGGGCAATGCCTCGCTGCCCGGCGCATTGGAAGAAATGGTTCGCGCCGGCGCCTGCGGCCTGAAACTGCATGAGGACTGGGGTTGCACACCGGCGGCTATCGACAATTGCCTTTCGGTTGCCGATCATTTCGACGTTCAGGTGGCGATCCACACCGATACGCTCAATGAAGGTGGCTTCGTTGAAGATACGCTCAATGCCTTCAAGGGACGCACGATCCACTCTTTCCATACGGAAGGTGCGGGCGGTGGGCACGCGCCCGATATCATCCGCGTTTGCCAATATCCGAACGTGCTGCCTGCTTCGACCAACCCGACCCGGCCCTACACGGTCAACACGATTGCGGAACATCTCGACATGCTGATGGTCTGCCATCACCTGTCGCCTGCAATCCCTGAGGATATCGCCTTTGCCGAAAGCCGCATCCGCAAGGAAACGATTGCGGCGGAAGATATTCTGCACGACATGGGCGCCTTCTCGATCATTTCCTCCGACAGCCAGGCGATGGGCCGTGTGGGTGAAATGATCATCCGCTGCTGGCAGACGGCAGACAAGATGAAGAAACAGCGCGGCAGCCTGCCTGACGATAGGCCGGGCAACGACAATTACCGCGCCCGCCGTTATATTGCCAAATATACGATCAATCCTGCTATCGCGCATGGCATGGCGCATGAGATCGGCTCCGTGGAAGTGGGCAAGCGTGCGGATCTGGTGCTGTGGAACTCGGCCTTCTTCGGTGTCAAACCGGATATGGTGCTGCTTGGCGGCTGGATCGCCACCGCCCCCATGGGCGATGCAAACGGTTCCATCCCCACTCCGCAGCCTATGCATACCCGCCCCATGTTCGGCTCGTTCGGCAAGGCGCTCACCAACACGTCCATCACGTTTGTTTCGCAAGCAGCGATGGATGAGGGCCTGCGTGAGAAGATCGGCGTGGACAAGCAGCTGGTGGCGGTCGTCAATACGCGCGGCGGCATCGGCAAGCATTCCATGATCCTCAACAATGCCATGCCGCAGATGGAAGTGGACCCGGAAACCTATGAAGTGCGTGCGGACGGCGAACTTCTCACCTGTGAGCCGGTAGACGTGGTACCAATGGCGCAACGCTACTTCCTGTTTTGAGCCGGAGTATGAGATATGTTTCGAGCAATTGCCATCATTCGTGCCCATGAAGTGATCGATGCCGTTCCGGCCAGCCATATCGTCCTGGAGCGCGATGAGCGCCACCTGCGCCGCAAGGCCATCACGCTGGAAAACGGTGAAAAAATCCTCGCGGATTTTGCTGAGCCGGTCGTGCTGGAACACGGCGACCGGCTGGTCCTTGATGACGGCCGCGAGATTGAAATCCGCGCCGCAAGCGAGGAACTCTATGAGATCCGCGGGCGCGACCCGCGTCATATAGCCGAGCTTGCATGGCACATTGGCAACCGCCATCTGGCGGCACAGATCGAGACGGACCACATCTTCATCCTGCGGGATCATGTTATCCGGGTGATGCTTGAGGGGCTTGGCGCAACAGTAACTGACGTCGTGGCGATCTTCAGTCCGTTGCGCGGCGCTTACTCCGGCGGCCATCAACACCACCATGGGCACGACCATGATCACGGGCACCATGGACACGACCATGACCATCATCACCCCGATCACGAATGACCCGACCACGGCCCTGCTGCGGCTTATGGCGTGGCTGTCGCCGGTCTTTCCGGTCGGTTCGTTCAGCTATAGTCACGGGCTGGAGCGGGCGGTGCATGACGGTCTGGTCGTGGATGCGGCAGGCCTTCAGGACTGGCTGCAATGGTTGGTGAGGCGTGGTTCCGGCTGGAATGACGCCGTGCTTTGTGCGGAAAGCTGGCGGTGTACCATGAAGGGGGAGGATCTGCACGAGATTGCCGAACTGGCGGAGGCACTCGCCGGTTCGCGTGAACGGCATATGGAAACCATGTTGCAGGGCGGGGCATTCCTTGCCGCCGCCAGAAGCTGGCCGTGCGAGATCTTTGACCGCCTGCCGCCCGATTGCGCCTATCCGGTCGCTGTCGGGGCGGTGGCGGGCGGGCATGGCGTGCCGCTTGCCCAGGCACTGGCAGCGTTCCTGCAGGCCTTCTGCATCAATCTCCTGCAAGCCTCCATCCGCTTGTCGGTGACGGGGCAGAGCGGGGTCACAGCCATTATGGCGGCGCTGGAGCCGGTATTGGGTGAAACCGCTGCACGCGCGGCTCTCTCCAGCATGGAGGACCTCGGTTCTGCCACCTTCATCGCGGACATAATGGCGATGAAACACGAAACGCAGCATTCAAGGCTTTTTCGCTCATGACACAGAAAAATGGACCGCTCCGCGTCGGCATCGGTGGGCCTGTCGGCTCCGGCAAGACCACACTGACCGAAAAGCTTTGCAAGGCGATGCGCGATAAATATTCGGTCGCCGTCATCACCAACGATATTTATACGCAGGAAGACGCGCTTATTCTGGCGCGCCGTCAAGCCTTGTCGGAAGACCGTATCATCGGGGTGGAAACGGGTGGTTGCCCGCACACGGCCATTCGTGAGGATGCTTCGATCAATCTTCAGGCCGTTGTTGAAATGACCCGCCGGTTTCCGGACCTCGATGTGGTGTTCATCGAATCCGGCGGTGACAATCTGGCCGCGACCTTCTCGCCCGACCTTGCCGACCTGACCCTCTATGTCATCTCGGTCTGCCAGGGTGAGGAAATTCCCCGCAAGGGCGGCCCCGGTATCACGCGGTCAGATTTTCTGGTCATCAACAAGAGCGACCTGGCGCCTTATGTCCATGTCGATCTGGAGGTGATGGAGGCTGATGCAATGCGGATGCGCGCAAAGCGCCCCTTCGGCTTTACCGACCTGCATCGGGGCAAGGGCGTGCAGGAAATCATTGATTTCATCGTCGAAAATGGTGGGCTGGAACCACGTTCAAACTGATAGCCAGGCCCCGCTTTGCGGGGCCTGAATGCAATCGCCGTAAATTATGAGAATGGAGCATTTCCAGCAAAAGTGAGAAACGGTTTTGCGTTGGAAAATGCGACATGTTTTGGAAAGAAATGGCGCACCCGAAAGGATTCGAACCTCTGACCCCCAGATTCGTAGTCTGGTGCTCTATCCAGCTGAGCTACGGGTGCTTGCCTTTTGGCCGCTCGCTGCGGCGATGGGCGGTTGATAATCGGACAGATTGCTAAATGCAAGCGTCTTCTGAGAAAAAAATGCGCTTATGTGAAGATTTCTTGCAGATGCCCGCTTTCCCGGCTTTTTATCCTCCCATGCAGGCCGTGAAGATTGCTTCAGGCACTCTCCTCTGCCTGCTGATTGTTGCGAGTGTCACGCTGCATCGGCAAATCAGGCAGGCGAATCTCGAAATGCGCGCCGATGGGCCGGTCTTCCCGCAATTCGATTGTCCCGCCATGTGCCCGGATCAATTCCTGTGCGATGGCAAGGCCGAGCCCGGTGCCGTCGCTGCGCGTTGAGCCTTTGAAGGCGGTGAAAAGATTGTCACGGGCCTTTTGCGGCAGGCCGGGCCCCGTATCCTCGACCCCGATGATCGCCGTCGTGCCGATACGCCCGGCGGAAATCGTCAGTCGCTTGATCGTTGCAGCATCGCTGCTCTGGTCGCGCTCCATGGCCTGCACGGAATTGCGGCACAGATTGCTGAGCACGCGGAAGAGCTGTTCCGAATCGACATCCAGCTCGAAATTTTCGGGCACCAGATTCTGGAACTCGATCCCGGATTCGGCGCTGAGATTGAGCGTGTTCTGCACATCGGTGATGATGGCGTGCAGAAGCACACGACGAGGTTTCGGCGGTTCTTCCTGCGAGCGGCCATAGGCGATCACGCTTTCCGAATAGCTGATGGCGCGGCTGAGCGTGCGGATGAGTTTTGGCGCAAAACGCTGCACCATGGGATCGTTCGTATCGGCCAGACGGTCGGACATGAGCTGGGCGGAAGCAAGAATGTTGCGCATGTCGTGATTGATCTTGGAGACGGCAAGGCCGAGATCGGCCAGATGTTTTTGCTCTTTTAGCGTGCGTTGCAGGTCGCTTTGAATATGGGCGATCTGGCGTTGCGCGACGCCGAACTCGTCCTTACGATTTTCCGGTACGAGTATAAGCGCCGGATTGTCGGGCGTGGTGGCAAAATCGATCATGTTGCGATGCATGATGCGCACAGGCCGCAACAGCATCTCATGGATGATGAGATAGACAAGGCTTGCAGCGATCACTGAAATGATGAGCGAGATAAGCGCCACATTGCGCGCATAAACCAGCATGGCATGGCGCAACGGTGCGTCGGAAGTGACGATTTCGATGATTCGCCCCGGCGATGTCGATGGCGAAACAGTGCCGTAAATGCGCAAGGTGCGGTTGCCGCCATTGAACAGCGTGTCAAAAGTATCCCATATGGCGCCCGCTTCACTGATATTGTCCAGATCGATAACCTTATCGATCTTGCGCGGCATCTCGGTCAGGGCCAGAAGACGCGATGCCCCCGCTTCGCGAAGGGCAATGGCCTTGGTGCCGGTCGCCAGAAGCACCTTGTCCTGAATGTCGCGCGGCACTTCCATACTGTCGCTGGAGGCCAGAACCTCGCTCACCGCGCCGACCGTATCGAGGCGTGAATTCATCCAGCGCACCCGCATATTGGCGATGGAAGGCACGAAAATCAGCACTTCAGCAATGAGAACGGCCAGCGCCGTCAGAAGCAAAAGCTTGTTGGACAGCCGGTTGCGCCAGCGCAGCCGGGTGAATTGCGTTGAGGACGTTCTGTCGTCAGCGGCGGCAGGTGAAGCGGCTTGAGGGGAAGTGCCGCTTGTATCGATGGTTTTGTCAGCAACCGCCATGTCAGGTTCCAAATCGGTGAGTCGTCCGCAGGCAGGCCCTCGTGCCCGGTGCGGTCCGGCTTTGGCATGCAAGAATAAATGTAGCTTCCTATATATGCTGTCGCAGCATAATTCCAACGCCCTTTGCCGACGGGGTTAAAAACCGTGCGCGACCGAGGCGTATTGATGCATTACCGAAATTTAACTCGACCTCGTAAATCTCTCTGTGCAAAGTTGCCCGCGAAAAAATCCATGCGGTTTGCGGACCCGCGTGGGTTTTGCCGCGTGGAGACGAAAATTGTCGCCTTCGCTGCAATGAAACTGGTTTTGGACGCGGGCTGTCGGGGATGACAAGGCGGCCCTGGCCGGAGGGCTGAATGAAATCCTGGAAGCAGATTGCTCTGTGCCTGCTCATCATTCTCGCCGCCACAGGTGGCTGGTATGTTTATAAGAACAACAATGGCGCGGCGCAATTGGCCCTATCTTCTGGAGATGCGCCCGGCAATGTGTCTCAGGCTCAGCCCAAAAAACAGCCGAAGAACCATGCAGCCCCCCTTGTCGTGGTGGCGGCGGCCGGCGAAGAAACCATCAATAATCGCCTGACCGCCATCGGTTCGGCGCGGGCCCTGAGCACGGTTTCCGTGACGCCCTATTCCAGCGGCTACATGACCAAGCTCCATGTCAGGGCGGGCGATACGGTGAAGGAAGGCGATCTGATTGCCGAACTGGACGCCGAAACCGAGCAGATTGCCGTTGCCAAGGCCGAAACGGCGCTGAAGGATGCACAAACCACCCGCCAGCGCATTGCACGGCTGCGTGCAACCAACACGGCGACCGAAGTGCAGGCCGTGGGGGCCGAACTTGCTGTCGCCAATGCGCAGCTTGCGCTTCAGGATGCCCAACTTGCGCTGAGCCGCCGCATGGTGCGCGCGCCGATCACCGGCATTGTCGGTATTCTTCCGGTCAATGCCGGCAATTACGTCACGGCACAGACTTCCATCGCACGCATCGATGACCGCTCGACCGTTCTGATCGATATCTGGGTGCCGGAACGTTTCGCACCGCAGATCAAGGTCGGACAGCCGCTCACCGCAGAATCCACCGCTTTCCCCGGCGAGATTTATAAGGGCCGGATCAATGCCGTGGACAATATGCTGGATGAGGCAAGCCGCACCCTGCATGTTCGTGCCGAAGTGCCAAATGCCGAGGACCGCCTGCGTGCGGGCATGTCCTTTTCAGTGACCATTCTCTTCCCCGGCGATAACTATCCCTCGGTCGATCCGCTGGCGATCCAGTGGGGGGCTGACGGCTCCTATGTCTGGCGCATCGAAAACGGAATTGCGAAGAAAATACCCGTCCGTATCGTGCAGCGCAGTTCCGACAATATTTTGATAGACGGCCCGGTGAAGCGGGGCGACATGATTGTCACGCAGGGCGTACAGACCGTGCGCGACGATGCGCCGGTGCGCGTGAAGGGCGAGCAGGGCGTCAGCGCTCTTGCCCCCGCCGCAATGCATGACGAAGGGTGAGGGGCTGACGGAGCGTGAGTAACAAGAACCCTTCTTCCGGCGGTTCGACGGCGCTTTTCATCCGCCGCCCCGTCTTTGCCTTCGTCATCAATATCCTGATCGTTGTGGCGGGCCTTGCAGCCTTTACCGGCGTCGATATCCGTGAATTGCCGGATGTGGATCGGCCGGTCATCACGATCAGCACGGATTTTAGCGGCGCATCTGCCGAAACCATCGACCGTCAGGTCACACAGGTTCTGGAAAATGCGGTCGCGCGTGTTTCCGGCGTGAAATCGATTTCCTCCACCTCCTCCTTCGAGCGCAGCCGCGTGACGGTGGAGTTCAACGATGGCGTCGATCTCAACGTCGCCGCCGCCGATATGCGCGATGCGATTTCCCGCGTCGCCAACAATCTGCCGGAAGAAGCCGATCCCTCGCGCATCATCAAGGCGGATTCCAACGCCGATCCGGTGATGCGCCTTGCCGTTACCTCCGACACCATGGCGGTCGATGACATGACGGTGCTGGTGGAAGATCAGATCGAGGACGTGCTTTCCGCCGTGCCCGGCGTCGCCGACGTGCAGATCAACGGTGACCGCGACAAGATTTTCCGCATCGATATCGATCAGGCCCGGCTTGCAAGCTACGGTCTCACCATTGCTGATATTTCCAACGCGCTTTCGTCGATGGGGCTGGATGCGCCCGCAGGTTCGCTTCGCAGTTCCGACCAGTCCATCGTGGTGCGCGCCACCGCCAATCTGGAAAAGCCGGAAGATTTCGAGAATGTCTATATCAAGGGGCGCACGCAGATCCGCGATGTTGCGACAGTCACCCTTGGGCCGGATATCGAAAGCTCGGCGGTGCGCTCCAACAGCAAGACCGCCATCGGCCTCGGCATCGTGCGTCAGGCGCAGTCGAACACGCTCGATATTTCGCAAGGCGTGCGCGCAGCCGTTGCCAATTTGCAGAAAACCCTGCCGGAAGGGGTCAGCATTGCCGTTACCAGTGACGATGCGAACTTCATCAACGGCGCCATCCATGAAGTCGAAATCGCGCTGATCGCGTCGGTGATTATCGTCGTTGCCATCATCTTCATGTTTCTGTGGGATGCGCGCGCGACACTGATCCCCGCGCTCTCCATGCCGGCCGCCCTGATCGGCACCATTGCGGCGATCTATCTGGTGGGCTTCTCGGTCAATATCCTCACGCTTCTGGCGCTGGTACTTGCCACGGGCCTCGTGGTGGATGATGCCATCGTGGTTCTGGAAAACGTGGTGAGCCGCCGCAATCAGGGCATGGGGCCGCGCGCCGCAGCCGTGCTCGGTACGCAGGAAGTGTTCTTCGCCGTCATCGCCACCACGCTTACGCTTGCTGCCGTTTTCGTGCCGATTTCCTTCCTGCCGGGGCAGGCGGGCGGCCTGTTCCGCGAATTCGGCTTCGTGCTGGCAATTGCGGTTCTTCTTTCCTCCGTGGTCGCGCTCACACTTTGCCCCATGCTCGCCTCGCGCTTCCTGAAGGAAGCAAGCGCCACGGTGGAAAGCGAAGGGCATGGCCCGCTCTTCCTGCGCCGCATTGGCGGCGGCTTGGCGAATTTCTATCGCAAGACGCTTCATGCCTGCCTTTCGGCGCCCTTTATCGTCGTGCTGGTGGCAGTGCTTTTCGCCGGTGCGTCCTATGTCGGCTATGGCCTGATCCGCCAGGAACTCACGCCTTCGGAAGACCGCGCGGTGGCGCTTCTGCGCATCAACGGGCCGCAGGGCATCAGTGTCGAATTCCTTCAGTCCCAGCTCGACAAGATCGAGGAAGCGATCCAGCCCCTGCGCGATAGCGGTGAAATCACCACCACCTACGCGATTGCCGGTTCAGGTGGCTCGTCCAATAATGGTTTTGTGGTGCTGACGCGTGCCCCCTGGAAGGAGCGCCAGCGTTCCCAGCAGGAAATCATGGCCGACATCACCAACCGGATCAAAGGCATTACGGCGGTGCGCGTCTTTACCACGCAGCCCAACAGCCTTGGTATTCGCGGCGCGGGCAATGGTCTGCAATTCGCTATTGTCGGTGGTGAATATGCCAAACTCCAGCCTGCCGCGCAGGCGGTGGTGGCGGCGCTGGAGAAAGACCCGCGCTTCGTGCAGCCCCGCCTGTCGGTGGAGCCGACACAGGCGCAGATTTCGGTGGAGATCAACCGCGAGCGTGCTTCCGATCTGGGCATCGATATCACCGGCCTTGCCAATGCCGTGCAGGCGGTTCTCGATGGCCGCAAGATCGGTTCGGTCTATGTGGGCGACCGCAGCTTCGATGTGAAGCGCGTCTCGACCACCAACCCGATCAACGATCCGACCGATCTTGAAAATATTTTCATGAAAACAGCGGATGGCCGCTATGTGCCGATGTCATCCATTGCAAGCGTTGTCGAAAAGGCTGTTCCGCCACAGCTTAATCGGGAGTTGCGCCAGCGTTCCGTGGCGATCACCACCAATCTGCGTGACGATTTTGCGCTCGGTAACGCCTTTGCGGCGGCGCAGGAGATTGCCGCCCCGCTTCTGCCGCCCGGCAGCCACATCATCCCGCTTGCCGAAGCGTCCACGCTCAGCGAAACGTCGAGCGGCATGGCCATCGTGTTCGGCTTTGCTATCGTTATCATTTTGCTGGTGCTGGCAGCACAGTTTGAAAGCTTCATCAGCGCGTTGATCGTCATGGCCACGGTACCTTTGGGCCTGGGCTGTGCAGTCTTCGCCATGATCCTCACCGGCACGAGCCTCAACGTCTATAGCCAGATCGGCCTTGTGCTGCTTGTCGGCATCATGGCCAAGAACGGCATTCTCATCGTGGAATTCGCCGACCAGTTGCGCGACAAGGGCCTGAATGTTCGCGAGGCAATCGAGGAGGCGGCGAATATCCGCCTGCGTCCCGTCTGCATGACGATGATCTGCGCGGTCCTGGGCGGCGTGCCGCTGGTGCTGGCAAGCGGCGCGGGCGCAGAAGCCCGCGTGGCGCTTGGCTGGGTCATCGTTGGCGGATTGGGTCTTGCGACCATCGCCACGCTTTATGTGACGCCTGTTGCCTATCTCCTGCTTGGCCGTTTCACCAAGCCAAAGGTTGAGGAAGAGGAACGGCTGGAACGCGAGCTTGTCCGCGCCGAGGCTCTGGAAGAAAAACTCAAATAGCGGCACAGGCACACAAACAAAACCCGGAAGCACGCTTCCCGTCTGCTTTCGGGCCCCGCTCCGGGGCCATGCTATTGACGTTCATCATATGCACTTCCCGAAGCTGAGCCATGGTCATCGCATCAGACTCCTATCGGCATATGTTCGGCACTGCGCTCCACCTTGCGCGGCGCGACAATTTCCTTCCATTGCGATAGCGCGCGATTGACCGCGCCATTCGGCTCACGCTCGATGAAGCGCCCGTCGCCCGGTTTTGCTGTCACCTGTCCCTTGTCGAAGGCGATCCGCCCGCGCGACAGCGTCATGATCGGCAGCCCCTTCAGCTCGAAACCCTCGAACACGTTGTAATCGATGGAGGAATGCTGCGTCTTGGCGGAAATCTTCTTGGTCGCCTCCGGATCCCATATAACAAGATCGGCGTCCGCGCCTGGCACCACGGCACCTTTCTGCGGATAGATGTTGAGGATTTTCGCGATGTTCGTGGAAGTGACGGCCACGAACTCATTAGGTGTCAGGCGGCCCGTTCGCACGCCGCGCGTCCACAGAACCGGCATACGTTCCTCCAGCCCGCCGGTGCCGTTCGGAATCTTGGTGAAATTGCCGATGCCATAGCGTTTCTGCTCGGTGGTGAAGGCGCAATGATCGGTCGCCACGCATTGCAGGCTTCCAGCCGCAAGGCCCGCCCAGAGGCTGTCCTGATTGAGCTTGTCGCGGAACGGCGGCGACATCACGCGCCGCGCGGCATAGTCCCAGTCGCGATTGTGATATTCGCTTTCATCGAGCGTCAGATGCTGGATCAGCGGCTCGCCGAAAACACGTATACCCTTCTGGCGCGCGCGGCGGATTGCTTCATGGCTTTGCTCGCAGGAGACATGCACCACATAAAGCGGTACGCCCGCCTGATCGGCGATCATGATGGCGCGATTGGTGGCTTCTCCTTCCACTTCCGGCGGGCGGGAATAGGCATGGGCTTCCGGCCCGTCATTGCCTTCGGCCATGAGTTTCGCCTGCAATTGCGCGACGATATCGCCGTTTTCCGCATGGACGAGCGGCATGGCACCCAGTTCCGCACAACGCTGGAACGAGGCGAACATCTCATCGTCATTCACCATCAGCGCGCCCTTATAGGCCATGAAATGCTTGAACGTGTTGATGCCGCGCTTCACCACTTCGACCATTTCGTTGAAAGTGCGCTCGTTCCAGCCGGTGATCGCTATGTGGAACGAATAATCGGTGCGCGCCTTGCCCGCCTTCTGAAACCATTCCTGAAGCGCATCCAGAAGATTGCCCTCGGAATCCGGCAGGACGAAATCGACCACCATCGTCGTGCCGCCGGCAAGTGCTGCCGCCGTGCCCGTGTCGAAATCGTCGGAGGAATATGTGCCCATGAAGGGCATTTGCAGGTGGGTGTGCGGGTCGATGCCGCCCGGCATGACATAGCAGCCGGATGCGTCGATGACCTCATCGCCTTCAAGGCTATCGCCAATGGCGGCGATCTTGTCGTCTTCGATAAGAATATCTGCCCTGAACGTGCGGTCAGCCGTGATGACGGTGCCGCCCTTGATGACTTTGCTTGCCCCGGTCTTGGCCATTGTTCGTCGTTCCCCTTGTTGGTTTTGTTGCGAACAGCGGTATTGGGAAGTTCAGCTTACAATTTCAGCAGTCTCCAATACAGCATGCAGAAGCACGTCGGTTCCCGCCGACGCCCATTCCTTTGAAATATCCTCGTCCTCATTATGGCTGAGCCCATCCACACAAGGGCACATGACCATGGCCGTCGGTGCAACGCGATTGACCCAGCAGGCATCGTGACCCGCGCCGGAAACAATGTTGCGGTGGCTATAGCCCAGCCTTTCGGCCGCATTGCGAATGGCTTCCACGCAGCCTGTGTCGAAGGTCACGGGGTCGAAATGGCCCGCCACCTCGATCTCGATGCCGATGCCCAGTTCCTCGGCGATTTTTGGCGCTTCTTTTTCAAAACGCGCCTTCATGCCGTCGAGCGTGGCCTGGTTCGGCGAGCGGAAATCGACCGTGAACACGATCTGCCCCGGCAATACGTTGCGTGAATTGGGCGATACGTCGATATGGCCGACGCCGCCCACGGCATCGGGTTGATGCGCCATGGCGATCTCGTTGACCAGTTGCAGAAGCTTGCCGAGGCCAAGGCTTGCATTCTTGCGCATTCTCATCGGCGTGGAGCCGGTATGGGCCTCCTTTCCGGTCAGCGTTACCTGCAACCACCAAAGGCCCTGCCCATGGGTGACAACCCCGATATCCTTGTGCTCCGCTTCGAGGATCGGCCCTTGTTCGATGTGAAGCTCGAACATCGCATGGATCTTGCGGCTGCCCACAGGCTCGTCGCCTTTCCAGCCGATGCGGACAAGCTCTTCGCCGAACGTCTTGCCCTTGGCATCGGTGCGCTCATAAGCCCAGTTCTGATCGAGCACGCCCACAAACACGCCGGAGGCCAGCATGGCGGGGGCAAAGCGCGTACCTTCCTCATTGGTCCAGTTGACCACGACAATGGGGCGTTTGGTCCTGATATTCATGTCGTTGAGCGTGCGCATGACTTCCAGTCCGCCCAGCACACCCAGAACGCCGTCGAACTTGCCGCCTGTCGGCTGCGTGTCGAGATGGCTGCCCATATAGACCGGGTCAGCGTCGCTATCCTCGCCGGGGCGGGTGAAGAACATGTTGCCCATGGTGTCCACGCCCATGGAAAGCCCGGCCTTTTCGCACCAGTTCTGGAAAAGCCTGCGGCCTTCGCCATCCTCGTCGGTCAGGGTCTGGCGATTGTTGCCGCCGCGCAGACCGGGACCGATCTTCGCCATTTCCATAAGGCTGTCCCAAAGGCGATCGCCATTGACTCTGAGATTGCTGGTGAGCACCATGCGCCTGCCTCCTCATGAATGAAAGCGCGTTTCAATGCGTGCCATTCAGCTATGGCCCGCATTCACCTCGCTTCTCTATGTTCCCGTGACCCGGCTCTTTGGCCTCAATGTTTCTACAAGATGTAAAAACTTGACTAGTTGGTCAAAATGCAGGCTAGAAGAGCATAAGAGAACGGTCAAGCGGTTTTGAAAAATTCTATTCTGCCGAAAGGTATCAAATGGCCATAGCCCCATCAGATTTCCGCAATGGCTCAACAGCAAAGGAAAAGGCGGAAGGTGGCACGCGCATTCAAAGCATCAATCGCCGCCTGATCCTCGACGCGGCGCTGGACGTGTTTTTGGCCTATGGATTTCGCGGCTCCACGATAGATCAGATCGCCGAAAAGGCGGGCATGTCCAAGCCGAACCTCCTCTATTAATTCCCCCGCAAGCAGAACATCTACGTTACCGTGCTGGAAGATACGCTTGCCACATGGCTTGAGCCTTTCGAGGATATCGATCCCGATGGCGATCCCCTGGAAGAGCTTCGCCGTTATATTGCGCGGAAACTGGAAATTTCCGCGAGCAAGCCGGAGGCCTCGCGCCTTTTTGCCAATGAGATCCTGCATGGCGCGCCTGCCATTGCCGGTTTTTTGAAGGGGCGTCTGAAGGAGCTGGTGGATGAGAAGGCGGCGGTCATCCATCGCTGGATTGCGCAAAAGCGCATTGCGCCTGTCGATCCTTATCATCTGATTTTCACCATCTGGGCGGTAACGCAGCATTATTCCGATTTTGCCGTACAGGTTTTGGCCATTATGGGACCACGCGCCGAAGCCGCAAATTTTTATGATGAGGCTGCACGCGCTGTCAGCGCCATTATTCTTGACGGCATCCGCCTGCGTGATGATGCTCCGAAATCATGAAGACGATTCGTATTTCAGCAGCCATTATCCGCGATGAAGCGGGCCGTTTCCTTCTCGTGCGCAAGCGCGGTAGCGAGATATTCTTTCAGCCCGGCGGCAAGATCGATGACGGCGAAGACCCGGAAACCTGCCTCTTGCGCGAGATCGAGGAGGAACTGGGCATCCGCATTGGCCGCAGCCAGTTGCGTTATGCGGCGAAAATGGCAGCCCCTGCCGCCAACGAAACGGATGCGACGGTGGAAGCCGAGCTTTACCATCTTACGCTGGAGGAAGGGCAGGTGCCCATCGCCTCCAGCGAGATTGAGGAATTGCGGTGGAACCCGCCGGGCGACACCACGCGGCCTGTCGCCCTTCTGTCGCAGGCCATTCAGGCACGGTTTGCCTGAACGCGCTTCGCACTTTTTTGGAAATGCTCTATTGCGAAAGTCTTTTATTCGGCGGCCTCCTTCATGGCCGCCGGATTGTTCGGATGCGTGGTCCAGTTGGCGTAAGCGGGCATGATGGGCGCCTTCGTGCGCGGGTCTACGCCGGAAATCTGCTCCATGGTGATGCAGTTCTCCACCGGGCAGACATTGACACAGAGATTGCAGCCGACGCATTCCTCGTCGATCACCTCGAAATGACGCGCGCCATTCACCATGGCCGTGATGGCCTGATGCGAGGTGTCCTCACAGGCAATGTGGCAGCGGCCGCATTGGATGCAGAGGTCCTGATTGATGCGGGCCTTGGTGACATAGTTGAGGTTGAGATATTGCCAGTCGGTCACATGGGAAACGGCGCAGCCCTGGAAGTCGTCGAGTGTCTGATAGCCCTTGCTGTCCATCCAGTCGGAAAGACCGTCGATCATCTCCTGCACGACCTTGAAGCCATAGGTCATCGCGGCGGTGCAGACCTGCACCGTGCCGCAGCCAAGCGCGATAAACTCAGCCGCATCCTGCCAGGTGGTGATGCCGCCAATGCCTGAAATCGGCAGACCCGCCGTTTCCGCGTCGCGGGCAATCTCCGCCACCATGTTGAGCGCAATCGGCTTGACCGCCGGGCCGCAATAGCCGCCATGGCTGCCGCGCCCGTCGATGGAAGGCACGGGCGACATCGTGTCGAGATCGACAGACACGATGGAATTGATCGTATTGATGAGTGACAAAGCATCCGTGCCATTGGCAAAAGCCGCACGGGCAGGCTTGCGGATATCGGTGATATTGGGCGTCAGCTTGGTGATAACCGGCATACGGCTGTATTGCTTGCACCATTTGACGACCATGCCGACATATTCCGGCACCTGACCAACCGCTGCCCCCATGCCGCGCTCGCTCATGCCGTGCGGGCAGCCGAAATTGAGTTCGATCCCGTCCGCGCCGGTTTCCTCCACCAGCGGCAGGATCGCCTTCCATGCCTCCTCCTCGCAGGGCACCATGATCGAGGCGATCAATGCGCGGTCCGGCCAGCGCATTTTCACCTCTTTCATCTCGCGCAGGTTTATCTCCAGCGGCCGGTCGGTGATGAGTTCTATATTGTTGAGGCCGAGAAGCCGCCGGTCCGCGCCGTGGATCGCGCCATAGCGCGGGCCGTTTACGTTGACCACCGGCGGGCCTTCCGCGCCGAGCGTTTTCCAGACTACGCCGCCCCAGCCTGCCTTGAAAGCGCGCTCGACATTATAGGCCTTGTCGGTCGGCGGGGCCGAGGCGAGCCAGAACGGATTGGGTGATTTGATGCCGAGGAAATTCGTTGAAAGATCAGCCATTTTTCAATCTCCCAAACCCTGTTCGCTGCCAGGTTGAACGGTTGCGTGACGGGATGGCGCTGCGGGCGCATGATGCGCGGCACCGGAAAGAACGGCTTCGGCAAAACCTTCCACAGCTTCCGGGCGGCTCGTCAGTGCCGCATGAATGGATAAGGCCGCGACCTTGCCGTCTTCAACGGAGGCAACCGTCAGATCTTTTCCGCCTGCCACACAGTCGCCGCCAGCCCAGATACCCTCCACCGAGGTCCGCCCTTCCGCATCCACGCTGATGCGGCCTTTCGCAAGGGCGATGCCGGACCCGCGCAAGGGTTCCGGATCGAAGGTCTGGCCGATGGCCTTGAACACCTGGTCGGCGTCAAGGGTCAGATATTCGCCGGTGCCGACAAGCTTGCCATCCCGATTGGCCGTATATTCAAAGGTGATCGCATGGACGATGCCGTCTTCACTGCGCTCCAGCGCATGGGGCTGCAACCAGTGGCGGATGACGACGCCATGTATCTGCGCCAGTTCCTGTTCATAGGCGCTGGCATTCATGCTTTCCTGTCCGCGGCGATAGACGATGGTGACGTTGTTTGCGCCGAGCTTTTTGGTCTGGATTGCAACGTCGATGGCCGTCATGCCGCCACCGATAACGACGATATCGCGCCCGACGGGCAGGGTGGAAAGGTTCCTGGCCTGCCGCAGATTGGCGATGTAATCGACGGCATCCAGCACGTTCGGCGCGTCTTCGCCGGCAAGGCCGAGGTCGTTCACGCCCGGCAGCCCCATGGCGAGGAACACCGCATCATATCCGGCCTTCAGCGCCTCGACGGTAATGTCCTGGCCCAGCGTCTGGTTATATTCGATATGGATGCCGCCGATCTGCAACACGAAATCAAGTTCGCGCTGGGCGAAATTGTTCACCGTCTTATAGGCGGCGATGCCATATTCGTTGAGACCACCGCCCTTGGGCCGGGCCTCGAAGATCGTCACCTGATGGCCATGCATGGCAAGGCGATGTGCAGCCGAAATGCCCGCCGGGCCAGCGCCGACAACGGCAATGTGCCTGCCCGTTTCGGCTGCGCGGGTAAACGGGTGGTTGCCCGTGGCCATCAGCATATCGGTGGCGTAGCGTTGCAAATGGCCGATCTTCACCGGCTTGCCTTCCGCCACCTCGCGCACACAGACCTCCTCGCAGAGCGTTTCGGTCGGGCAGACGCGGGCGCACATGCCGCCCAGAATGTTTTCGGCAAGAATGGTCCTGGCCGCGCCAGCCGGGTTGCCTGCATTGATCTGCCGGATGAAAAGCGGAATATCGATGCCCGTCGGGCAGGCGTTCATGCAAGGCGCGTCATAACAGAAATAACAGCGGTCGCTTTCGACAATGGCTTCATGCGGTGAGAGCGGTGGATGCAGGTCGTCGAAGACATGCGCATAATCGCCAGCAGGAAGCCGCGCGCCGCGAATGTCTGGAGAGCCTGCATCAATGGACGAACTTCCTGCTGATCCCGTGTGTTTCATGGATCGCATCTCCCATTTTTGCTGATGCAGCCATGCGGGTTCCCTTTGCGCAAAGCTGCTGTTTTTCCGGGCTGCGATCTTTATTGCCGCTTATGGCCCGTTACAGACAGGATGACAGATTTTGATGGAAGGTCAAATTTTTTATCATCCGGTCAATTATGAGGAAAAGCGCGCGCCTTCGGGATTTTTAGAGGACATCCTGTTTCGCTGCCGCTTCAGCAATATTGGTGAAGAAGCGGTCGGCGATCTTGCGTGCGACGGAACCCAGAAGCCTGCTGCCGAGCTGGGCGACCTTGCCGCCTGCATCGCCGCGAATAACGTAGGAGAGGACTGTGGCGCTGCCATCCTCGTGAAGCCGCACATCGGTTACGCCGTGGGCGAAGCCTGCAATGGAGCCTTCGCCATGGCCGGAAATCGTGTAGGATTCCGGCGGTCTCATATTGGAAAGTTCCAGCATTCCATGAAAGCGGACCTTAAGAATGCCGAAACTTACTTTCAGTGCGGCGCGGATTTCGGTTTCGGAAATGCGCTCTATGCCATCGCAACCGGGAATGCAGGCTTTCAATGTTTCAATATCGTTCAACGCATCCCAAACGGCCTGCCGCGGCGCTGCAATCCGTTCTTCTCCGGTAAGATCCATGCTTCACTCCGACGTGTATAGTCCTGAATGGACGTATATGATGTATATAACGCTCTGTCTAAAGTGGAAGTTGGGTAATTTATTTGCCGCAAACCTTCTCTAAACCGCCTAATATCCGAGATTAAATCGATTTGATTCGGGAGTAGCACCATGGCAAGAGACGCGACGAAGCTTGAAGCAACGGTCGCAAAGCTGAAAAAGCATTGGGCGGAATCGGCCCCGCGCGATATGCGCGCGGCATTCAGCGCCGACCCCGGCCGGTTCGGGCGATATTCGCTCTGCCTGGATGATCTTCTGTTCGACTGGTCGAAGTGCCGGGTTAACGACGAGACCATGGCGCTGTTGAAAGAGCTGGCCGTCGCTGCCGATGTGGAAGGGCGCCGCGCCGCCATGTTCGCGGGCGAGCATATCAACAATACCGAAGACCGCGCCGTTCTGCATGTGGCGCTGCGCGACACGTCCTCGAAGGAAGTGCTGGTTGACGGGCATAATGTACTGCCGGATGTGAAACATGTGCTCGACCGCATGGCCGCTTTTGCGGATGGCATCCGGTCCGGCGCGTTGAAGGGCGCGACCGGCCGGAAGATTACCGATATCGTGAATATCGGCATTGGCGGTTCCGATCTGGGGCCTGTCATGGCGACGCTGGCGCTTGCGCCCTATCATGATGAGCCACGCGCGCATTTCGTTTCCAATATCGATGGCGCGCATATTGCCGACACGCTTTCGCCGCTTGATCCGGCATCGACGCTTATCATTGTCGCGTCGAAGACTTTTACGACCATTGAAACCATGACGAACGCGCAGACGGCGCGCAAATGGGTGGCAGACACCCTGGGCGAGGCGGCGGTGGGCGCGCATTTTGCTGCCGTTTCCACTGCGCTCGACAAGGTTGCGGCCTTCGGCATTCCTGAAGATCGTGTTTTCGGCTTCTGGGACTGGGTTGGCGGGCGTTATTCGGTCTGGTCGGCCATCGGCCTGCCGGTGATGATCGCCGTCGGCCCGGATAATTTCCGCAAGTTCCTTGCGGGCGCACACGCCATGGATGTGCATTTCCGCGATGCGCCACTGGAAAAGAACCTGCCCGTCATGCTCGGCCTCATCGGCTATTGGCATCGCGCAATCTGCGGTTATGGCAGCCGCGCCATCATTCCTTATGACCAGCGCCTTTCGCGCCTCCCGGCCTATTTGCAGCAGCTCGATATGGAATCGAACGGCAAGAGCGTGACGCTGGATGGCAAGCCGGTTTCCGGCCCAACCGGCCCCGTTGTCTGGGGTGAGCCCGGCACCAATGGCCAGCACGCCTTTTTCCAGCTTCTGCATCAGGGAACCGATACGATCCCGCTGGAATTCATCGTGGCGGCCAAGGGCCACGAGCCGACACTGGATCACCAGCATGAAATGCTGATGGCAAACTGCCTTGCCCAGTCCGAAGCCCTGATGAAAGGCCGCACGCTGGACGAGGCGCGTGCGCAGTTGCAGGCAAAGAACCTGCCTGCGTCGCAAGTGGAGCGCATTGCCCCGCACCGCGTCTTTTCCGGCAACCGCCCATCCCTGACGCTCATCCATGACATGCTCGACCCCTATACGCTGGGTCGCCTGATCGCGCTTTACGAACATCGTGTTTTCGTCGAAGCGCAGATTTTCGGCATCAATGCCTTCGATCAATGGGGCGTGGAACTGGGTAAGGAACTGGCGACGGAACTTTTGCCGGTTGTATCGGGCAAGGAAGGGGCGAGTGGTCGCGACGCTTCCACGCAAGGGCTTGTCGCGCATCTGCATGCGCGAAGGAAAGCTTGACCGCATTATCTGTAAGGTTAGAAATACGAGAAAAGCCGGACCAGAAGCATGATCCCGAAAAGTGCAAGCGGTTTTCGGAGCAAGATCATGCTTAAACAAAGAGATAGAGCGGTTCCAACGATTCCGTTTTAACCGGAACCGCTCTGGAGCATGATCCCGAAAAGTGTAAGCGGCTTCGGAACAAGATCGTGCTTCTGGCCCGGCTCTATCTGCATCGAAGGATTAGGACGTGGGAATGAAGACCGAGATCATAAAATTTGCCGGCGATGTACCGGGCAATGCCATCGAGCTGCGTGTGCTGCGTTTTGAGGGCAAAGATGCGAAAGCGCCGGGCGCTTACCTTCAATCCTCGCTCCATGGTGCTGAATTGCCGGGACAGGCAGCCCTTCATTTCCTCATTCCCATGCTGAAGCAAGCTGCCGAAGAAGGTCGAATCCTGGGCAATATCACTCTTGTCCCGCAGGCCAACCCGATCGGTTCCAATCAGTGGCAGGCGCACCAGCATCTAGGCCGCTTCGAGACCTTCTCGCTCATCAATTTCAACCGTGCTTTCCCGCTTCTGCCGGATTTCGATACATCGGACCTGCCGGGGCCGGATGCGCCGGTTGCACTTGCCCAGCGCCTCAAGGCGACGCTTTTGAAGCTTGCCTTGGCCAACGATATCGTTCTCGACCTGCACCGCGACGATGAGGGCGAAAACTATGTCTATATCGCGGAAGAATTCGTCGAGGACATGAAGGATCTGGCGATTGCGCTGAATTCCACCGCAATCCTCGCCTGGAATACGACGCTGGATGCGGCCTTTGACGAGGCCTGCGCCCATCCTGTGCTGCAATTGCCTGCTGACAAGCGCAATATGAAGCGCCGTGCCGTCACCACGGTCGAATTCCGAGGGATGAGCGATGTCTATGCCGATATGGGCCGGGGTGACGCCGAAGGGCTTTACAGGTTTCTTGTGCATCGCGGCGTGGTTCGCGATGAAAATGTGAAGCTCGATGGTGAGTATAAGGGCCTCGTGACGCCGCTTTCGCATGTGGAGATGATCCGTGCGCCCGAAGGCGGCATGGTGCTTTTTCATGTTGCGCCGGGCGACGTGGTGGAAGCGGGCGCAAAGCTTGCCACCGTCGTCACCCGCCCCGGCGAGCCGGAAGGCGATATCGCCATTACTGCACCGCAGGCAGGCCGCATCCTGACGCGCCGTTCGCTGCGCTATGTGCGTCGTGGCGATGATCTTTTGAAGCTCCTGGCTGACAAGCCTTCGGCGGTCAAGAAACGCGCCGGTGCGCTTGAAGCATGATGGCTGCGCACCTTGCCGACCGCGTGAAATCGATCCGTGCCGTCCTCTTTGACAAGGACGGCACACTGATCGACTTCGATCGCACATGGTTCTCCATTTCATGGCAACTGGCGCAATGGTCGGCGCAAGGTGACGAAGTGCTGGCGCGCGCCTTGCTGGATGCGGGGGGTTATGACTGGCTGGCCGAACGTTTTCGCGCCAATTCCGTCATCGCCGCCGGAACGGTGGAAGATATTGTTTCGCTTTGGCATCCGGGCCTCGCGGGGCCGCAATTGCGTTCATTGATTGAGAAATATGATGCTTATTGCATCGCCGAAGGCGCTCGCTCGGCTATCGCTATCGAGGCGGTGCATGAAACGCTTGCCGTCCTGCGCGGTGCGGGCTATCGGCTCGGCATTGCCACCAATGATTCCGAAGCAGGAGCCCGTGTCACGGCAAAGGCGCTCGGCATCGACCATCTGTTCGATGTGATGATCGGCTATGATACCGCCGCGCGCCCGAAACCCTTTCCCGATCCGCTGCTTTATTTTGCCGAAAAGCTTGGGCTCTCGCCGCATGAAATTGCCATGGTGGGCGACAATCTGCACGATCTGGAAACCGCCCATGCGGCAGGGGCGGGGCTTGCCGTCGGTGTTCTTTCCGGCAACAGCCCGCGTGAGGCGCTGGAGCCACATGCCGATCTGGTGCTCGAAAGCGTCGCGGGCCTGCCCGCTATTCTTCAGCCTTTCGTGCTGCCTTCGGCCTGATCGGGCATTTTGCCATCAAGCAGCCAGCCAGTCATTTCGGGCCAGAGCGTTTCGGCAAAGCGCGAGCGGAAATAGCCGAGATGGCCGATGGGCTGGTTGCCTGCCATTTTGCGCGAATACCAGCGTTGCCCGATGGGCGCATTGACATGGTAATCGAGAAAATGCTGAACGGCAGCACGGGTGCCCCATGGATCGTCGTCCAGTCCGATGGCGAAAATCGGTGTGCGAACGGCAGCCACAAGTTCGCGCGCATTCAGATGCGGATCGTCGAAAAAATAGTTTTCCATCCGGCACCAGCGTGCCCAATCTCGGAAAACCGTGCCGGGAATAGGTTCGCCGCCCACCCATTTCGGCATGTTCTTCGTGAAATAGGAAACCGGCACGCCGACAAGGTTCATGCGTGGCCACGCCCATCGGTCATTGAGAAGCCGCAAGGCCCCGGACATGGCTGCGACCATGCCATAGCGTGTGAAGGCCGCGGATTGCCCGGATATGCCCAATGCCTGCCCGCCGAAGGATTGGCCGATACTGACCGTTTCATGCCCCGGTTCTACCGATTGCAATTGCCGCAGTGCTGCCGGAAAATCCAGCATGGCCCAATCCTTGAAGCGGATCGGCTTGCGGGATTTGCCCGTAAGCCGCGAGGCCGAAACGCCGCGATAATCATAGGTGAGAACGGCGCGCACCGTGATCCACCAGATGCCGGGCGAAAGCGGCGTAGAAGCCCTGGGGAACGGCGGTTGCGCTGGAAACAAGAACGAGCGGTTTGCCGCCCGTTCCCTGAAACAACTGGCCGGAAAGGCTTATGCCGTCTTCCGCCTGAAATTCGACCGTTTCACTCATGGTAGTCTCCGCAACCGGGTTTCGGTCAGTCGCGAAGCTCGCGCCTCAGAATCTTGCCGACATTGCTTTTCGGCAGGGATTCGCGGAACTCCACCTCGCGCGGGCGCTTGTAATTGGTGAGGCGTTCCGCACAGAAGGCCTTCACCTCGTCTTCCGTCAATTCCGGGTCGCGGCGCACGACATAAAGCTTCACCACTTCGCCCGAATGCTCGTTTGGAATACCCACGGCAGCCGATTCCAGCACGCCCGGATGCTCTGCCGCGACTTCCTCGATTTCGTTCGGATAGACGTTGAAGCCGGAAACGAGGATCATGTCCTTCTTGCGGTCCACGATCTTGGTGTAGCCGCGCTCGTCCATGAAGCCCATGTCGCCGGTGCGGAAAAAGCCGTCAGCCATGATGGCGCGCGCGGTTTCTTCCGGGCGGTTCCAGTAACCCTTCATCACCTGCGGGCCGCGCACGCAAATTTCGCCCACCTTGCCGAGAGGCAGATCGCTGCCGTCATCGTCGCGGATGACCACATCGGTCGATGGCATCGGAAGGCCGATTGTGCCGGTGAATTCAGTCGCATCAAGCGCATTGGCGCAGGCCACCGGCGAGGTTTCCGACAGGCCGTAGCCCTCGGTGATGTGGCAGCCCGTCATGTGCTGCCAGCGCTCCGCGACGGGGCGCTGCACCGCCATGCCGCCACCCAGCGTGAGGATGAGCGGCTTGAAATCGAGCGTCTGGAAGTCCGGGTTGTTTATCAGCCCGTTGAACAGCGTGTTGAGGCCGGGGAAGATGTGGACCGGATATTTTTTCAGTTCCTTGACGAAGCTTGGAATGTCGCGCGGATTGGGAATGAGGATATTGCGCGCGCCAAGCTTCATGCCGATCATCGCGTTCACGGTGAGCGCGAAAATATGATAGAGCGGCAGGGCGCAAACGAAATTGAGCGCCTTGGGCTTGCCCTTGTTGCGGAAAGCCACGTCCATCCACAGGTTCATCTGCTCGACATTGGCCAGAATATTGCTGTGGGTCAGCATCGCGCCCTTGGATATGCCGGTCGTGCCGCCGGTATATTGCAGGAAGGCGATGTCGCAACCTTGTACCGGCACCGGATTGAAGGATTTCGCGCGGCCCTGCGCCAGCGCATCCTTGAAGCGCACATGGCCGGGAATATTCCAGGCCGGGACCATCTTTTTCACGCGGCGCACGACCAGATTGACGATGTGGCCCTTGAAACCGAGCATATCGCCCATGGAAGCGACGAGGATATTGGGCACATTGATCGATGGCAGTGCCTTTTCAACCGTGGTGGCGAAGTTTTCCAGCACGACGAGCGCCTTTGCGCCGGCATCGTTCAACTGGTGTTCAAGTTCGCGCGGCGTATAGAGCGGATTGACGTTCACGACCACGAAACCGGCCCGCAGAACTGCGGTAAAGGTAATCGGATACTGAAGGATGTTCGGCATCATGATGGCGACGCGGTCGCCCTTGACCAGCCCGCGTGACTGGAGCCATGCGGCAAGCGCACGCGAATGGTCGTCCAATTCCTTGTAGGAAATATCCTTGCCCATGCAGGTAAAGGCCGGGCTGTTGGCGAACTGCCGGCACGAGGCGGAAATCATATCGCTGATGGAGGTTGCCGCGCTCAGGTTGATATCGTGCGGCACACCTGCCGGATAGGATTTCAACCAGATCTTTTCCACCGCCGGTCTGGCTTCGCCAGTCGGTGCCACTTTTGCGGAATCGACCGCGGCTGCGCTTTGCCCAGTCACCTTTTTTGCCATGTCTTCTCCCCGGATCGCTCCGTCCTTTGTGCAGGCCGCTAGGGTGCCCGCCCATCTCCCAGCCATCCGCCCCCGGATAGCCCCTCGCTGTTTAGTGTGGTCGAGTTTCACTGTCTTCGCAAGAGTTACATTGACGTAAGAGTAAATTAAAAAAGAGTCGAGAGTCTTTCCCAATTTTTACGGGATACTTTCACGAAAGGGTGAGGCGAGCAGATTGTAGGGAGGCAGGCAGGGCGCAGAAAGGCGCTACAGTGGTTCCTATTTTAACAGAATCGTCACTACAGCCTAACTCTTTGTTTTGGCGCATTATCCGACGCATCGGCGTTTCCCATGTTTGGCTCGAAAATGCTCTACTGCGGGATATTTGCGGGTGCGCGCAGCGACTGGATCACTGTGGAAATCACACGGCTGCCATGGATGATGAGATCGAAACCTTTTTCACCGTGTAACCATTCATTGAGAAAACCACCCACCATGGCGAGCAGAATTTGCGCCGCCGTTTCGGCGCTCCATTCGCTTGCAAGCTCGCCGCGCCGCTCGGCCACTTTCAAAAGGCCGATGAAAAGCGCCAGCACATTACTGCGCATTTCCTTCAGCCGGTCGATGACGGGAGCCATCTCGCCCACATATTCGCAACGCTGGTTGATGATGGTGAAGACGACCTGCTGTCTTTCATCGGTGGCGAAAAGCTCCAGCGCGGCGACGATGGATTGTTCGAGAATATGGAGCGGATTGGGATGGTCGAAGCGCGCCGCCTGAAGCATGATCTCTTCCTGCGGAAAGCGCGCCCGGCCAATGATGGACTGGAAAATATCGAGCTTGTCTTCAAAATGAAAATAGATCGCGCCGCGCGTCACGCCTGCGTAACATGCGATTTCCGTCAGTGTGGACTGGTTCACGCCGCGTTCGAGGAACACCTGTTCGGCTGCCAGAAGAATGGCTTCACGGGTTTCCGCGGCCTCGGCTTTTGTTCTGCGCATGATGATTCCCGGATGAATTGAAATCCATTTCTGGTTTCAACCCACAAATTTCGATAACTCATTCGTGATTGATGGCATTAAGCAATTGACTATAGCACCCTAATTCGTATTTACAAACACACGTGTATGTTTATCTGGTCGCTATGCGCGACAGTAAGGGCGAATTCCCACCATGACTTTGAACCGTACCATCCGGTGTTTTGCGGCAGGGGCCGCTTTTATTGTTTTTGCGGCGCAGCCCGCCCTGGCACAGGCGCCTGGTGGCGCCACGCCACCGCCGCCGCAGGTTTTCGTCGTTGATATCAAGCCGCATGACGTGCCTGTGACCTATGAATATGCCGCACGTATCAGCGCATATAGAAATGTCCAGGTGCGCGCCCGCGTCGGCGGTATTCTGCTGCACCGCAATTTCGTTGAGGGCACGCAGGTCAAGGCAGGCGAGGTCCTGTTCGAGATCGATCCGGCGCCTTATCAGGCGGAGCTTGAAAAGGCGCAGGCGCAAGTCGCACAGGCCGAGGCGCAGTACCAGCAGTCGATCCGCGACGCTGAACGCGCCGAACAGCTTGTGCAGCAAAAGGTGCAGAGCGCGGCGGTGCGCGATTCCGCTTTTGCAACGCGCGATCTCAACAAGGCTGCCGTTGCCGCGGCCAAGGCGCAGTTGCGCACGGCTGAACTGAACCTGAGCTATACCAAGGTGACAGCGCCGATCAGCGGCATCACCAGCCAGGAACAGGTGAATGAAGGCAGCCTTATCGGTACGGATGCCTCTTCGAGCCTTCTCACTTCGGTCACGCAGCTCGACCCGGTCTATGTGAATTTCTCCTTCACCGATACGGAAGCAGCGGAAATCGCCAAGCTTCGCGCCGAACGCGGCGCGACGGGCGAGGATGCCGACCGGCTGAAAATCAAGATCCTTTTCGGCGACGGTAAGGCCTACGACCATGAAGGCACCATCGACTTCACCTCGTCCTCGCTTGATACGGAAACCGGCACACTCGGCGTTCGCGCCGTCGTGGAAAACCCCAATCACCGGCTTATTCCCGGCCAGTTCGTGCGTGCTGAAATCCTCGATATTCAGGTGAAGGATGCCATCACCGTGCCCAAGGCCGCCCTCATGCAGAGCGCGCAGGGGCAGTTCGTCTATGTGGTCAACAAGGACAATGTCGTTGAAGTGCGCCCGGTCACAGGCGCCCGTGAGTTGAAAAACGACTGGCTGATCTCGCAGGGTCTCAATTCCGGTGATCGTGTCATTACCGAAGGCGTCATCAAGGCAGTGCCGGGCCGTCCGGTCCAGCCAGTAGTGCAGGGCGTGGATGACAAGGCGCAAGCTGAGGCTGGAAAAGAACAGGCGGCAGACAAGAAATGAACAGGTTCTTTGTCGATCGCCCGGTTTTCGCGGCGGTCATATCCATCGTTCTCGTGCTGGCTGGCCTCATCTGCATCCGCATTCTGCCAGTTGCCCAATATCCCGAGCTGACGCCGCCGCAGGTGGTTGTGAGCGCGACCTATCCGGGTGCAAGCGCGGAAACCGTGGCGCAGACCGTTGCAGCGCCGCTGGAACAGCAGATCAACGGCGTCGAGAACATGCTTTATATGCAGTCCTCGAGCCTTGGTTCGGGCACTATGCAATTGACCGTGACCTTCGCACTGGGCACCGACCCGGACCAGGCCACGATCAACGTGAACAACCGCGTTCAACGCGCCACCTCCTCGCTGCCGCAGGAAGTGCAGCGCCTTGGCGTGACCGTGGACAAGCGTTCCACGACCATTCTCGGCATGGTCGCGATGTTCGCCACCACCGATCGTTACGACCGCACCTATGTCGGCAATTATGCGCTTTTGAACGTCGTGGACGATCTCAAGCGCCTGCCGGGCGTAGGTGACGTGCAGTTGCTCGGCAATATCGATTATTCGATGCGCGTCTGGCTGCGCCCGGACAGGCTTGCCCAGTACAATCTGACACCGAGCGATGTTTCCGCAGCCATTCAGGAACAGAACGCGCAGTTCGCCGCTGGCCGTTTCGGCGATCAGCCCGATCCGCACGCAGGGCCCTTCACCTATACGGCCACCACACAGGGCCGTTTGCCGGACGCCGCCGCTTTCGAGAATATCATCCTGCGCTCATCGAGCCAGAATGCCGCGACGCTTCGTCTGAAGGACGTGGCCCGTGTCGAGCTTGGCACGGAAAGCTATCTGGTTAATAGTAACCTGAACGGTACGCCCGCCGTTCCGATCGCGATCTATCTCCAGCCGGGCGCGAATGCGCTCAACACAATGGAGCTGATCCAGAACCGGATGAACGAGCTGAAGGCAAGCTTTCCCGCCGGTATCGACTATGCGATCCCCTTCGATACGACCAAGTTCATCAAGGTCTCCATCGAGGAAGTGGTTCACACCTTCATCGAGGCTATCATCCTCGTCGTGCTGGTGGTGTTCATCTTCCTGCAGAACTGGCGTGCAACACTCATTCCCGTCATCGCGGTGCCGATCTCGATCATCGGTACATTTGCGGGCATGTATGTGCTTGGCTTCTCGATCAATCTTCTCACATTGTTCGGGCTTGTGCTCGCCATCGGTATCGTGGTCGACGACGCCATCGTGGTGCTGGAAAATGTCGAACGCATCATGACCACCGAAAAACTCTCGCCACGCAAGGCCGCCATCAAGGCCATGGGCGAGGTGACGGGGCCGGTGATCGCTATCGTTCTCGTGCTTTGCGCCGTGTTCATTCCGGTTGCGTTCATGGGCGGTCTGGTTGGCGAAATGTACAAGCAGTTCGCCGTCACCATCGCCATTTCTGTGACGCTCTCCGGCCTTGTGGCCCTGACGCTAACGCCCGCACTGTGCGCGCTCATCCTCAAGCCCGGCCATCATGAGCCGATCCTGCCGTTCCGCATTTTCAACCGTGCCTTCGAGCGCGTGACGAGCGGTTATACGCGCGGTGTCCGCTTCTTCCTGAAGCGCGCCACCATCGGCCTCATCATCTTTGCGGGCCTGCTCGGCAGCACTTATTACCTGTTCGAGCGGGTTCCCGGTTCGCTATTGCCGGATGAAGACCAGGGCTTCCTGTTCGGTGTCGCCGTTCTGCCCCCAGCCGCTTCGCTGGAGCGCACGACTGTCGTGCTCGACCAGGTGAGCGAGAACATCCGCAAGAACCCTGCCGTGGACAATGTCTTCGCCGTCTCTGGCTTCGACCTTCTGTCGGGCGGTTTGAAGACCAGTGCAGGCACCATGTTCATCATGCTCAAGGACTGGAAGGAGCGCACCACGCCCGACGCGGATGCGCGCAACCTGCCACGCACCATCATGGGCATGAATGCCGGTATCAAGGACGGCATGGTTCTGGCCTTCAACCCGCCTCCGATCATGGGTCTCAGCACGACGGGCGGCTTTGAACTCTATGTTCAGGACCGCACGGGCGGCGGTGTGGAATCGCTGACGCAGGCAACGAAGCTCATCACTGAGGCGGCTGCCAAGCGCCCCGAATTGCAGGGCGTGCGCACAACCTTCGACCCGTATGTCCCCCAATATGACATTCAGCTCGACCGCGAGAAGGCCAAGGCGATGGGTGTGCCGATCAATTCGGTGTTCACCGCCATGCAGGCAACCTTTGGCAGCCTCTATGTGAATGACTTCACGCTCTATGGCCGCAACTATCAGGTTAACCTGCAATCGGAAGCGGAATTCCGCCGCGATCCGGGCGATCTCAAGCATGTTTTCGTGCGCGCCGATTCCGGCAGCATGATCCCTCTTGATGCGCTGGTGACGGTGAAGCGTATTGTCGGTCCCGACCAGCTTGAACGTTTCAATGCGTTCAACGCCGCAAAGGTCACCGGCAACCCGGCTCCGGGCTATACGTCGGGTGATGCGATCAAGGCCATGCAGGAAGTGGCGGCGCAAGTTCTGCCGCAGGGCTACCAGATCGCATGGACCGGCTCGGCCTATCAGGAAGTCTCCACCAGCGGCACCGGCTCGCAGGCGATGATCTTCGGCCTTATCATGGTGTTCCTGATTCTCGCTGCGCAATATGAACGCTGGAGCCTGCCGCTTGCGGTTATCACCGCCGTGCCTTTCGCCATCTTCGGTGCGCTTCTGGCGACCGATCTGCGCGGGCTTACCAATGACGTCTATTTCCAGATCGGTCTGGTGACGCTCATCGGTCTTGCGGTGAAAAACGCGATCCTGATCGTGGAGTTCGCGGTGCTGGAGCGTGAGTCGGGTAAATCCGCAATCGAGGCGGCGGCATCGGCGGCGCGCCTGCGCTTCCGCCCGATCGTGATGACGTCGCTTACCTTCATCCTGGGCGTGGTGCCGCTTGCGGTCAGCACCGGGGCTGGCTCGGCCAGCCGTCATTCCATCGGTACGGGCGTGATCGGCGGTATGCTGGCGGCGACCTTCATCGCAACTTTCTTCATCCCGATGTTCTACAGCCTGATCGCGCGCAAGCCGCCGAAGAAGCATGAGGATGAGACAGCCGATACACCCGAAACGCCGGGCGGTACGGGCGGCGGTATTTGACCGCCCGGACAAACCGAAACGCTTGCGCAAAAGCCCCGCTGCAAAGTGGGGCTTTTGTCATATTGGAGCGGTTTTAGGCTGTAGTGACGAATTCACTTATGGCTTGGCTGTTATTGCAGCATCAACCCGACGCTTAGAAATATCGCCCATCCCAGAAATACCGCAGGAACGCTCAGGACGGCGAGCATGATGCCCAGAAAGACATAAGCCGCTTCGTTCGGCGAGCGCCGCGCTTGTTCAGGAGCCTTGTGCCATTGTGCAGGAATACCATCAAACATCGTATAAATCCTCCTACTCCCATGACTAGATTATTGGGCGGTGCAGGATTTCTTCAAGTCAAAATAAATTGATGTATTTTTTCCTGTTTTTGTGCTAAAAGCGGCGCAAAAATAAGGAATTATGGCCGATAAAGTCTCGAAAACTGGACGTAAAATATCTTATCAACTTGATTTCAAATATTTTTACTTTTGTACTGTAAGTATCGTCCTGTCGGAACTTTCAAAACTTTCTGAAATTGCGTGTCCGGAGCATATCCCCAAAAGTGGGAGCCAGTTTCGGGGTCAAGACATGCGAAAAAACAAAGAGATAGAGCGGTTCCGACGGCTCTGTTTCAGCCGGAATTTCGCTAAAGTGCGTCAAAATCGCACATGTGCGGGCCGTGGACGCCGCTATGTGCTTTGCTGGTGCGAGGCGGGGCTGGAAATGCTCTAATAAAAGCTTGCCGGGAAATATCTCAGGTAAAGCTCGGTCAGCTTACCTTCTTGTTGCAGGGCTTGCAGGGCATTGTTGAAGGCGCTTGCCAGGGCGGAATTTTGCCGGGTAACAGCGATGCTGAGGCCGGAACCCAGATATTGAGGCGCCAGATAGGGCCCGTCCGTGAAAGTACAACAGGCGCTGCCTTCTGCGCTGTCGAGCCAGGCCGAGAGGGACATGCCGTCATCGAAAACCGTGTCGATCTTGCCGTCCTTCAATGCGGTCAGCATGGCATCGCGATTGGGGTAGGGCACGGGTTTTGCCTGTGGGAAATAGTTCTTCAAAAGCGCTTCATGCGCCGTCCCGGCAATCACGCCGACGGGCTTGTCCTGCGTCGCCTTTGCAGCGGGTTCTGTAAAGCTTTTGGCATTGGAGGTCGCAAAGCGTGCGGGCAGGCGCATATAGCTGCGGGTGAAGGTGAATTTTTCCCGGTTCCTGTCGGTCGGATCCCACCCCGCGATGATCGCGTCCGCCTGTCCATCCAGCACACGCTCTTCCAGTTCCGCCCACGGCACCGCCTCGATCTGGCAGATGTCCTCGATCTTGAGCTGCTGGCAAAGCGCCTTGGCCAGATCAATGTTGTAGCCGGAAAGCTGCCCGCGTTCGTTACGCCTGTTGAATGGCGGAAAATCGACGGTGGTGATGAAGCGCAGACGATTGAGCCCTTGCAGCGAAGGCAGGGGCAGGCGCTCTTTCTGGTTGAAGAAATGCGGTGCAGCCGGTTCTTCCCCCGCCGCATGGGCGGCAGGAGCGAAAAGGCACATGCTTATCGTCAGGCTCAACAGACAGGATTTCATCGCCGGCGACCCTATAATATTCCCCATAATTCCGGGTTAACGGCGCCTATGCAAGCGCCATCGGCGATAGCAGTAACGGGCATCCTGATAATTCATATATTAGTGTAATATATATATAAAAGAATTCTATTGAATTTCATATTTACTGTAATAGATTTCTGTCATGTAGCCCCCCCAATACTAAATAATAAGTGGGGTGAATCCGTGTAAAATATAAATTACTAATATAGATATATTTAATAGTTACGCGTATTCGTGCGGGGAAACCATGAAAGTCGGATCGAATCTTGTCGATCTGGAGATATGCAGCGCCATATCTGCCAGATTGAAGCGATGCGGTATGCCGCAGGACAGAATTGAAAATGCATTCAGTGCTGCACATCTCCACGGCACCGGCTTTTTTGAAGAGGCGGTTCATCAGCCCGGCGTGACGGAGCGCATGGTTTATGAGGCGATCGCGGATTATCTCCAGCTTCCCTATACGGAAGAGATCCTGCCTTCGCGCATTTTCGTTTCCGGTGATGAAAATATCTGTTTTGCCCATATCCGGCAGGTGATGGTCATCGGCCGCGACGGCATCTCCTATCTTTATATCGCGCCGGGCGAACGGCGCATCGCGCGGCTGCGCGAACATCTGAAAGCCGCGCCGCAATTGCGCGAGCGCATTCGCATCTGCACACCATCGGTTTTGAAAAGCATATTGAGACAGCGTCATCAGCGCGACCTCGTGATGCGGGCCCACGCCATGACGCCGCAATTGTTCTCCGCCGCACGTGTGCTTGATACGCCGCAGGCTTTTGTCATCGCCATGGCGGTCTACGCATTTCTGGGGTGTATTGTGAACTGGCCGATGAAAACCATGCTGGCGCTGCATGTTGCCATGTCGCTGTTTTTCTTCGGCTGTGTTCTTATCCGCCTTTTTGCCGCCGCTTCTGGCAAGCGGCTGCAATTCACGGAAATTGCGCCTTTCAAGCCGCGTGATCTGCCGGTCTATTCTATATTGGTGCCGCTCTATCGCGAAAAGGACGTGGTTGCGCAGCTTATAGCAGCACTCAACCGGCTCAATTGGCCACGCAGCAAGCTCGACATCAAGCTTGTCTGCGAGAAGGACGATTACGAGACCATTGCCGCGATCAGGTGCAACACTATGCCGTCCAATTTCGAGCTGGTCCTTGTGCCGCCCGGCGGTCCGCGCACCAAGCCCAAGGCGCTGAATTATGCGCTGCAATTTGCCCGTGGCGAGATTGTCGCCGTTTTCGATGCCGAGGATCGGCCGCATCCCGACCAATTGCTGGAGGCTTGGCAGGCCTTCCGGCGGGGCGGCAGCAAGCTTGCCTGTGTGCAGGCGCCGCTCATTATCGGTAACTTCCGGCGCAACCTGCTCACCCGCATGTTTGCCTTTGAATATGCGGTGCTGTTTCGCGGCCTTCTGCCATGGCTTGCCAGGCGCGGGCTGGTTATTCCGCTTGGCGGAACATCCAATCACTTTCGCCGCTCCTGTCTGGAACAGGTGGGCGGATGGGATGCCTATAATGTCACCGAGGATGCCGATCTCGGCATGCGGTTGGCGCGGTTTGGCTATCGCATCGATGTCATCAGCCGCGGCACGATAGAGGATGCGCCGGAAGAACACGGGGTCTGGCACAGGCAGCGCACGCGCTGGATCAAGGGGTGGATGCAGACATGGCTGGTGCATGGCCGCCAGCCGATGAACACCTGGCGCGAGCTTGGCTGGTGGCGTTTCGTCGTGAGCCAGATTTATACGCTCGGCATCATCGGTTCGGCGCTGCTGCACCCGCTGATGCTGCTCATGCTGGCAGGGCTTTGCCTGCGCATGGCGTTCGGGCCGCTGACACCGCAGGGCCTGTGGCTTCTGGCGCTCGATGTCATCAATATCCTGATGGCTTATATGAGCTTCCATATGCTCGGCGCCAAGACCATGGAGCCGACGGAACTTGGCGGCTATGCCTATTTCCTTGCCATTCCCATCTACTGGGTGCTGATCTCGCTTTCGGCATGGCGGGCTGTGTGGCAGCTGGTGCGCCAGCCTCATCTCTGGGAAAAGACCCCGCACCAGCCAAACCTGTTCTACATTCCGCTGGAGGATGCCTCTTCTGAATTCGACGCGAGGAATGCCGCCCCGCGCCCGATAATGGATTGATCCTCCGCGCCGATGGCGTCTATGTCACGCCCCTCATAGGGCAGGGTAAGGAGTATGCGCCGGATTGCCGCCAATCTGGCGCGCCGCTTGTCGTTGGCGCGGATGATCGTCCAGGGCGCATAGCCGGTATCGGTGCGCTCCAGCATGGTGTGGAGTGCTGTCGAATAATCGTCCCAGCGAGAAATGCCTGCGATATCCATCGGCGAGAATTTCCAGTTCTTCAATGGGCTGTGGCGGCGCTCGTGGAACCGCTTCAACTGCATTTCCTGCCCGATATCGAGCCAGAACTTGAACAGGTGAATGCCATCGGTGACGATCATCCGTTCAAAATCCGGCGTTTCGGTCAGGAATGTTTCAAGCTGCTGGGGGGTGCAGAAGCCCATCACCCGCTCGACGCCCGCCCGGTTATACCAGGAGCGGTCGAAGGTGACGAATTCGCCAGCGGTGGGAAAATGGGAAACGTAGCGCTGGAAATACCATTGCCCGCGCTCTGTCTCGGTCGGCTTCGGCAGGGCGACATTGCGCGCGGTGCGCGGGTTCATGAACTGGCGGATGGTAAAGATGGTGCCGCCTTTTCCCGCCGCATCGCGTCCCTCGAAAACGCTGATGACGCGCTCCCCCGTGTTCTGTAGCCAATATTGCAGCTTCACCAGCTCGATCTGCAACCGTTCCAGCGTGGCTTCATATTCATCGGATTTCATTTTGGATGAATAAGGATAGCCGCCTGACTGCAAGGCGCAGTCATCAATCCAGCCCGGCAACTTCGGATCGTTTATGTCGAATTTGCGTTTCTTGTTGGCGATCTCGATCTTGATCGGCTTTTCTGCGGACTTGGTTCCGTTCTTTTTCGCTTTCTTTTTGTTGGCTGTCTTTGAACTGTCACCCACGGCAAAACCCTTTCGTTTATATCAAAGCATGATATGGGCTGTTTGGAAGCCGCGTAAAGGACATGCAGAAGAAATCTGGCAGGGCGAAGGCTTTTGCCGGAAAATCCAGGCTGTAGTGATGACGAAGGAGGCAGGATGAGCGAAGACAGCGGCCGCGCCGGACCGGAAGCCAGAACGGAAACATCCCTTTTCGAGCCGCTCCTGCGGATCAAGGGTGTGCTTTTCGTCAGCATGGTGCTGGCGATCTGTGTCATGGCGCTCGACCTTCCTTTCTGGTTCCGCGCCATATTGCTGGCGCTCGTTGTGCTGGGCGCGGTCTGGGCGGCGGCGGGCATTGGCAATGGGGAGGATGAAAAGGTTCCCTTGCGGGAAGTGGCCAGCCCGTGAAATGGCGGCTGTCTCGGGCGAGCGGCTGGCCGATCTTCTGACCGATCCGATGATCGTCTTCGATCACACCGCAACGGTGCGTTTTGCCAACGTGGCGGCGCTTGAAGCGTTCCAGTCGCTGCAAAACGGCACCGCGCTTTATCTGCGCTTTCGCGCCCCGGAAATGCTCGCGCTGATCCAGGGCGTGATTGCCGACGGCGAACCGCGCAATATCGAATATTTCGAGCGCGTTCCCATCGATCGCTGGTACAAGGCCATGGTCAAGGCGCTGCGTGATGCGGAAGGAAAGCCGGAACTCTTCGTGCTTATTTTCCGCGACCAGAGCGAAACACGGCGTATCGACCGTATGCGTTCCGACTTTATCGCCAATGCAAGCCATGAGCTGCGCACCCCGCTTGCCTCGCTGCGCGGCTTCATCGAAACGCTGCAAGGCCCGGCGCGCAACGATGCCGCCGCCCGTGACCGCTTTCTCGACATCATGCAGAAACAGGCCGAGCGCATGTCGCGTTTGATCGACGATCTCCTGTCGCTGTCGCGGCTTGAAATGCGTGCTCATCTGGCGGTCAATGAAAGCGTGGATGTGGCGGCCACGCTGGCCCATGTGGCCGATACGCTGACGCCACTTGCCGCCGGTCTCGGCGTGACCATCGAGCGCCACCTGCCGGAACATCCGGTTCATGTGATGGGCGCGCGTGATGAGCTGATTCAGGTCTTCCAGAATCTTGTCGAAAATGCCTGCAAATACGGGCAGGAGGGCAAGCGCGTCATCATAAGATTAAGCGAGGAAGACACGGGAAATGCGACGGAAGTGGTCGCCTCCATACAGGATTTCGGGCCGGGCATTGCTGCCGAACACCTTCCGCGCCTCACAGAGCGTTTCTATCGCATCGACGTGGAGACAAGCCGCGCGCACAAGGGCACAGGTCTTGGCCTTGCCATCGTCAAGCATATTCTGGCCCGCCATCGCGGCCGGCTTGTGGTGCGTTCGCAATTGGGGGAAGGCTCTACTTTCATGGTGCGCCTGCCGGGGCAGAACGCGCGCTCCGCCGAGGCTGCAACAATATGAAATACTCCAAGTATCTCGCAGGTTCATAAAAAGAAAAGTCCCGGCAACATTTCTGTTACCGGGACGAAGCTGGCAGGTTATTCCGGTCAAACGCCTTCGGCGGAGCCAGACCGGGGACGCTTCCTGAATTCAGCGCGCCCGGCGGCGTTCGGCTGTCGGCTGGAAAGCCAGGCGCGAATGGTAGCTGCAATAGGGGCTGGCTTCGCCCGATTCATTGCCGCAGAAATGGAAATCTTCGTTGAGCGGGTCGCCGATCGGCCATTTGCAGGTGCGTTCGCTAAGCTGCAACAGGGTCAGATGGCGGGAAATTGGCACCACGACGTCGGAGGCGGGCTTGATGACGGTTTCCGCCACAACCTCGGTCGCATATTCCATCTGAAGCGCGGTTGCGCCAACCGTCTTGGTCACGGTCGCGGTGCGCATCGTGGTGGTGTGGGTGCCGCTATTGTTGTTTTGGACGGCGGGACGCGGGGCCGCTGCGGGTGTATTCACCTTCTTGCTGCGCGGCGCAGCCGTTGTGGTTTTTCCACGGCCCGAAAGCTTCAGGCGATGCACTTTCCCGATCACTGCGTTGCGGCTGACGCCGCCAAGCTGTGCTGCGATCTGGCTTGCGCTCAAGCCTTCGCTCCACAGTTTCTTCAGAAGTTCAACGCGCTCGTCTGTCCAGTTCATTGCCCTGGGCTCCAATCAATCTTCGTTATCCGGAATCCACCAGTGCTCTCGGATTATCCGAGCGCAAACACCATATATATCCGGGTGACTAGGTCGGTCGCACGAAATATAGCTTTTTCTTTGAAGTAGAAACTACAATACTGAACGACTCTCTGACAAGAGATAGCCTTGTCAGGCGGATTCCATTTTTGTGGTTTTCCCCAACTTGGGTTGCAAAGGCGGTTTTTCTTTGATCCTTCGTCCATCGTGGCGGGCATTTTCAAGCCTGCCGTGCAATGGCCTTGCCTGGGATCTTGCCCGGCCGCCGCCCAAGGGGGAACTTCCGGGCTTCATATACCCACTTCCAGCCAGGATTGCCAGTGCCTGTCGTGTGATGTGGCCTGCGGCATGAACCCATGCGCAAAGATGCGCCATAAGCCTGTTTGCTTTGATTGACATTTTTCTTGCAAAGCCCAATATACGCCCCGGATAAATGCCGCCCCGAGGGCGGCTTTTTATTTCCGCCGGACTGCACAGGTCCGGGATCAACGCAATAGGAACTCGCTGCTTGCCGGCCGCAGCCGGAGCCGCAGCACTTTAGAGGGCTTATGGAGGCCTGATGCAATGACCGATGCGACGACCGTGCACCCGCTTTACGACACCTATAATCGTGCGGCTCTGCGCTTCGAGCGAGGAGAAGGCATCTGGCTGATTACCGAGGATGGCGAGCGTTATATCGATTTTGCAGCCGGTATTGCGGTCAATTCGCTTGGCCATTCCCATCCGCATCTGGTCGAGACCCTGAAGACGCAGGCCGAAAAGCTCTGGCACCTTTCCAATGTCTATGAAATTCCCGCGCAGGAAAAGCTTGGCCGCCGTCTGGTGGAAAGCACCTTCGCCGACAAGGTGTTCTTCACCAATTCCGGCGCCGAGGCACTCGAATGCGCGATCAAGACCGCGCGGCGCTATCAATATGTAAGCGGCCACCCGGAGCGCTTCCGTATCATCACCTTTGAGGGTGCGTTCCATGGCCGCACGCTTGCAACTATCGCCGCTGGCGGCCAGGCCAAATATCTGGAAGGTTTTGGCCCGAAGGTCGAAGGCTTCGATCAGGTGCCGTTCGGCGACGAGGCGGCCCTTCGCGCCGCCATCACGCCGGAAACGGCTGGCATCCTGCTTGAACCCATTCAGGGTGAGGGCGGCTTGCGCGCCTTCCCGGAGGAATTCCTCCGCCTCGTGCGCCAGATCTGCGATGAAAATGGCTTGCTTCTGCTTCTCGATGAAGTCCAGACGGGCGTTGGCCGCACGGGCAAGCTCTTCGCCCATGAATGGGCTGGCATCAGGCCGGATATCATGGCGATTGCCAAGGGTATTGGCGGCGGTTTCCCGATCGGGGCCTGCCTTGCCACGGCTGAAGCCGCCAAGGGCATGACCGCTGGCATGCATGGAACGACCTATGGCGGCAACCCGCTTGGCATGGCCGTTGGCAATGCCGTGCTGGATGTTGTCCTTGCCGATGGCTTTATGGAGAATGTTCAGGCGACGGCGCTTGTGATGAAACAGGGCCTTGCCTCCCTCGTGGACCGTTATCCGAATGTGGTTTCTGAAATTCGCGGGCGCGGCCTTCTCATGGGCCTGAAATGCGTGGTGCCGAATACGAGTCTCATTCAGGCCCTGCGCGACGAACACATCCTCAGTGTCGGTGCGGGCGACAATGTGGTGCGCCTTCTGCCGCCATTGATCACGACGCCGGAAGAAGCGCGTGAGGCATTGAAGCACATCGAAACGGCCGTCGAGCGGCTTTCCATTGCAAATCCGATCAGCAAGACGGTGTGATATCATGGCAAACGATAACGGTATCAAACACTTTATCGATCTCTCCACCGTTCCGGCGACGGAGCTTCGCGCCATTCTGGAAGATGCCAAGGCGCGCAAGGCGCGCCTGAAAGCTGGCGAAGTCGAACGGCCCTACGCCGGCAAGGTGCTGGCGATGATCTTTGAAAAGCTTTCCACGCGTACGCGCGTTTCCTTTGACGTCGGAATGCGCCAGCTCGGCGGCGAAACGATCATGCTGACGGGTTCGGAAATGCAGCTTGGCCGCAGCGAAACCATCGCCGACACGGCGAAGGTTCTCTCACGCTATGTGGATGCGATCATGATCCGCACCACCGCGCATGAACGTATGCTGGAACTGGCCGAATATGCCACTGTTCCCGTTATCAATGCGTTGACCGACGACACCCACCCTTGTCAGATCATGGCAGACGTTCTTACATATGAGGAACATCGCGGCCCGATCAAGGGCAAGACCTTTGCCTGGATGGGGGATGGCAACAACGTCCTGCATTCGCTTGTGGAAGCTGCAGCGCGGTTTGATTTCAACGTCAATATCGCGACACCGAAAGGCAGTGAGCCGAAGTCGCAATATATCGACTGGGCGCGGGCCAACGGCGCGGGCATCATGTCCACCACCGACCCGGAAAAGGCGGCAAGCGGCGCAGATTGCATCGTGACCGATACATGGGTGTCGATGGGGCAGGAAGATCATGCCCGTGGACACAATGTTTTCATACCATATCAGGTCAATGCGAACCTGATGGCAAAGGCTGACCCGAAGGCATTGTTCATGCACTGCCTGCCCGCGCATCGCGGCGAGGAAGTGACCGATGAAGTCATCGACGGGCCGCAATCGGTCGTGTTCGATGAAGCGGAAAACAGGCTCCACGCCCAGAAGGCCATTCTGGCCTGGTGCCTGCAAGACCGCGGTTTGGGAGCATAATTTGTCCGACAAGACCAGTAATGAGCATACCGAAGCCGAAAATATCCAGACCGGTCTGGGCGGCTTCAATTTCGCAGGCGATGATGCCGTCGTGCCCTTCCAGGTGGAAGGGCTCGATGTGCGTGGCCGCGCGGTTCAGCTTGGCCCTAGCATCAACGCGATCCTTAAGCGCCATGAATACCCGGAAGAAGTTGCGCGCCTTCTGGCGGAAGCGACGGTCCTGACCGTTCTGCTCGGCACTTCGCTGAAATTCGACGGAAAGTTCATCTTCCAGACCCAGTCCGACGGTCCGGTGGATATGCTGGTGGTGGATTTTCGTACGCCGCGTTCGGTGCGCGCCTATGCGCGTTACGACGAAGCGCGCCTGAAGGAAGCCATTGCCGCAAACAAGACTCGCCCGGAAGAGTTGCTCGGCAATGGAACGCTCGCTTTCACCGTGGATCAGGGGATCTATACCCAGCGTTATCAGGGCATCGTTGCGCCTGATGGTTCCACGCTGGAGGAGATCGCCGTCACCTATTTCCGCCAGTCGGAGCAGATTCCGACCGACCTGAAGCTCAGCGTCGCCAAGCTCATCGAACGCGGCGCGGACGGCAAGCCGGTCGAGCAATGGCGTGCGGGCGGCCTCATCATCCAGTTCCTGCCGGAATCGGAATTGCGCGTGCGCGTTCCCGATCTTCCCGGCGGTGACGGCGATGACAGCCAATTGATTCATCACCCGGAAGACGATGCCTGGGATGAAGCCCGTTCGCTGGTGGGAACCATCGAAAGCTCGGAACTGACCGATCCTCAGGTCGGCTCGGAACGGCTTCTTTATCGCCTGTTCCATGAACGCGGCGTGCGGGTGTTCGATTCCATTGCGGTTATCGATGAATGTTCGTGCTCGCGTGAGAAGATTGCAGGCGTGCTGTCAGGATTCACGGCCGAGGAAATCAAGGACAGCGTGGAAGACGGGAAAATTTCCGTCACCTGCGAATTTTGCTCCAAGCTTTATCAGTTCGATCCGGCTGAATTCACCAAATAGAGCGTGTTTCCCCAAAGTGGAAACCACCTCCGAGTGGAAATCAGTTCAGCGTGCGGCGCTGTTCGGGTACGTCGAGTGAAAAGGCGGGAATCTCGATCTCGAATTGTGCGCCGTCTTCGCCCTTCATCTGGTAGCGCCCGACCATCACGCCTGACGAGGTTGTGAGCGGGCAACCGGAAGAATACTGGTATGAATCGCCCGGATCGAGAACAGGCTGCTTGCCGACCACGCCTGAACCGCGCACTTCTTGCACATGGCCGTTGGCGTCGGTGATCTGCCAGTAGCGCGAGCAAAGCTGCACCGTTTCGGATGAATTGTTCACGATCGTGACGCGATAACCCCATACATAACGGTTTTCTTCCGGCTCGGATTGGACTTCCAGATAAAAGGGCTCGACCGTAACTTCGATCCCGCGTGTTACCGCACTATACATCAATCCACCCTCCGCATTCCATGGCTGGAGCATGTCTCCCAAAGGCGAGACCCGGTTCCGGGTAAAGACATGTGTGAAAACAGACAGATGAGTATTGTCCGCAAAAGTGTGAAACGGTTTTGCGGGGCGTCATGCAACAAAAACAGAAAATTGGAACGTTTTGTCATCGGATGGAGAAACCGGGCATCGTAGAACGCATTTCAACGGAAGGGGCGGCCCGACCCACCGCGCCCATCGTTTCTCTAACGTTAAAGTTGCGGTGACGTCAACGATGGAGCGGCATAAATTCGCCCCGATTACCGGTTTATTCCGGAAATCGGGGGTATTTTAGCTGTTTTTGCGGCAAAAAAAGCAGATTTGGCCGGTTTTCAGCCGCGCGCTACTTTCAGCGCCACTTCAACATCTTCCAGAAGATCGTCGGTGTCTTCGAGGCCGACCGAAACGCGCAGCAGGCCATCCGAAATGCCGAGTTCTGCCTTCGCCTCGTTGGAGAGGTTCTTGTGCGTCGTGGTGGCCGGATGGGTAATCAGGCTCTTGGTGTCGCCCAGATTGTTGGTGATGCTGAAAATTTGCAATGCATTTTCAAACTTGAAAGCTGCTTCCTTGCCGCCCTCCAGCTCCAGCGCGATGAGCGTGGATCCGCCTGTCATCTGCTTAGCAATGATGTCGGTCTGCGGATGGTCGGCGCGGCCCGGATAGATCACACGCTTGACGCCCGGCTTGCCTGCAAGGAAGTCGGCGATTGCGGCAGCCGATTGCGTCTGCTGGCGCACGCGCACCGAAAGCGTTTCCAGGCCCTTCAGCATGATCCATGCATTGAAGGGGCTGAGGCCCGGTCCCGTATGGCGGAAATAATCCTGCAATGTGGTTTCGATCCATTCGCGGTCGGAAAGCACCACGCCGCCGAGGCAGCGGCCCTGGCCGTCAATATGTTTCGTGGCTGAATAGACGACGATATGTGCGCCAAGCTCCAGCGGCTTCTGGAAAAGCGGCGTGGCGAAAACATTGTCCACGATCAGCTTTGCGCCCGCTTCGTTGGCAATCTGTGCAACGGCGGCAATGTCGATGATTTCGAGTGTCGGGTTCGACGGGCTTTCAAGAAACATGACCTTGGTATTGGGGCGCACGGCCGCTTTCCAGTTGGCCACATCCGAGCCGTCGATGATCGAGACTTCCACGCCATAGCGCGGCAGGACGGTTTCGACGATATAACGACACGAGCCGAAGACGGCGCGGGCCGAGATGACATGATCGCCCGCCTGTACCTGGCAGAGAATGGCGGCGGCAACGGCGGCCATGCCGGAGGCGGTGGCGCGGGCGTCTTCCGCGCCTTCCAGCGCACACATGCGCTTTTCAAACATGTCGGTGGTCGGGTTGGCGTAGCGCGAATAGATGAAACCCGGATCTTCACCCTTGAAACGCGCTTCGGCAGCTTCCGCCGTGGGGTAAAGGAAGCCTTGCGTCAAAAACAGGGCTTCCGACATTTCGGCGAAACCGGAGCGCAACGATCCGGCATGGACGAGTTCGGTTGCAGGGCGAAATTTGCGGGCATTCTCAGTCGTCATTTTTTCCAACCTGTCGAAAGCTGGTCGGCCGGGGCAGGAAGAAAGCCTCGGCGGCCAATAAAAAACCGGCCTTGCGAAAACGCAAAAGGCCGGTAACGAACCGCGGCCTTATTTAGCGAATTCTTTAACGTGGCTGCAAGCCGGCCGGCCAAATCACCACGGAACAGGTTTTCTTTATGCCTGTTGTGCTGCATCGTCAATGCCCGGCCGCATTGTATTTGGAGCATCTCGATATTCCTGTTGAAACAGGAGCTGCCTCGACGAACATTTTTGGCAAGTTTGCCGTGATGCTTCTGTTTTTCTCGTCTTTTACGCTTCGTTTCTTGGGAAAACCCGACAAACAGGGGAGCGCAAGCCGCCCGATTGATGCTAAGAGCATTCAATTATCTAAAGATTATGGCGCGGCAGGCGACGGAGTACAGGTTGATGACGCAAAGGGACGCAGGAATTCTGGCGGATGCGGATATTGCCGCGCTGTTTGAGAGCGGTTTGCTGGCTTCGCCCCGCCTGCTGGATGCCGATCAGATTCAGCCTGCAAGCCTTGACTTGCGCCTTGGCGCCAAGGCCTATCGGGTGCGCGCTTCCTTTATGCCGGGGCCGGGCACACCGGTCATCGACAAGCTGGAGCGGCTGAAACTGCATGAAATCGACCTGACGGCGGGCGCGGTTCTGGAAACGGGCTGCGTCTATATCGTCCCGCTTCTGGAAAGCCTTGCGCTCTCGCCGGAGCTTTCTGCTTCCGCCAATCCGAAAAGCTCGACCGGACGGCTCGATATCTTCACGCGCGTCATCGCTGACGGTGCGCAGGAATTTGACAAGGTTCCCGCCGGTTACAAGGGGCCGCTCTATCTGGAAGTGAGCCCGCGCACCTTCCCCATCGTCGTGCGCACCGGCTCGCGCCTGTCGCAGATCCGTTTCCGCAAGGGCCGCGCGCAGCTTGATGAAAGCGAACTTGGGGTGCTCCATAAGGCCGAAACGCTGGTCGCATCCGAAATGCCCAATATTTCCGGCGGCGGCATTGCGCTCTCGGTCGATCTTTCCGGCGGCGAGGACAGGCTGATCGGCTATCGCGGCAAGCACCACACCGGCGTCGTCGATGTGGACAAGCGCGCAGCCCATGATGTGCTCGACTTCTGGGAGCCGCTTTATGATCGCGGTGCCCATGAACTCGTGCTCGACCCGGATGAATTCTATATCCTTGTTTCCCGCGAGGCGGTGCATGTGCCACCGCTCTATGCGGCGGAAATGACGCCTTTCGATCCGCTGGTCGGCGAATTTCGCGTGCATTATGCCGGTTTCTTCGATCCGGGCTTCGGCCACAGTGCTGCGGGCGGCACCGGCAGCCGTGCCGTGCTGGAAGTGCGCAGCCATGAAGTCCCCTTCATTCTGGAACATGGCCAGATCGTCGGGCGCCTCGTCTATGAACATATGCTGGGCCAGCCGAAGGCGCTTTACGGCATCGACCTTGGCTCCAATTATCAGGCCCAGCAATTGAAGCTTTCCAAGCATTTCCGCTGATCGCGAAGCCTTTCCGGCGCAGGATGCAGCGGTTTTGCCGGGAATGCTCAGGCTGCTTCTGCGGTGATAGGATGCGGATGGAGGAGGGCGGTGTCGGTGGTGAATGAAACGGGAAGGGACCTCGGCGGAAAGGCGGAAGCGACGGCTGATGTGCCGCCGCGCCGGCTGTCGGTGGGCATCGTCGTGTTGCCCGGATTTACCTTGTCTGCGCTCAGCCTTTTTCTCGATCCGTTTCGTCTGGCAGCCGACGACCGCGACAAAAGCCGCCAGATACGCTGCGCGTGGAAAATATGCACACTCTCCGGCGATCCCGTCACGTCCAGTTCCGGCATGGTGATTGAGCCGACGGTGCCTCTTGGCGAAATTGATGAATGCGATTATGTGGCGGTTGTGGGCGGGCTTCTGGCGCAATATCGCCATAGCCAGCAGGCCCTGATCGATCTCATCAAGCGGGCCGACAAGCGCGGCAAGGCGGTGGTTGGCCTTTGCACGGCGGCTTTTCTTCTGGCGGAAGCGGGTGTGCTCGAAGACCGCAATTGCTGCGTGAGCTGGTTTCATCGCGATGATTTCCTTGAGCTTTTCGACGGCTATACTGCCGATACGACAAGCCTTTTCCATCTTAGCGGGCGGCATTATACCTGTGCTGGCGGCCTTGGCGCTGCCGCGCTGGCGCTATCGATCATCCAGAACGAAATTTCGGAAGAACTGGCGCGCAAAAGCGCATCCATCCTGCTCATCCCCTATGAGCTGGTGCGCTTGGAACAGCCGGCCTTGAGCTTCAATGGCGTGCGTTCGCCGATGATCCGCAAGGCAATCCGCATTTTCGAGGAAACGCTGGAAGATCCGGTGCCGATGATCGATGTCGCGCGCAGGCTCGGCATTTCCGTTCGCCAGATGGAGCGCGGCTTCCGGCTTTCGCTGGGGCGCACGGCTTTCGAGGTGCGCGAGGAATTGCGGGTCAAGAAGGCGAAGGAGCTTCTGGCCGAAACCAGCCTGTCCCTGCTTGAAGTGGCGGTTGCCAGCGGCTTCACTGATACGCGCAGCATGAACCGTTCCTTTTCGCGTCAAAAGCAGAAAGCCCCGCGCGACTATCGCAGGCAGCGCTGAATTTTGGTAACGCACAGGCAAAACTTGCGGATTTGGCGGCGACCGTCTATTTCTTGCACCATAAAAGCAAGCCGCAGGAGATTTGCATGTCGGATGGTGTAAACCGTTTCCTTGGCGATACGCCCGGGCGGATATTGGTCAAGCTGGTGCTGATCTCGCTGGTCGTAGGCGTGGTGATGAGTGCTTTCTACTGGACGCCCTACGATATTCTCTATGGCATCCGCGATTTCTTCCTGCACCTGTGGAACATGGGTTTTTCGGCCGTTGCGCGTTTTGCCGATTATCTCGTTCTGGGGGCAGCGGTGGTCATCCCTGCCTTTATTTTGCTCCGTATCCTCAGCTATCGTAAATGAACGGAATTTCAGCGATACATCAGATACAGTCAGCCAATGCAGCAAAAACATGGAATTCGCTTGTCCCGGCGGGGCTTTCTCATGCTCGCCGGGGGTGCAATGGCGCTCTCTGCCCTGCCGGTGGATTGGGCGCAGGCCGCAGGTAATAACGACCCAACCGCAATCTTCAACGCTATCCGCAAAGCAAACGGCCTGCCCCTGATGGCGACCGATTCCCGTCTGGAACAGGCCGCTCTTTACCAGGCCAGACGCATGGCCAGTTATGGCAAGATCGGCCACTCGGTTGGTTGGGGCAATGGGTTTGTATCCCGGCTGAAACAAGCGGGAATTCGCGGGCCTGCCGCCGAAAACGTTGCGGTTGGCCAGCCTGATACGCAAGCCGTCTTCGATGCATGGATGAAATCACCCGGCCATCGCAAGAACATGCTCGACCCGACCTTTGCCCATTATGGCCTTGCCTGGGCGACGCCCGAAAGCAATCCACGCCGCATTTATTGGGCGATGATGCTCGGCCTGTAAGGTTTCGTTTCTCCTGACAGGTTGCTGTCAGGAACCGCGGTGAATTGATGGCCGATCTATCTGTCGTTTTCGTTGTTTCTGGAGTAGATCGGGGTAGTTGGCGAGGTTCCGGTGCGGAATCGTGGAGGAGAAACATTTCCATCTTTGGAAAAGTTCGCAGCATTCGGGGGAATGATGGATCAGGTGATGCAGGGCGGCGGGCAGAGCATCGGTAACGTAACAAAGCCGTTCGATGTCACGCATCGCATGGTGATGCTGATCGCCGTGCCTATGACGCTTGCCGCTATCACCACGCCCCTGTTGGGGCTGGTCGATATGGGGGTGGTCGGCCAGATGGGGCAGGCCGAATTGATCGGCGGGCTTGCCATCGGTGCGCTTGTCTTCGATTTCCTGCTTTCCTTGTTCAATTTTCTGCGCTCCGGCACCACCGGCCTTGTGGCGCAGGCCATGGGCGCGGGTGACGCCGTGGAAGAACAGGCAATTTTCTGGCGCGCCATCATCATCGCCGTCGCGGCGGGCGGGCTCATGATCCTGTGCCTGCCGCTTATTCTGGGCGCGGCCTCCACCTTCATGCATCCGACACCGGCAACGCGGGCCGCAATGGCGACCTATATATCGATCCGCATGTTGTCGGCCCCCGTCGCACTCATCAACTATTCCATACTGGGCCTTGTTCTGGGGCGGGGGCAGGGCATTCTGGGCCTCGGCCTTCAGGTGCTTTTGAACGGCATCAACATTGCACTCTGCATCGTTCTGGGACTGGAACTTGGCTGGGGTGTTACGGGTGTGGCCTGGGCCACGGTCACGGGCGAAACCGTGGCGGCGCTGGTCGGCCTCTTTATCGTCATGCGCCATTTCCGCAAGGATGCAACATTGCGTCCTGACCGCAAGCGCATTTTCCAGCGCGAGGGTATAATGCGCATGTTCGCGGTCAATCGCGATATCATGATCCGCTCCCTCCTGCTGCTCACGGCATTTGCCTTTTTCACCCGCGCCGGTTCTGATCTGGGCCCCGTGACGCTGGCCGCCAATGCGGTGCTGTTGAATTTCTTCCTCGTGGCGGGCTTTTTCCTCGACGGTATGGCGGCTGCGGCTGAACAGATCATCGGGCGCTCCATCGGTGCGCGCTACAGCCCCGCCTTCCGGCGCGGTGCAAAGCTTACCTTCATCTGGGGGCTGGTGATGGCAGGTCTCGTCGCCTTCTTCCTGCTGGTCTTTGGCGATACGATTATTTCGCTTCTTTCCAGGGCCGAGGATGTGCATGTTGAAGCCATGAAATATCTGCCCTGGGCGGCGCTGACAGGGCTTACCGGCCTGCTCGCCTTCCACATGGATGGCGTCTATATCGGCGCAACCTGGTCGCGCGATATGCGCAATATGATGTTCCTGTCGCTCATCTTCTTTCTGGCTGTGCTTTATGCGGCAAAGCCCGTGATGGGTAATCACGGGCTTTGGCTTGCGATCAATCTGTTTTTGTCGGTGCGGGGCATTACGCTTCTGGCGATCCTGCCGCGCCGCTATCGCATGGAATTCGCGCACTGATTTAAGATATAAGTTTGCGTGCGGCCCATTCCTTTGTGTCACGGTCGCGCAATTCAGCAATGCTGGAAACGCCTTCATACTTGATTGCCGTGGAAAGGCCGCGCAGGATTTCACCCGGAAGGCCGGGGCCGCGATAGATCAGCCCGCTATAAAGCTGCACCAGATCGGCGCCTGCCTTGATCTTGGCCAGCGCCGTTTCGGCACTGTCGATGCCGCCCACGCCGATCAGCGGCATATCGGGGCCGACGCGCTCGCGCATCCGCGCCAGAACCACGGTCGAGCGTTCAAACAGCGGCGCACCGGAAAGCCCGCCGGTTTCATTGCTGTTTTCGGGATTTTTAAGCCCGCTTCGCGATAGTGTCGTGTTGGAAACAATGATGCCGTCCAGCTTCTGCGCATCTGCTTCGGCGGCGATATCGTCCAGTTCCTCATCGGTGAGATCAGGCGCAATCTTCAGGAAAACGGGCCGCTTCAGCGTGCACATATTTCCCTCCTCGTCGCGCGCTTCCAGAACACGGCTCAAAAGCTCGTGCAGGGCCTCGCGCGCCTGGAGATTGCGCAGCCCCGGCGTGTTGGGTGAGGAAATATTGACCGTGAAATAGCGCGCCAGCTGATAGAAGCGGCGGATACCGGCCACATAATCCGCGATCCGGTCTTCGGCATCCTTGTTCGCGCCGATGTTGACGCCGACAATGCCGCTCTTGCCTGCGCGCCTGGAAAGACGCTTGAAGGCGGCTTCATGGCCCTCATTGTTGAAGCCGAGGCGGTTGATGACGGCCTTGTCGTCCACAAGTCGGAAAATGCGCGGGCGCGGATTGCCGCTTTGCGGGCGGGGGGTCAGTGTGCCGACTTCCGCAAAGCCGAATCCAAGCTTCAGCAGCGCATCCGGCACTTCGGCATTCTTGTCGTAACCGGCAGCCATGCCGAGCGGATTGGGAAATTTCAGCCCCGCCACCTTTACCGAAAGGGCCGGATCTTCGGGCGTGCGGCAAGTGACGATCCCGGTTTTCAGCCCGGTGATGGAAAGGCCGTGTGCCTGTTCCGCATCGAAGGTGAAGAGGGCGCGCCGCCCCAGAGTTTCAAAAAGCCCACTCATTTGTCTTCCAGTTCCGGGAAAATATGAAGATCGTCAGGGCCGAGCGGCAACGGCTCGACCTTGACGACTGCCGTAAGCGGCAAAGGCGCATAAAGATGCGGGAACAAGGCACCGCCGCGCGATACCTCATATTTCAGCGCCTGGCCAAGAGCTTGTGCATCGACATGCACCAGCAGGAGATCGCTCTGCCCGGCGAAATGTTTGGCCGCCGTTGCGCGCACCTGCGCTGCTGTGGAAAAATGGATATAGCTATCGGCAATATCAACCGGCGCCCCGGCAAAGCTTCCCGCCTTTTCCGCCTGCGCCCAAAGCTCGCGCGGGGCGATCTTGTAGATGATCTTGTTGCTCATGGCTGCTCTCTAGAGCGGTTCCTATTTTAACAGAATCGCCGGAACCGCTCTAACGATTTGTTTTACCGCATTATTCTACCTATCGAAGCGGGATCAGAAATCAGTCCAGTGGACTGATTTCCCCGCATAGGCGTTTCACACTTTTGCTCGAAAATGCTCTAAATGGAAAATCTTCGGAAATCAAAGTGTGCGGCATTCGATTTTTGTCGCAAACGTCCCATATAATGAGGATCGATTGGAAGGAGAGTGAATAATGTTGGGCAGAATGGCAGGTTCCGCGCATTGTCTGGCGATAGCTTCCCTGCTTGGCACAGCTCTTTTTTCCACCGGCGCCTTGGCACAGGAAAACGGGCGCTACCGGCTGGAAGGCACGGAAACCGGCTATGTGCGGCTCGATACACAAACCGGCGCAATCTCGGTGTGCACGCAGCAGAAGGGCCAGTTGGTCTGCAAGATGGCTGCCGAAGACCGCGATGCTTATGAGAACGACATTGCCGATTTGCAAGCGCGCGTGAAGAAGCTTGAAGCGCAGGTCGCAGCCATGGGCAAGGTGGAGGGCAGCAAGGCGTCCGCCCTGCCGTCCGAACAGGAATTCGAGCAATCCATGAGCTATATGGAGCGTTTCATGCGCCGCTTCATGGATCTGGCTAAAAGCTTTGAAAGCGGAGAGGAAAAGCCTGCTCCCCCCACAATACCGGGGCGGACCTGAATCCGATAAGAAAAAGGCGCCGATCCGGCGCCTTTAAAGCGTGTCGTAAGAGTACGACACGCTTCGCGCTTTTGCTGGAAATGCTCCAGCTTATTCGCAGAAACGTTTGGTCGCTTCGATCAGCTCATGCATGATGCCGGGTTCGGTCACGGCATGGCCGCTGTCTTCCACGATTTTAAGGTCGGCTTCCGGCCACATCTTCTTCAACTGCCAGGCATTGATGAAGGGTGTGCAGATATCGTAGCGCCCATGGACGATGACACCCGGAATATGGCGGATGCGCTCGACATTGCGCAGCAACTGGTCGTCGCTTTCGAGGAAGCCGCGGTTCTGGAAATAATGGCACTCGATGCGTGCGAAGGCGATTGCATACTGATCCTCGCCGAAAGCATCGACGCGGGCCGGATCAGGCAGAAGCGAGATCACGGAGCCTTCCCAGCGTGCCCATCGGCGTGCGGCCTCAAGCTGTACCCGCGGGTCGCGGTCGGTCAGGCGCTTGTAATAGGCCGCGATCATATCGCCGCGTTCAGCTTCGGGAATATGCTCCTGATAGGCCTCGAAATGATCGGGGAAGATGATGCTCGCGCCGTTGGAATACATCCAGTCGACCTCGAAGCGGCGCACCATGAAAATGCCGCGCAGCACCAGTTCCGATACGCGCTCGGGATGGGTTTCGGCATAGGCAAGACCCAGTGTGGACCCCCATGAACCGCCGAAGACCTGCCATTTGTCGATGCCCAGATGGGCGCGGATATGCTCCATGTCGGCGACGAGATCCCATGTGGTATTTTCGCGCAGTTCCGCATGGGGCGTGGAGCGGCCGCAGCCGCGCTGGTCGAACAGGATGATACGATAGCGTTTCGGGTCGTGCAGGCGGCGCATGGTGGGCGTTATGCCGCCGCCGGGCCCGCCATGGATCATGATGACGGGTTTGCCGTCAGGATTGCCGCATTGCTCGACATGAATGCGGTGCAGGGAGGATACCTGCAACATTTCTTCCTTGAAGGGCTCAATTTCGGGATAAAGCGTATTGCGCGTCATGAAATGCCTTTTGTTCCCTTCCGCTGGCAGGATAGGCCCGCCGGTTGCGTTTCGGTGATGCGTCAACCTACCACACAATAAGGCCAGATGGCGGCAGGGGATTTATGAAATAGACTTAGCAACGTGATTTTTGGTTGCTCCATTTTAAAATAGGCCTAAAAACTAGGCCGGTCTGCAAGCAGACTGGGCACCGCACGGGGAGGACCTTCAAAAATGGCGCGCGAGGCAAATGCATTTCATTATCGCTGATGACCACCCGCTGTTTCGCGGTGCTTTGCGGCAGGTTCTTTCGGGCCAGTCTGAAAATGTGGAGATTATCGAGGCAGGCGATTTCGATACGGTCAGGAAACTGGTCGGTGAGAAGGACGATACCGATCTCCTGCTTCTGGACCTCACCATGCCGGGCGGTACGGGACTTTCCGGACTTGTCGCGCTGAAGGCGCTGCAACCGGCCCTGCCGATCATCATTGTTTCGGCGACGGATGATCCGGCCACGATCCATCACGCACTGGAACTTGGGGCTTCCGGTTTCATCTCCAAATCGGCCAGCATGGAAACCATCGGCGAAGCCGTGGGTGCGGTGCTTGCCGGCGATATATGGACGCCGGACGATATCGACCTCGACCACCCGAAAGACCCGGAAATCGAATCGCTCATTGCGCGGCTGCGCACCCTGACGCCGCAGCAAACCCGCGTTCTGACCATGCTTGCCGAGGGGCTTCTCAACAAACAGATCGCTTTTGAGCTTGGCGTTTCGGAGGCAACGGTCAAGGCGCATGTTTCCGCCGTGCTGCAAAAGCTTGGCGTCGATAGCCGCACACAGGCCGTCATTCTCCTTTCGCGTATCGGCAGCGACGTTCTGGGCGTTTGAGCCAGCTCAGCTATAGGAGCTGTCGGCCTTTGCCGCTTATCGTGTACTGCCTTGCGTCGATGCCCCGTCCTGGCGTGCGTGATGAAAAAGCGAGAGCATCGAGCGCAGCGCCGCTGGCCGCAAGGGCTTGTGCAGCACGGTGACGTTCTCATCCTCTGGNGCGGGCGCACCTCCTTGGAGCGGTCGGCAGTTAGCAGGATGGCCGGTATTTCGGTCTTGAACGTTTCGCGCGCAAAGCCGATCATGTCGAGGCCGTTTTCGTGGATCAGATGATAATCGGCAATGATGACGGCAGGCGCGGCGTGCCGGTTGCGCAGAAGTTTTTCAACTCCGGCCGCTCGAAGCGTGGTCACGTTGCAGCCCCAGCCGCTCAGCAGCGTTTCCATGCCGCATAGAATATTGACGTCATTGTCGATGCAAAGGACGCCAAGCCCGTCAAGCTCGGAAGCGCGCTGAGGCCCGCGACGGTTTTTAACCTCTTCGGCTGGCGGCGCCTCGCCTGAAACCGGAATGCGCAGCGAAAACACCGTACCTTTGCCGGGTGTTGAGGCAAGCGACAGCGGCAGCGAAAGCACCCGCGCGATGCGGTCCACGATGGAAAGGCCAAGCCCCAGCCCTTCGGCTTCCCGCATGCCTTCGTTGAGCCGCGTGAACTCCCGGAAGACGAGCTTCAGTTTTTGTGGCGCAATGCCGATGCCGGTGTCGAGCACCTGCAGGTCGACGAAATTTCCGCGCCGCCGCACGCCCAGCAATATGCCGCCCTTGCGACTATATTTGATCGAGTTGGAAACGAGGTTCTGGATCAGGCGGCGCAGCATGTTGCGGTCGGTCTTGACCACGATGCTGGATGGCACCACACGCAGCTTGAGCCCTTTTTTCACCGCCAGCGGTGTGAAATCGGTAGCGATCTGGCTCAACAGCTTATCGAGCCGGAAGACGGAAGTTTCCGGTTTCAGCGAGCCGGTATCGAGCCGGGAAATATCCAGCACCATGCCGAGAATGGCTTCCACCGCTTCCAGCGAGGAATCGATATTGCGGGCAAATTCGCTGGTTTCCGAACGCCCCAGTTTTTCAGCAAGCGCCGTGGAATAAAGGCGCGCAGCGTTGAGCGGTTGCAGAATGTCATGGCCCGCAGCCGCCAGAAAGCGCGTCTTGCCCAGATCGGCTTCTTCTGCGGCGGCTTGCGCGCGCGCAAGCTCATCGTTCACATGCATCAGTTCCGCTGTACGGTCGATAACGCGCTGCTCCAGCATTTCCGATGCTTTCTGGCGCATCAGGTCGGCTTCCACCGCGGCCGTGATGTCGGTAAAGGTGGTGACAAGGCCCCCATCCGGCATCGGATTGGAATTGATTTCGAGAATCTTGCCGGTCGATTTCATGGTCATGCGCCATGGGCGGCGCACGGTGCCGAGCGAGCGGATTGCGCTATTACGGGCATTCAGGGCGATGTCGCCGCGCTGGCTTAGATGTTCCACGATTTCAGAGATCGGAATGCCTACCTGCATCACCTCGTCCGGCAGGTCGAAGAGCTTGCGGAACTGCCGGTTCCAGCAGGTCAGGCGCAGATCCTTGTCAAGAACGGTGATGCCCTGATCCATCTGGTCCAGCGCGATCTGCAACAGGTCGCGGTTCTGTTGCAGGGCAGCAGAAGCATCGTCCAGCAATTGGCGTGCATCGCGCGGCGAGGCATCGTTTCTTTGCAGAAGAAGCGAAAGAACAAGGCGGGCTGAGGATGAGCCGACGGCTGTCCCAAGCAATTGTTCGGCATAGCGGATCAGGGGCGTGTCCACGGTCATGCCGGGGTCGAGGCGGCGCTGTTCGCGGCCCTCGAAGCGCAGGAAGGCGCGCTCCACGCGCTCAGCACCCAGATAGCGCGCCATGGTGGCCTTGAGTTCGGCGACCGTGACCGTGGTTCGGAAACGTTTCAGCGTCGGCGCGCCGATGAAAGTGCGCGGCAGGAAAATGCTGGCCTGGATGCGTTCCAGCGGTGTGGATGCGCGCGAGAGCGAGCCCAGAATATAGAACAGGGTGTTGGCGGCAATGCTCCATGCCACGCCGTTGGTAAGCGGCAGGGCATTGGTGCCGAACAGCGCTTCGGGGCGCAGTGCCGTGAAGCCGAGGAAACCATCCCGCAGGCTCGCGGCATTTTCCGGTGCGACGGTTGGCAGAAGCAGCGTGTAGCACCAGACGATGAAGCCCGCCGAAAGGCCGAGCATCGCGCCGCGCCCGTTTGCATTGCGCCAGAACAGCCCGCCAATGAGCGCTGGCGCAAATTGCGCGACGGCGGCAAAGGATACGAAGCCGATGGAGGCCAGATGGATATTGTTCGATGTGAGGCGATAATAGCTGAAGGCCAGCGCCAGAATGACGATGATGGTGATGCGGCGCGTGTTGAGAATGATCTTGGTCAGGCCGCGCTGTTCGGCAAGGTGGCGCTTGGCAAAGCTGCTGATGATAAGCGGCAGCACCAGATGGTTGGAGATCATGATAGACAGTGCCACGCAGGCGACGATCACCATGGCCGTTGCCGCTGAAAGGCCGCCGAGGAAGGCGATGAGCGCCAGCCAGTGTGCTCCCGCGCTGAGCGGCAGGGCAAGCACGTAAAGGTCGCCATTGACGCTGTTGCCGAGCGTCATCACGCCGATGAGCGCGATGGGGAAGACGAAAATATTGATGAGGATGAGATAGAGCGGAAACAGCCATGAGGCCGTGCGCAATTCCTTCTCGCTGCGGCTTTCCACGACCGTCACATGGAACTGGCGCGGCAGCATGATGACGGCGGCGGCGCTGAGTGCTGTCTGCACGAGCCATGTGCCGATTGAGGTCTCGTAATGGAAGGCTTCGAGTGCTTCCGGCGATTGGGATATCTGCCGGATGAGCTGCGATGGCGCGCCGAACAGGAAGAAGGCGCAGGCAAGGCCGACGGTCAGGAAGGCGCACAGCTTGATGACCGATTCCAGCGCCACGGCAAGAATGAGGCCATTCTGGTGTTCGGTCGCATCCGTATGGCGCGTGCCGAAAAGGATTGCGAAGGTGGCGAGCACGGCTGCGACCGGCAGGGAAATATCGCCGAAGACGAAGACGGCTGGATCGACGGCTGCTCCGTAATAATCCATCACGAGGCCGACACTGCCAGAAACTGCTTTCAGTTGCAGCGCGATATAGGGAATGGAGCCGACGGCGGCAATGCAGGTGGCAAGCGAGGCGACGCCGAAGCTCTTGCCATAGCGCGCCGCCAGAAAATCGGCGATGGAGGTGATGTGCTCGGATTTGGCCAGCCGCACGATATGGCGCAGCAGCCGGTTGCCAAGCGTAAAGACGAGAATGGGGCCGATATAGATGCCAAGAAACTCAAGCCCGCGTTGCGCGGAAAGCCCGACCGAGCCGAAAAAGGTCCAGGAGGTGCAATAGACGGCGAGGCTCAGCGCATAGATATAGGGGCGCGGCGTGCTGCTCCAGCGCGCGGTGCGCCGGTCCCCGATGCTTGCAACCGCAAAGAGAAGCAGCAGGTATAAAAAGGCGAAGCCAATGATCCCCCAGCCCTGCATAGCCGGCATTTCCTCCCTTAGGCTTGCCTCGCATCAGGAGACAGGCACCTTGCGTCATCGGTCCGATTCCGAAATTCGTATCATTTTGAGGGTGCATAGGCGACGAATTTCGGGCTCGCAAGATAATAGCAATTCGTCGAATCGTCCGCCATTTGCCGATCTTGTCTCATGTCCCGTTTCAGGGGCGAGGGCGTGCGATGGGGTATGGGCGCCAAAAACCGTCAGGGGAGGCGGAAATATCGCTGAAAACAGTGCGTTTCGGCGTTCTTTATCTTTTCTTTGATTGTTTTACCCTACACACTGGACGTGTGGCCGGTTGCCGCAGCAAGGGCTGAAATGGGGTTTTCCCTATTTCGCATTTGCAGGAAGACAAGCAGACGAAGCGGTTGTGCAAATCCCATTAATTTGCCCGCTATTTTGTCATTCACCGCCAGAGCCATTTGGCGCCAGTTGTTTTGACGAATGCATCGCAGCCATGACGGCCCAGCCTGCGATCCGCATTCGTGAGGGAGACAGGCTTTATGTTAAAAGAATTTCAGGAATTCGCCCTGAAGGGCAATATGGTCGATCTAGCCATCGGTGTCATCATCGGCGGGGCGTTCGGTGGCCTCGTCAACTCCATCGTCAATGATATCATCATGCCGATTATCGGCCTTATCACTGGCGGCATTGATTTCTCCAATATGTTCATCCAGCTTGCCGGAGACCCGAAAACCACTCTGGCCGCAGCCCGCGAAGCCGGTGCGACAATTGCCTATGGCAATTTCATCACCCTGCTCATCAACTTCCTGATTATCGCCTGGGTGCTGTTTCTTGTGGTCAAGCTCATGAACCGCCTCAAGAAGAGGGAAGAAGCAAAGCCTGCACCGGCAGCTCCGTCTGAGGAGGTTCTGCTTACGGAAATCCGCGATATCCTGGCAAAGCAGCAAAAAGCCTGATGGAATTCCAGCAGGCTCTGAAACTGAAAAAGGCCGGGAAAACCGGCCTTTTTCAGTTTCATATTCGATGAGCTATCAGCCGCCCGCCTTGGAAACCATCAACGGGATGATGCGGTCCGAATTTGCTGCCTGCGGTGCTGAAGGCTCGGCAAAGGGAATACCAAGCTCGTTCCAGACTTCCAGAAGCGCGTCCTTCAGGCCGTCGATCAGCTTGTCGTCGTGCAGCGGCGACGGCGTGATGCGCAGGCGCTCGGTGCCGCGCGGTACGGTTGGATAATTGATCGGCTGGATATAGATGCCGTGCACTTCGAGCAGGCGGTCGCTTGCCTTCTTGCACAGTTCCGGATCGCCCACGAGGATCGGCACGATATGGGTCTGCGACGGCATGACGGGCAGTCCGGCAGCCGAAAGCACGTCCTTGGCGCGTTGCGCCTGGCGCTGCTGGCCGTCGCGTTCAGCCTGCGAGGATTTCAGGTGGCGGATTGCAGCGGTTGCGGCCGCAGCCACGGCAGGCGGCAGCGAGGTCGTGAAGATGAAGCCCGGCGCATAGGAACGCACCGCATCGATGATCGCGCGTGAGCCGGTGATATAGCCGCCGAGCGCGCCAAATGCCTTGGCAAGCGTGCCTTCGATAATATCGATGCGATGGGCAAGGCCGTCACGTTCGGTGATGCCGCCGCCATGCGCACCATACATACCGACCGCATGGACTTCGTCGATATAGGTCATGGCGTTATATTTGTCGGCAAGATCGGCAATCTTTTCGATAGGCGCAATATCGCCGTCCATCGAATAGACGGATTCAAACACAATCAGCTTGGCGCGGGAGCGGTCCGCAGCCTTCAGAAGCTGTTCCAGATGCTCGACATCGTTGTGGCGGAAAATCTTCTTTTCTGCGCCCGAACGGCGCACACCCTCGATCATCGAGGCATGGTTCAGCTCATCGGAAAGGATGAGGCAGTTCGGCAGAAGCCGCGCGATGGTCGAGATCGAAGCTTCGTTGGAAACGAAACCGGATGTGAAGACCAGGCCGGCTTCCTTGCCGTGCAGGTCGGCCAGTTCGCTCTCCAGCTCGACGAGCGGGTGGTTGTTACCGGAAATATTACGTGTGCCGCCAGCACCTGAACCGGCACTGCCTGCGGTATCGCACATAGCCTTTATGACGTCCGGGTGATGTCCCATTCCCAGATAATCGTTGGAACACCATACGGTGATTTCACGGGCTGTGCCATTGTTACGCCAGATAGCTTGGGGGAAACGTCCAACGATACGCTCAAGATCAGCAAAAACGCGATAACGCTTCTCGGCATGTAACTGGTCGATCGCTTCTTCAAAAAAACGGCGATAGTCCATAATGCGCTCCTTGTCTTCGCCCTAATTAGCGCCATTGGCCTTTGGCGTCCATAGCCCATGGTCGGGCAATTTGCCACGTTTGCTTGAAGGAGCATTGAGCTAGATCAATCAACTGGCAGTTCGTTTGTCGGGATTTATGGAAATCCTAGCGCACGCGAAGCCGGACCACGAATTTGGGCCACAGGTCGCGCCGGCGCACATAGATGCGCGGAATGCCGAACGGATCGTCTGTTGGCCTTGCCCGCGCCCGCACCGTCGTTGTTGCGGTTTCATAGCCTGCTTCCCGCACCATCTCGCGGTGGATTGGGGTATTGTCGCCATAAGGGTAACAAAAATTTGTCACCTGCGTACCGAGCATATCTTCCAGCACCGTTTTCGACTGGGCGATCTGGCGGCGCGCCTCGTCTTCGGGCACTTTGCTCAGGGCAACATGATCGAGGGTATGGGCGCCGACCTCATGACCGAGATCCGCCCATTCACGTAGTTGTGCCACCGACATGCAGGGCGTCTTCGGCACGCCGATGGGCTGATCCCAGACATTGCTGCCGCCAACCTGGTTGGCCACAAAATAATTGGTGGCCGTAAAACCGTATTCGGCAAGAACAGGTCCGGCATTCTCCAGCACATTGAGATAACCGTCATCAAAGGTGATGACGGCCACTTTTCCGGTCTTTTCACCCTTGATATAGGGCATGGCATCGCGCAGCGAGAGACCTTGATAGCCGAGCCTCTTCAGCCAGCGCATCTGGCTGCGGAAGCGGTCAGGATGAACCAGCAAGCCGCGGAATGGAATGTTTTTGGCCGGTAATGGCGCGATCTGGTGATACAAAAGAATAGGTACAGGCATCATAAAACTCATTTCGATGAATAGGCGCGCACACGCATCCGGTAGATGGGGCGTAAAATTTCGCGCGCAAGCTTGTCTGAAAAGTTCTTTTTGTGCTGGATCGTGGTTCCGCCCAGTTGTGACGAGATTTCCTTCACGCCACCCGGAATGACCGAAAGGGGTTGCAGGCCCGTTACCCAGCGCATCTGCACCGTCGTATCGACAGGCCGGTCGAACGTCTGGGTGATGTCGAGCAGTTTTTGGGCCGCATCATAGGAAACAAACTGCGCAACCATGCCAAGGCCGATCGGGTTCGGGATGATGATCCGCACCGCTTCGTCCCGGAAAACCTCACGGCCATGCTCGCGGTCGTCCCGGAATGTAAAGCGGATGAAGCCACCCGGTTCCAGATGATCGACCGCGGCCCGGTATGCACCCATGAAGTTTTCCGTCAGTGCAATATCGTCTTCCACGATGAAGCCCGCATCAAGCTTCCGGTCGATAATCGCCTGCCATGCCTTGCGGTGCGACAGGAAACAGGCAATCTCGTTGCGGCTGAGGGCAAAGGGATAGCGCGGAGTGTGCAGGCGGCGTTTATAAATGCGCGCAATCTCGTCTTTGTTGAGCGCACGGCTATCGACGGCTTCGATGACTTCGGCCTTGACCGGCAATTCCTTGATGAGTTTTTCCACCTGCGGCGCACGATCGGTCGCGCGTTTGAGGTGAATGATGAATGCCTTGACGTTCATGGACGCGGGACCGATGGCTGTGATTCAGGAAAGCGCGTTATATGCACGAAATTGGGCATTTCGACAAATGGCATGCAAAACGACCGAAATCCACCGGAGAGAGGCATAAGGGCGGGTATAATTACCGGCTCAGATCAGCGGGGTAATCATGCCCGATTTGATTTTTTCCTCGATCCACTGTCGTTCCGCGCTCTAGTCATGGTGTTTCCAGCCCTGCCAGCTAAATCCGCAAATACGAATGTTCCATTGGCTCTGCGGGAAATTGCGCAGCATATACCAGATACCGAAAAAACCTGTGCTCGGAAACAGCTCGGCCATTTTATCGGCCGTAATGCCCAGTTCCTCGCAGACTCCTAAATAAAACTGCGGCGGCATGATGCGGATTTCCTTGCCCTGTGCGCCAAGCACTTCAATGGCTTTGGTCGTCCAGTCGGCTCGCCGCCCTTTCAGCCATCGGGACAAAAATTGGGCCGGTGATGAAACTGCCTGATGATGGCAGGATGAAAGGCGAAAAGAAGTTCCTGCGCGTTGCGGAAGATCGCCGAATTGAGAAATGTCGGATATTTCAGCCATTGCTGCATTTGCTTGCTGGATGTGGCGAGCATCAGGAGATCGGTTTTGGAGCCGCTCATGCCAATGGATTCGCGTGGTTCGTTGAAGCGCAGCACATAATCAGCACTGTCAATTTCCGACGACAAATCGCGCGTCAGCGGACCGTTCCCGACGATAACGAGAGTCTTTTTCATTTTACCGGCTTTGACCCCACTTGTCTTGCCGAACGGCTGCAAATGTTCAGCGAACATGCGCAGTCTGGTGGGGCCACATCTAGCTGGAGTTGCGCGCTTTGCAAAGTACCACTTAAAGAGTGGCTATATTAATCAGGGCGCGTGCGTGTCAGACGTCACCGGGTTTCTTGAAGCGGATATGGATATCGTCGCTTGCCAGATCGAAGCCCGCATAATTGCGCTGGAAAGCGATCAGCGCGTCATTGACGCCCTTGGAATAATCGTCTTCCTGCACGTCGATATGATGCCGGTAAATGATCCTGTCGTTCTTATAGAATATGACTTGACCTTCCATCATAGCCTCCTCGCATAAATGGATAGCCTTTGGCTGAAGCGGCTCCAATCATGGAGCCTGCCAGAAAAGGTAGGCATTTATGCCCGGTTTTCAAGCTTTTGCAGGGGTGAATGTGCCTTCGCACAGCGCAAGCCAGGCGCGTGCGGCATGGGAGAGAAACGCGCCCTTGCGCCAGACGAAAGCCATGCGCCAGTTCACATCCGCATCCTTGACCCGGTGGATGCACACACCCGGATGGTGGCGCTGTTTGGCGATCATCTGCGGCAGAAAACCGATCCCTATGCCGGCTGCGACAAGCTCCACGATGAAATCGATCTGGCTGGATCGTACGGCGACATTGGGTGAAAACCCATGCCGCTGGCAGGCGCTCAAAATAATGTGATTGAGCGCAAAGCCGCTTTCAAAAAGAATGAAGGGTAGGTTGGCGATCTCGCGCAGTGTCACGCCGTCATCGTCCGAGACGGGGTGGCTTGCGGGCAGCAGCGCCACCACCGGTTCGCAGCGCACATCCTGCCATGCGAAGCTCTCCTCCACCGGCAGGAGCGAAGCCGCCAGTTCCACATCGCCCGCCAGAAGAAGCTCCTCCAGCCGCTTGCTGCCATGTTCGACAAGCTGGATGTCGATATCGGGATAAAGGCTCGTATAGGCGGCAAAAACTGGCGCGAACAGAACACTGGATCCGATCGGCGGCAGGCCCAGACGCAACAGGCCGCGCTTCAAACCACGCAATTCGCCCAGTTCGGCCAGCATGTCATCTTTTTCCGTCAGCATTGCTCGTGCGCGGCGATAGACGATTTCGCCAGCCGCAGTGAGGCGCGGCGGGGATACGGCCCGGTCGAGAAGAACCAGTTGCAGCTCTTCCTCAAGCTGCTTAACCGCTTTGCTGACGGTGGATTGGGTCGCATTGATGGTGCGCGCTGCTGCGGAAAAACCGCCTTGTCGCACCACTTCCGCAAAGGCCTGAAAGCTTCTCAAATTCATAAGTCATTCCATATCAGAATAGCCGTAATGAAATCAATTCATTTATAGAATAGAGCGCCGGAGGTTATATTCAGCATGAGCAAAGGCATTATCTGCCTGAACCGGCACAGGAAAGACCGCCATGAACGCCCCCCGCAAAGCCCATGACCTGAAGATCCGCTTGCGCTATGCGCTGCACAACAGCCGTTTGATGCAGATTGCAACGCTGGTCGGCTTCTGGCTGGCGGGTGAGGCGGTCGTGCGGCTTGCCGGTTTGCCGCTGCCGGGCGGCATTGTGGGCATGGCGCTGGTTCTGGCCCTGCTTCTTAGCGGTCGCATCAGCCTTTTCAGCATGAAGCGCGGCGCGGAATGGTTTCTGGCCGAAATGCTGCTCTTCTTTATCCCGGCGGTTCTGGCGATCCTTGAACATCGCGAGCTGATCGGAATGCTGGGACTCAAGATCATGGCGGTCATCCTGCTCGGCACGCTCACGGTCATGAGCGTTACCGCGCTGACGGTGGACCTCTGCTACCGCTGGAGCCTGCGTTATGCTGCCCGGTGATCCCCTGGGTAATCCCTTTGTGGCGACGCTGTTCTGGTCGGCGGCCACGATCCTTCTCTATCTTGCGGCAAAGCGGGTCTATCGCCGTTTTCCCCTGTGGTGGCTGACGCCGCTTGCAGTAACGCCGCTGCTTCTCATGGCTCTGGTCATCGGCCTTGACGAAAATTATCGCGTCTATTTCAGCGCAACGCACTGGCTGGTGGCGCTGCTTGGCCCGGCAACGGTTGCCTTCGCCATTCCCATCTATCAGCAGCGCGCCACCATCCGCCGTTATTGGCCGGTGCTTCTTGCCGGTGTTCTCGTCGGCAGTTCGGCGGCCATGGCTTCGGCCTGGGGGCTGGCGCATCTTCTGGGGCTCAACGAGGCCATCAGCCTCAGCCTGATGCCGCGCTCGATGAGCACGCCTTTCGCCATGACTGTTTCCGGCGATATTGGCGGAAGGCCCGACCTCACGGCCATTTTCGTGGTGCTGACCGGCATATTTGGCGCGGCGCTGGGTGAGATCATGCTGCACTGGCTTCCTGTTCGCTCGGCACTGGCGCGCGGTGCGCTTTTCGGTATGGGCGCGCATGGCGCAGGCGTTGCCAGAGCGCACCAGATCGGCAGTGAGGAAGGCTCCATCGCGGGGCTCGTCATGGTGCTGGTCGGCCTTGTCAACGTGCTTGCCGCACCGCTGATTGCCCACTTCCTCTGAAACCTTGTTGTCATTGTAGTCCGGTGGGTTGAATTTGAAGTTTGATGCCCGCCCGATATAAATCCCGTTTCAAACGGCGAATTTAAAAAATCCACGAGTTTGGCGATTCCGAAACTCGCATTTTGGCGTCTTTTTATGCTTTTTTCGAGCGATGGCCTATTTGCATAACTGTTATGCATTATTGGTCGTTGTTGGCTAACAGGGCGTCGGATAGGTATACATACATCGAGTTCGCCTCCTCCCAGAACTCGATAAGGAATACGGCACTCCTCCTCCCAAGCCGTATTCAAGATCAGGTCGCGCATCCTCCTCCCGCGCGGCCTTTTTCTTTTTCCGGCACTGATTTTGATTTTTCCCGCTCTGCGCTGGCCATATCGGCTTCGGGCGGGCTTGGTCCATGTGTAACCCATAAGCCTCAACAGCCAGATACTCTGCTTATCGTGGATAAAAGTGGGGTTGGCAGGGATTGTTCCGTGAAGGATATATTAACCGCGAATTTTCCGGTGTAAGAAAACTTTTTCGGTTCGGCGGACAGGGAATTTGGATTTGCGGCGCATTGTTCTTCGGTTTGCCCCTGCATTGCTGGTTTGTTTTTCCCTGCTTGCGGGTTGTGCCAGCCGTCCTGAAGGTGTGCTGGTGCCTATCGGCGAAACCGTGCCGCAGGCTTCCGAAGTCAATCTTCTTGTTGCCACCACCCGTGCGCCTTCGGGCAATCCGGGAACGCTTTTCTCTGGCGAACGAGGTAAAAAAATCTCGCTCACGGACATCATCGTTTCCATTCCGCCCGACAGGAACCGCAAGGTGGGCGAAGTGCAATGGCCGAAGCGCCTGCCGCCTAATCCGTTAAAGGATTTCGCCACGGTCGCCGTCGAGCCGCTTCACGGTGATGCTGCCGCGCAGCACTGGATCAACACGCATCTGCCCCGGACGAAGCGCGTGATGATCTTTATCCGCGGCTTCAACAATACATTCGAGGATTCGGTCTATCGCTTCGCGCAGATCGTGCATGATTCCGGGGCCGATGTTGCGCCGATCATCTTCACATGGCCCTCGCGCGCCAGTGTTTTCGATTATAATTACGACAAGGAAAGCACGAATTATTCCCGCGATGCGCTGGAACATGTGCTGCGCGTGGTCGCCAACGATCCGCAGGTGCGCGACGTCACCATCATGGCCCATTCCATGGGAGCCTGGCTGGCGATGGAGGCGCTGCGCCAGATGGCGATCCGTGACAGGCGCGTTAATGCCAAGATCACCGATGTCATTCTGGCTTCGCCCGATATCGATGTAGATGTGTTCGGCAAACAGTTTCAGGCCATGGGCAGCCATCATCCGCGCTTCACGCTCTTCACCTCGCGTGACGACAAGGCGCTTGCGTTGTCGCGGCGCATTTCCGGCAATATCGACCGTCTTGGCCAGATCGACCCGTCCGTCGAACCCTATCGCTCCAAGCTGGAAAAGGCTGGCATCGTGGTCATTGATCTTACACAGCTCAAGGCGGGTGACAGGCTGAACCATAGCAAGTTCGCCTCAAGCCCGGAAGTGGTGCAACTCATCGGCAGGCGTCTTGTGGCGGGGCAAACCATCACCGATTCCGAAATCGGCATTGGCGATCGGCTGGGGGCTGTGGCGCTCGGCACTGCGCAGGGCGTGGGCAGTGCGGCTTCGCTGGTGGTGACGGCTCCGATTGCGGTTTTCGATCCGAGAACGCGGCGTACCTATGATGAGCAGATCGATCGTTTCGGCCGTGCTGTCGGCAATACGGTCGGCGCGGTGATCATGCCTTAGAGCATTTTCGAGCCAAAACTGCTTCGCACTTTTGCTGGAAATGCTTTAGGACTTGCGGCCAGTCATTCGGCTGGCAGGAGGACCCCATGCAGATCATCCACACCATCGAGGAATTGCGCCAGGCGCTTGCGCCTGCCAGGCAGCAGGGCAAAAAGATCGGCTTCGTGCCGACTATGGGTTATCTCCATAAGGGCCATCTGGAGCTTGTGCGCCGCGCGCGCGTGGAAAACGATGTGACGCTGGTGTCGATCTTCGTCAACCCACTGCAATTTGGCGCGAATGAAGACCTCGGCAGATATCCCCGTGATCTGGAGCGCGACGCCGGCCTTTTGCATGACGCGCAGGTGGATTATCTTTTTGCGCCTACGGTGAGCGATATGTATCCTCGTCCCATGCAGACAGTGGTGGACGTGCCCCCGCTTGGCAACCAGATGGAAGGTGAGGCGCGCCCCGGCCATTTTGCCGGTGTTGCAACGGTGGTGAGCAAGCTATTCAACATCGTCGGGCCGGATGCAGCCTATTTCGGCGAGAAGGACTTCCAGCAGCTCGTCATCATCCGCCGTATGGTGGACGACATGGCCATTCCGGTGCGCATCGTCGGTGTTGAAACCGTGCGCGAGGATGACGGGCTCGCCTGTTCGTCGCGCAATGTCTACCTGACGCCCGAACAGCGCCGCGCCGCCATCATCGTCCCGCAGGCGCTTGATGAGGCTGACCGGCTCTACCGTTCAGGCATGGATGACCCGGATGCGCTGGAAGCAGCCATTCGCACATTCATCGGCAGGCAACCGCTGGCCGTGCCCGAAGTGATTGCGATCCGCGATCCCGAAACGCTGGAGCGGCTGCCCGCCCTGCAGGGAAGGCCGATCCTCGTTGCGCTTTTCGTGCGTGTGGGGGCGACGCGGCTTCTGGATAATCGTGTGATCGGACATGCGGCGCCACAGATCACACAGGAAAGGGCAGCCTGACATGAGTGCACCCGTAACCCGCAAACGGCTGACGCCGAAGGTTATTCAGGCGATGAAGGGCGAGTGTCCCATCGTCAGCCTCACCGCTTATACGACGCCGGTTGCGCGTCTGCTCGACCCGCATTGCGACCTGCTTCTGGTGGGGGATTCGCTTGGCATGGTACTTTACGGCATGGAGTCCACCCTTGCCGTCACGCTCGACATGATGATCATGCATGGGCAGGCGGTCATGCGCGGTACAAGCCATGCCTGCGTGATCGTGGATATGCCTTTCGGCTCCTATCAGGAATCGAAGGAGCAGGCCTTCCGCAATGCCGCCCGTGTGATGCAGGAAACGGGCTGTGACGGCGTGAAGCTGGAAGGCGGCGAGGAAATGGCCGAAACGGTGGCCTTTCTCGTCCGGCGCGGCATTCCGGTCTTCGGCCATGTCGGGCTGATGCCGCAGCAGGTGAATACGGTCGGCGGGTTTCGTTCGCTGGGGCGCGGCGACGATGAAGCCGGCAAGATACGCCGCGACGCGCAAGCCATTGCCCAAGCGGGTGCTTTCGCGGTGGTCATCGAAGGCACGGTCGAGCCGCTTGCGCGCGAAATAACGGCCTTGATCGATATTCCGACCGTCGGTATCGGCGCTTCATCCGCCTGCGACGGGCAGGTTCTGGTTTCGGATGACATGCTGGGCCTGTTCCAGGATTTCACGCCGCGTTTCGTCAAGCGTTTTGCGCATCTGGCGCCGCAGGTGTCGCAAGCGGCCGAAGCCTATGCCGAAGAGGTGCGCGCGCGCAGATTTCCCGGCCCGGAACATGTTTTCGGGGCCAAGCCCGGAGCGTGAGCACCGAAAATTGTGGCCGATGATATTGCCCATACCGATCTGATTGCCGTGCTGATTGCCGTGATTGAGGACGAACCCCGCATCATGACCGTGCGGGGTTGATCTCATTTCGGCTGGCTGGACCACGCATAGCGCGCCCAATCTCGATATCGGACTGGATTTCGAGCTGACGAATAATGAATCGGATCGAAAGGCTCTATTTTTCCACGAAAGCCTTTTCGATAACGAATTCGCCGGGTTCGCTCTGGCTTCCTTCGGTAAAGCCGCGTTCTTCGAGAATCTGCTTGGTTTCCGCCAGCATTTCAGGGCTGCCGCACAGCATCATGCGGTCGTCCTCATGGTTGAATTCCGGCAGCCCGACATCCTTGAAAAGCTGGCCCGAACGGATGAGGTCGGTCAGTCGCCCACGGTTTTTGTAGGGCTCGCGCGTCACGGTCGGATAATAGATGAGCTGGTTTTTCACCATCTCGCCCAGGAATTCGTCCTGCGGCAGTTCGTTGGAGATGAAATCGGTGTAGGCAAGCTCGGCCACCTGGCGCACGCCATGCACGAGAATGACCTTTTCAAAACGCTCATAGACTTCCAGATCCCGGATGATCGACAGGAACGGAGCAAGGCCGGTGCCGGTCGAGAGCAGCCAGAGGTGCTTGCCGGGCTTCAGATTGTCATAAAGCAGCGTGCCGACCGGCTTCTTGGAAACAATGATCTGATCGCCCTTTTTCAGATGCTGGAGTTTTGAGGTCAGCGGGCCGTTCGGCACCTTGATCGAGAAGAATTCCAGGCCGTCTTCATAAAGGCTCGATGCGATTGAATAGGCGCGGGTCAGCGGCTTTCCGTTCACTTCCAGCCCCATCATGATGAACTGGCCGCTCTGAAAGCGGAAACCGGGATCACGGGTGGTGCGGAATGAAAACAGCGTATCGGTCCAGTGATGGATATCGGTGACGGTTTCCTGATTAAAGTTGCTGCTCATCTTCGGAACTGTCTCTGTCTCTCTCCAGCACCGCTTGGGAGGACGGCGCTTATGGAATGGGGTCGGGTTGGTCTTCGTCAGTCAGTTGGTACCGCGGCCCGTCTAGCAGTCGTGTAACTCCGTGGAGCTTTGCATCCTGCCGAGGCAAGCCGCTTTGATTGCAATCAATTGCGGGCTTTATGCTGCCTTCAGGATGGCTTCCGCGAATTCGTAATCGGTCGGCCTGTCGAGGAAAGCTCTTCCGATGGTCAGGCCGGTAATTACGAAAATCGAGATAATAGCAATGCTCGCCGACATCAAGCCCTAACGGCGGCTTGCCTTTGCCTGTCGTGGGCGCATGGATTGCAATAGGATGTAGCGGCAAGGTGAGGCTCCTTTTAAACTCCTGATTGCTCGCTTTAAATTGGAAGTAGCCATCATTTCAAGAAATGGCGTTCCAAAGAGCGGCCTTTCAGGGGTACGTTCTCCCGCAGCATGGGTCATGCTGGTGCCATTCGCACGACGCAAGGGCGGTTCTTGGCTTTCCGTTTCACGCAAACGGGGGGGGGGGGGGGGGAAAGCAGGCAAGGTTTTCAAATTCCGCTGAAAATCGATATATGTGGCGCAACCGCTGAAGGCGAGGGAAGTCCGCGACAGCTTCCTGGAAATTTTCCCGATAATGCCGTGGCGGATTTGTGTTTTTGTCACAAGCTTCTTATAAGCCTACGCATAAATTCAGGAAAGGCGTCCGACGCTCTTTCCAGACACGCGAGCCAGCTTTGCTGAGCCAGTAGTTTTTCCCATATGACGACCCGGAAGCGCCCATGATCCAGACGCCCTACTATCTGATCGACAAGACCAAACTGAAGCGCAACATGGAAAAGATCGCCTATGTGCGCGAGAAATCCGGCGCGAAGGCGCTGCTTGCACTGAAGTGCTTTGCCACATGGTCGGTTTTTGATCTGATGAGCGAATATATGGACGGCACCACGTCGTCCTCGCTCAACGAAGTGCGTCTTGGCCATGAGAAATTCGGCGGCGAAACCCATGCCTATAGTGTGGCCTATGCCGATCACGAGATCGATGAGGTTATTTCGCACGCAGACAAGATCATCTTCAATTCCATCGGGCAATTGGAGCGTTTTGCTGACAAGGCGTCGGGCATCAAGCGCGGCTTGCGGCTCAACCCCGGTGTGTCGTCATCGAGCTTCGATCTTGCCGATCCGGCGCGCCCTTTCAGCCGTCTTGGCGAATGGGATGTGGCGAAGGTTGAAAACGTCATGGACCGCATCACCGGCTTCATGATCCATAATAATTGCGAAAATTCCGATTTCAGCCTGTTCGACCGTATGCTGAGCGATATTGAAGAAAAATTCGGCTCGCTTCTCCACCGTGTTGAATGGGTCAGTCTTGGCGGCGGCATTCACTTTACCGGCGAAGATTATCCGGTCGATGCGTTCTGCGCGCGCCTGAAATCTTTCTCGGAAAAGTTTGGCGTGCAGGTCTATCTGGAACCGGGCGAAGCCTCGATCACCCGGACCACGACACTGGAAGTGACGGTTCTCGACACGCTCTTCAACGGCAAAAATCTTGCCATTGTGGACAGTTCCATAGAGGCGCATATGCTTGATCTGCTGATCTATCGTGAAAAGGCGAAAATGGCGCCGAACAATGGCGGGCATAGCTATATGGTCTGCGGCAAATCCTGTCTCGCCGGTGATATTTTCGGCGAGTTCACGTTTGATAAACCGCTCGCTATCGGCGACCGCCTCTCATTTGAAGATGCGGCCGGTTATACTATGGTCAAGAAAAACTGGTTCAATGGCGTGAAAATGCCAGCCATTGCCGTGCGTGAACTGGATGGCACGGTGAAGCTTGTCCGCGAATTTGATTACGCGGATTTTGAGGGTTCGCTCTCCTGAACCCTGCGTCGCGGTATGACCCAGCGGTGCAAAACTTGAACAGGTTCCGCGGCTGAGAGCGCCGGGGGACGGGAAACACAAGCATTTCCAGCAAAAGTGCGAAGCGGTTTTGCGTAGGATAATGCATCAGTTAACTAAAAAGACGCGGGAAACCGCTGGAAGAGGAAGCATCGACAGAAAATGAAGAAGAACGTTCTCATTATCGGCGCCGGGGGCGTAGCACAGGTTGTGGCGCATAAATGTGCCCAGAACTCTGACGTATTGGGGGATATCCACATTGCGTCCCGCACAGTTGAGAAATGCCGCAGGATTATCGATAGCGTGCGCGAGAAGAAAAGCCTCAAGACCGAGGTGAAGCTTGAAGCGCATGCGCTGGACGCCATGGATGTGGAGGCCACGAAGGCTCTTATCCGCAAGACGGGCGTGCAGATCGTCATCAATGTCGGCTCGGCCTTCCTCAATATGTCGGTTCTTCGCGCCTGTATCGATACGGGCGTAGCCTATATGGATACCGCCATTCACGAAGATCCCAAGAAGATCTGCGAGACGCCGCCATGGTATGGCAATTACGAATGGAAGCACCTGAAGGAATGCGAGGAGAAGGGCATCACCGCCATTCTTGGCATCGGCTTCGATCCGGGTGTGGTCAATGCCTATGCACGTCTGGCTGCCGACGATTATCTCGATGAAGTCAAATCCATCGATATCGTGGACATCAATGCCGGTTCGCATGGCCGCTGGTTCTCGACCAATTTCGACCCGGAAATCAATTTCCGTGAGTTCACCGGCACGGTCTATTCCTGGCAGAACGGCCAGTGGCAGTCGAACAAGATGTTCGAGGTCGGCCAGACGTTCGACCTGCCTGTCGTCGGCCCGAGCAAGGCCTATATGACGGGCCATGATGAAGTGCACTCGCTGTCGAAAAACTATCCGAATGCGGATGTCCGCTTCTGGATGGGCTTTGGCGATCACTATATCAACGTCTTTACGGTGCTGAAGAATCTGGGCCTTCTGTCCGAACAGCCGGTCAAGACGGCCGAAGGTCTGGAAGTGGTTCCGCTTAAAGTCGTCAAGGCTGTGCTGCCCGACCCGGCATCGCTTGCGCCTGACTATACGGGCAAGACCTGCATCGGCGATTTCGTAAAGGGTACGAAGGACGGCAAGGAAAAGGAAGTCTTCATCTATAACGTTGCCGACCATAAGGACGCTTATAACGAAGTGGGTTCGCAGGGTATTTCCTACACCGCCGGTGTTCCGCCGGTTGCGGCAGCAATCCTGATTGCTTCGGGCGAATGGGACGTGAAAAAGATGGTCAATGTGGAAGAGCTGAACCCGAAGTCATTCCTGCACATCCTCAACCAGATCGGCCTGCCATCCCGCATCAAGGATGAGAATGGCGACCGCGCGCTGGACTTCGCGTGAGCCTATCGCTTTACGCTATCGAAAGACCCCGCTTCGGCGGGGTTTTTTGTTTTCTCGATCCTCATCCTGAGGAGGCCCGCAGGGCCGTCTTGAAGGATCGGGGGGACGTAGAAATGACGGCGCGGTAGACCAGCGATGCGTTTCCAGTTCCATCTGGACCTCGCCTTCGAGCCTGCGTTTCGCTTTGCACCTCAGGGTGAGGCGTGTGGTGCTCAGGGTTAGAAGCGCCATTTGCAGGCTGCCAGCGCCTAAATATCATTCGTCCCGGGGCCAGGTGTCCGAGAGACGGTATCCATGCGGAAACGGGTCGCTCGGATCAAGCATGAGCTGCGAGGTTCCCGTCACCCAGGCGCGACCGGAAATGATCGGGCTGATGGCGGGTTTGCCGCCCAATTCCAGCACCTTGTCCAGCCGGCAATGAAACTCCGTGCCCAGCACGGACTTGCCGATAAAGCGTTCGCCAGCCTTCATCTGCCCCTTGGCGTGCAGCACGGCCATGCGTGCCGAGCAGCCGGTGCCGGTTGGCGAGCGGTCGAACTTGGCCGGGCGGATGGCGACGGTGTTCACGCCCGTCAGCACATCACCTTCGCGCGTCACCGGCTCGGTGATCTGGCAAAAGGAAATATGGCGCCAGTCCCTCTCCGGGTGGCGAAAACCAAGCTGTTCATTGGCGGCTTTGGTGATTTTCACCCCGATTTCGGCAAGTTCACGCGCCTGACCCGGCTCGATTTTCATGCCGATCTGAGCCGCGTCAACAATGACGAAACTGTCGCCGCCATAGGCAGTATCGACCATGATCGTGCCAAGTCCCGTGACGTCAAGCGGCGCATCCAGCCGGTCCGCGAAGGAGGGCACATTGCGCACGCTGATGCGTTCGGCCTTGCCATTGCGGCATTCGGCTTCCACCTCGATGATCCCGCCCGGCGCTTCCAGCACCATGTGCGTCACTGGCTCCTGCATCGCAATGATGCCGCTGTCGAGCAAGACGGTCGAAACACAGATGGAATTCGAGCCCGACATGGGCGGCGTATCGGCGGGTTCCATGATGATGAAGCCCATCTGCGCGCGCGGATCTTTCGGCGGCACCAGCAGATTGACATGACGGAATACACCGCCGCGCGGTTTGTTCAGCACAAAATTGCGCAAGGTTTCGTCATTGGCGATGAAGCGCGACTGTTCCCATACGGTTTCACCGGGTGGCGGGGCGACACCGCCGACGATGACATCGCCAACTTCTCCCTCCGCATGACAGCCGACAATATGAATGACCTTGGTGCTGCGCATGATGCCTCCTGCAATTCGTGCAAATAGTCCTATCGGTCAGGGCGCAGGCGTCAATCAATTATGGGACGGAAATTTGCGCTTTCGCGCCAGAATGAGAAACCCGTTTCTCCCCCAATCAGAAGATGAAAAATCTATTTCATGATGTGTTGCTTCTTCGGGCAAGTCTGATATCCATGGGAGCTATTATTTTGTGCAAATCGATGCGCAGCCCGCTTGGCTCCGGATCAGTTTCTGGAACAGACACAACGTTCCCAACAGAAATTGAAAAACCCGAAAAATTGGGGTGTGGTCGCTTTATGAGCGATGGACGCCCTTAGCCGGCATGGCACGGTCGATGATCGTATTTTCACGCCTCTTCCCAGATTGACATGGTTTCTGATGGTTCGTGGCGTGGCCTCATTACATGGAGCATCCGGCAGATTGACGTCTCCGGATGCTGCGGGGAGCGAAATATGGACGGAACATTTGACGCGGGCTTTCGCGAGCCAACGATATCGAAGGCGAACCGCTGGGGCAGGGAGATGGTGGTTGCGCTGAAGCTCGGCTGGCCGCTGATCTTCACCAATCTCTCGCAGGCGGCCCTCACCGCCACCGATGTGATCTTCATCGGGCGTCTGGGGGCGGACACACTGGCTTCCGCCCTGCTTGCGACGAGTTTCTATCACACGCTGATGATCTTTTCGATGGGCCTTGTCTCGGCCGTCATGCCGATGATCGCCATCGCGCTCGGCAAGAACCGCCATTCCGTGCGCGATGTGCGCCGCACGGTGCGGCAGGGCTTCTGGTCGGCGATCATGATCGTGATCCCTCTCTGGGTGGTGCTGTGGCACTGTGAGGAGATTTTCCTCTTCCTCGGCCAGCGCCCGGATATTGCCGCGCGCTCGACCGACTTCATGCACACGCTGCAATGGGCGCTGCTGCCCTATCTCTTCTATATCGTCCTGCGGTCTTTCTTCGCGGCAATGGAAAAGCCCATGTGGACGCTGCTCGTGGCGGCGCTTGCCATTGGCTTCAATGCACTTGCGGGCTGGACGCTGATCTTCGGCCATTTCGGCTTTGCGCCGATGGGGCTGCATGGTGCGGGCATGGCGACAACGGCATCCAGCACGATGATGTTCCTCGGCCTTGCCTTCATCACGCTGCGTCATCCCCGCTTCCGCCGTTATCACCTGTTCGGTCGCTTCTGGCGCCCCGACTGGCCGCGCCTGATCGAGCTTTGGCGCATCGGCCTGCCCATGGCGCTGACCTTCGTGTTTGAAACCTCGATCTTCTATGCCGCCGTGGTGATGATGGGCCGCATCGGGCCGACCGCCATGGCCGCCCATGCGGTGGCGATCCAGATTGCATCGCTCAGTTTCATGGTTCCACTCGGCTTCGGGCAGGTGGCCACGGTGCGTGTAGGGCGGGCCTATGGCAGGGGTGATCCGAAAGCCATTGCTTATGCGGGCTGGAGCGCCTATGCGCTCGGCGTCGGCTTCATGGCGTTGATGGGCATCCTGATGGTTCTCATGCCACGGGTCTTCATCGGCATCTTCCTGAACCTCAACGATCCGCAAAATCTGCCGGTCATGGAACTTGCCGTGACATTCCTTGCGCTTGCAGCCCTGTTCCAGATCGTGGACGGCGCACAGGCTGTGGCGGCGGGCATGTTGCGCGGCTTGCGCGATACGCGCATTCCGATGTTGCTTGCCCTTTTCGGCTATTGGGGTGTCGGCTTGCCGCTCGGCGCGGTTCTGGCCTTCCAGTTCGGAATGGGGGGCGTCGGCATCTGGCTTGGCCTTGCGGCGGGGCTTGGCATGGTGGCCGTGCTGATGACGATACGCTGGCGCCGGCATCTGGCACATGTCTCGGCCGTTGCCGCGGCGTAAAAAGAGCGCCGATCTGGTTTAATCAGACCGGCGCTCGGGTAGTCTTTACTTGGTCAATGCCTGAATGCGGTCGAGCGCGGCACCGAAGCCTTTCAGGGAAATCTTGAAGGCAACCGGCTGGCTCGGGCTGAGCGCCGTCGTGGTGACATTGATGTTGGTGCCGGATTTCAGCGCAGCAACCTGCTTGGCATCGAAGCTCACTGGCGCGAGGCAGCCCTGCGGCAGGCAGGTGGAGAAGGTGAGGTTTGGCCCAGCGGTGTCATCAATCTTGAGCGAGGCGCCCTTGGCAAGATCAAGACCGAACGGCATCAGCAACACACCGTCAACTTTGCCGCCGGCGACGTTGCGCAGCTCGGCAGTCAGAACGCGCTGGCCGGCCTGGGCGCTGCTTTGCTCCTGACGCATCACGCAGGCTGTTGTATCCTTCTGCGACTGGCAAGACACGGTCCAGTCCTGATAGGTTTCCTGCAAGGTGCTTGCTCCGCCGGGCAGGGAGGCTGCAAAGGCCGAAAGACTGGAAAGGGCAGTGAACGTGAATGCAAGACCGATTGCACGATAATTTTTCATATATAGATTCTCTCTAAATTGATTGCTTTCCAAGCCAAGGATTCGCCAGAACTGATCTTGGATACTAATAAGTGAGCATAAAATAACTCATCCTTCAACCGGTATGCGCTTTATTTTAGATATACCAAATATGGATATTGTAAATCGGCAACTGTGTTCTGCTCGCGCCCTCTTCTTTTGCACTTTTCGCGAAGGGATTTAATCCCTAAGGTCGCCCGGCAAAAGCCGAAAAAGCCGGAGGTTGAAGGTGACGCTGCGCTATCAGATCGTTGCACTGGCGATTATCCCCCTGATCGTGGCCATTCTCACGATCACGGCCTTCATCACCTGGCAGTCGGCCAATCTTGTCCAGAGCAGTATTGCGACCTTTGAGAAGAATATGCTCAAGGCGAAGGAGACGGAGCTTTTGAACCTCACCAATCTGGCGCTTTCGGCGATCCAGAAGGTTTATGAGGAGGCCGGGCCGAACGATGAGGACGCGATGGAGAAGGTGCGGGCTATTCTCACCTCGCTCGATTATGGCCGTGACGGCTATTTCTTCGTTTATGATTACAACGGCAACAATGTCGTGCATCCGCGCCAGTTGTTCCGCCCCGGCCATAACTGGCTCAATCTCACCGATCCCGATGGCGACCGCGTGATCGCCAATCTGATTGCCAAGGCGAAGGAGGGCGGAGGGCTGCACCGATATAAATGGGAAAAGCCGTCCAGCCACGAAATGGCGGACAAGCTTTCCTTTGCGGTCGGCCTCGACAAATGGAAGTGGATGCTGGGGACGGGCGTTTATCTCGATGACGTCTATGCCCAGACAGCCGCAGCGAATGCGGATTTCCGCGCCAATATCCGCACCACTTTCCTGATTGTCAGCCTCATCGCCGTACCCGCGGTCATGCTGGTTTTCGCGACCTGCATGCTGCTCAACCTGCGTGAGCGGCGCATGGCCGATACCAAGCTGAAGGAGCTTGCGCAGCGCATCATCGATACGCAGGAGGAGGAGCGTGCGCGGCTTGCGCGCGAACTCCATGACGGTATTTCGCAGAATCTGGTCGGTGTGCGTTATGCCATTGATCTGGCAAGCCGGCAGGTGCGCACCGGCAGTGGTGGTGCGCCGCAGGCCATCGAAAAGGCCTCCGATGCGCTGAACGGGGCCATCAAGGAAGTGCGGCGTCTGTCGCATGATCTGCGCCCGCGCATTCTGGACGATCTTGGCCTCACCGTCGCGCTCAAGGCGCTTTGCGAGCGCACCGGTATTGAAACCCGCTTCAAGGCGGATAGTTTGCAGGAAACCATCAAGCCGGAGCCGAGCACCGCACTTTATCGCGTGGTGCAGGAGGCGCTCACCAATGTCGAGCGCCATTCCGGCGCGACACGGGTGGATATCCGGCTGAAAGGTGCGCATGGCAAGGTGACGATGACCATTGCCGATAATGGCAATGGTTTTGCTGTCCGGGGCCTGAAAGATCCGCTTTCCGGCCTTGGCCTGCGCAACATGCAGGAACGGATGGCGCATTTTGGCGGTGTGCTCTTGGTTGAAACGAGTGCAGATGGTACGCAACTGACCGCACGTCTGCCGAAATCGGCAACGGAAAGAAGGCTGGAACCGGAAGTCGCATGACGAATGAATGCAAGATTCGCGTATTGTTGGTGGACAATCATCCGCTGGTGCTGGACGGCCTGCGCGCCGTGCTTGAAACCTATGACGATATTGATATTGCCGGTGCGGCCTCCAATGCGCGCGTTGCACTTGAAATGGCGCTGGCCGTTAATCCCGACGTGGTGCTGATGGATATCAACATGCCGCTTCTGAACGGCATTGACGCCATCGAGCTTTTCAAGCGGCAGTTGCCCAATGTCCGTATTCTCATGCTCTCCATGCATGACAGCCGCGAATATATCTCCACCTCCATCATGCGCGGGGCCTCGGGCTATATCTTGAAAGATGTCTCGACCAACGAGATCGTGACAGCCATCCATGCTGTCGCCTCCGGCGGCACCTATTTTTCATCGGGCGTTTCGGAAGCACTGCTCGAAAGCGGCGAGAAGAGATCCGAAGGCCTGTCGGCGCGTGAAAATGATGTGCTGGTTCTGGTGGCGGAAGGCGGCAGCAATCGCGAGATCGCGGCCCGGCTCGGTATTTCCGAGGCAACTGTCGAAACGCACCGCAAGAATATCAAGAAGAAACTCGGTATCGCCAGCACGGCCGGCCTCACACGTTACGCCATCGAGAACCGGCTGTGCCTGTCTTCACTTTAGGGCGGTTCCGCTTAAAACGAAATCGCTGGAACCGCTCTATCTCTTTGTTTTATCGCATTATTTAACGCATCGAAGCGGGATCGGAAATCAGTCCAGTGGACTGATTTCCCCGCGTAGGCGTTTCACACTTTTGGCTCGAAAATGCTCTAGGTGCTCCTGAAAATCAGTTACCCACAAATGGGTATGTATTTTTCCCTTTGCACTATCGTCGGCTTGCGGCAGAAATTCTGTGGCAATATTATCCCGCGCGAAACCGCTTGAGGAGGCGGGAACAAAGGGGAGGTGGGATGTCAGTCTTGCTGGCGTTGTCGCGTGCTATTGATGCGGCCAATAATTTTATCGGAAAATCTGTTTCGTGGCTGGTGCTGGTGGCGGTGCTTATCAGCGCCATTAATGCGGTCACGCGCAAATTGTTCAACGTCAGTTCCAATGTCTGGCTGGAAGCGCAGTGGTATCTTTTCTCGGCGGTCTTCCTGATTGCGGCTGGCTATACATTGCTGCACAGCGAGCATGTGAAGGTGGACCTGCTCTATAGCCGCTATTCGCGGCGCACCCAGCTTCTGGTCGAAATTTTCGGCACCATCTTCTTCCTGCTGCCCTTCTGCATCATCACGATCTATCTGTCCTGGCCGATCGTCGAAGCCAAGATCGCCAGCGGCGAAACCTCCAACAATACGGGCGGCCTGGTGCTCTGGCCGGTCTGGCTGCTGATTCCCATCGGCTTCAGCCTCCTCGCATTGCAGGGCATATCCGAACTCATCAAGCGCATTGCCATTCTTCAAGGGCGCATACCGGATACGGTTGCCATTGAAGATGCGGAAGCCCAGGCGCTCTGAGGGGAATGGATATGGTTGCTTTTTTTGCGGAAAATCTCGCACCCCTGATGTTCCTGTCGCTGGTGGTCGTGCTGCTGCTCGGCTATCCCGTGGCTTTCGCGCTTGCTTTCGTGGGCTTTGCTTCGGTTTCATCGGTATTGAATTGGGTCTTCTGCCCGTCAATCTGTTTGGCGCGATCCCCGACCGAATTTTCGGCCAGATGTCGAACGAGACATTGCTCGCCATTCCCTTCTTTACCTTCATGGGGCTCATCCTTGAGCGAAGCGGCATGGCGGAAGATCTGCTTGATACGATCGGGCAATTGTTCGGCCCCGTTCGCGGCGGCCTTGCCTATGCGGTCATCATCGTCGGCGCGCTTCTGGCGGCAACGACAGGCGTTGTCGCGGCCTCAGTGATATCCATGGGGCTGATCTCGCTGCCGATCATGTTGCGCTATGGCTATGACCGCAAGGTTGCAAGCGGCACGATTGCCGCCGCCGGCACACTGGCGCAGATCATTCCGCCAAGCCTCGTGCTCATCGTTCTGGCCGACCAGCTTGGCCGCTCCGTGGGCGATATGTACAAGGGCGCGCTCGTTCCGGGCCTGCTTCTTGTCGGGGTCTATGTCGGTTTCATCGTCGTCATGTCGATCCTGCGGCCGAATTCGGTTCCGGCCCTGCCGTTGCAGGCACGCACCCTGAAAGGCTGGAAGCTTGCCCGGCGCGTGGTGCTTTCGCTGGTGCCGCCGCTGGTTCTGATCTTTCTTGTGCTCGGCACGATTTTCATTGGTGTTGCCACGCCGACGGAAGGCGGTGCGATGGGCGCGGTCGGCGCGCTGCTGCTTGCCATCATCAACGGTCGCCTCAACCTGAAAATGCTGACCTCGGCGCTTTATGCGACCACGAAGCTCTCATCCTTCGTGATCTTCATCCTGCTTGGTGCGCGCGTCTTCTCGCTCACCTTCTATGGCGTCAACGGCCATGTGTGGGTCGAGCACCTGATGACATCGGTTCCCGGCGGTGAAGTGGGCTTCCTGATCGTCGCCAATATTCTGGTGTTCTTTCTGGCCTTCTTCCTCGATTATTTCGAGCTGGCCTTCATCATCATTCCGCTGCTGGCGCCGGTTGCCGACAGCCTCGGCATCGATCTCATCTGGTTTGGCGTGATGCTGGCCATGAACATGCAGACCTCGTTCATGCATCCGCCCTTCGGCTTCTCGCTCTTCTATCTGCGGTCCGTGGCACCCTCGCGCCCCTATAAGGACAAGGTAACAGGCGCGACCATCCCGCCGGTCACATCGGGACAAATCTATATGGGCTCGATCCCGTTCCTGCTGATTCAGGTAGTGGCGGTTGGCGTCATCATCGCATTCCCGGGCCTTGTCACACATTACAAGGGCAATCATCCGCAGGTCGATCCGGCTTCGATCCAGATCAATGTGCCGATGCCCGATGCGGGCGGCGGCAATCCGTTTGGCAATGCTCCGGCCCCATTCGGCGCGCCTTCGCCTGCCGTCGAGCCACTGCCCGCCCCATCCTTCGGTTCTCCTGCGCCAAGCTTCGGGCAGGGTGCTGATCAAAAGGAAAAGCCTGCGCAATGAGTGGGGACATCAAACATTGCGCAAGCTTAATGAAAAACAACATATATTGAGGAGGAGAGACATGAAAGAAACCTTGAGCCGCCGCAGCTTCCTGACCAAAGGCGCTGCCATCGGTGCTGCCGCTGCAACCAGCGGCGCTGCCCTTGCCACGCCTGCCATCGCTGCCGAGTTGCCGACGCTGCGCTGGCGCCTGACCTCGGGCTTTCCGAACAATCTGGACACCATCTATGGCGGCGCGGTCTATATGGCCGATGCCGTTTCCAAAATGACGGACGGCAAGTTCCAGATTCAGGTGTTCCAGGCGGGTGAAATCGTGCCCGGCCCGCAGGCTATCGACGCCGTGCAGGCCAATACGGTCGAAATGGCCCATACCTGCGGCTATTATTTCACCGGCAAGAACCCGACCTTTGCCATTGGCACCGCGCTGCCCTTCGGCATGAATACGCGCCTGCAAAACGCATGGCTCTACCATGGCGGCGGCAACGAGCGTTATAACGAATTCCTGTCCGATTATGGCATTGTCGGCGGCAATACTGCTGCTCAGATGGGCGGCTGGTATCGCAAGGAAATCAAGAGCGCCGAAGACCTCAAGGGCCTCAAGATGCGCATCGCCGGTGTGGCGGGCGAAGTCATGTCGCGCTTTGGCGTCGTGCCGCAGCAGCTTCCCGGTGGCGATATCTATCCGTCCCTGGAGCGCGGCACCATCGATGCCGCCGAATGGGTCGGCCCTTACGATGATGAGAAGCTCGGCTTCTACCAGATTGCGCCTTATTATTACTATCCGGCTTTCTGGGAAGGCGGCGCTTCGGTGCACTTCTTCCATCAACAAGAAGCAGTATGAAAGCCTGCCGGAAGCCTATAAGGTGGCGCTCAATACGGCAGCGGAAGCTGCAACCCAGAACATGATCGCGCTTTACGACGTGAAAAACACCGCTGCGATCCGCTCGCTGGTGTCGAAAGGCGTCAAGCTTCAGCCGCTGCCGCGCGATGTGCTGGATGCGGCCTATAAGGTCTCCTTCGATCTCTATGCGGAATATAATGAAAAGAACCCGGCCTGGGCGAAGATCTATCCGGCCTGGAAGAAGTTTCGCGATGAGGGCTTCGAGTGGTTCCGCGTGGCGGAATATACTTATGACAGCTACGTTTACGCCGCACAGGCCGCAGGAAAGTAAACGTTTCAACACTTGATTGGAACATGTTCCAATCGGAATGGAACAAGGCAAACGGGGCTGTTTCAGCCCCGTTTTTCATGTCTTATGCAAGCTTCATGTGGCGGTTGACATCCTTATAGAGCAGATAGCGGAACTTGCCGGGGCCGCCTGCATAACAGGCCTGCGGGCAGAAGGCGCGCAGCCACATGAAATCGCCTGCCTCCACTTCCACCAAGTCCTGGTTGAGCCGATAGACGGCCTTGCCTTCCAGCACATAAAGTCCGTGTTCCATCACATGGGTTTCGGCAAAGGGAATCACGCCCCCCGGCTCGAAGGTCACGACTGTCACATGCATGTCGTGGCGCAGGTCGTTCGGGTCAACAAAGCGTGTCGTTGCCCATGCGCCGCCGGTGTCCGGCATGGGGGAGGGCGCTATGTCCTTCTCGTTGAGGAAAAGCGGTTCCGGCACATCCAGCCCGTCCACATATTCATAGGCCTTGCGTATCCAGTGGAAGCGCGCTGTCGTGGCCCCCTCATTGCGCAGCCGCCAGCCGCTTTTCGGCGGCAGATAGGCATAGCCGCCTTCGTCCAGCCTGTGGGTTTTGCCCGCCACCGTCACGCTCACTTCGCCTTCCACCACGAAAAGCACGCCTTCCGCGCCTTCATCCAGCTCGGCACGATCACTGCCGCCGCCCGGCTGCACTTCCATGATATATTGCGAAAAAGTCTCGGCGAAGCCCGAAAGAGGGCGTGCAATCACCCAGAGCCGTGTCTTTTCCCAGAAGGGCAGGAAACTCGTCACGATATCGCTGAACGTGCCTTTGGGAATAACCGCATAGGCTTCGGTAAACATGGCGCGGTCGGTGAGAAGCTGGGTTTGCGGCGGCAGGCCGCCCGTTGGTGCATAATAATTGCGGCTCATGACTGGATCCGATCAATAGAGTGTTTCGGGGAGGATGTCTTTCAGGCGCAGGAGCGCGATGCGTTCCACCTGCGCGCAGGCGGTTTCAAACTCCGTATCACGGTCGTTGGAAACGCGCCGCCTGAAGGCGTCGAGTATCTCCTGCTTGTTGCGGCCCTTGACCGCAATGATGAAGGGAAAGCCGAACTTGGCGGTATAGGCGTCGTTCAATTCGGTAAAGGCCTGCTTTTCGGTGTCCGTCAGCGCGTCCAGCCCGGCCGATGCCTGTTCGGCGGTTGATTCCGCCGTCAGTCGCCTGGCCTGCGCCAGCTTGCCCGCAAGGTCGGGATGCGCTTTCAAAACGGCCAGCCGTTCATCCGGCGCTGCGGTGCGGAACACCTTGGTCATCGCGGCGGCAAGGCCCGAAGCACTGTCTTCTTCCAAAGTGAGCCGGGCATCATAGGCGCGCTCGGCAATCCAGGGCGAATGCTCGAAAATGCTGCCATAACGCGCGACAAAGGCCTGCCTGTCCGCTTTGGAAGGCACCACATCGGCCACGACCGGCTGGTGGTGTTTATGCCAGTGGCGGGCGATATCCACACGTTTGGCCACCCAGACCTTGTCGTGGCTCTGCACGTAATCGAGGAAACGTTCCAGCGCCGCCATGCGGCCGGGGCGCCCCGCCAGACGGCAATGCAGGCCGATGGACATCATCTTGGGCGCGCCTTCTTCACCCTCGCGATAGAGAACGTCGAAACTGTCTTTCAGATAGGTGAAGAACTGGTCGCCGGAATTAAAGCCTTGTGGCGTGGCGAAACGCATGTCGTTTGCGTCCAGCGTATAGGGCACGATCAGGTGCGGGCCTTTCGGGCCCTTTACCCAATAGGGCAGTTCGTCGGCATAGGAATCGGCGGAATAGAGGAAGCCGCCTTCCTCCATCACCAGCTTCAGCGTGTTGTCGGAGGGCTTGCCCTGATAGATGCCGAGCGGGCGCGAGCCGGTAACTTCCGTGTGGAGGCGCACGGCCTCGCGGATATGTTCGCGCTCGATCTCCTCCGGCACGTCTTTGTATTCCCACCATCGCAGGCCATGGCTGGCGATTTCCCAGCCGGCTTCTTTCATGGCGGCCACGGCTTCCGGGTTGCGCGCCATGGCAAGCGTCACCCCATAGACGGTGACGGGCATATTGCGGCGGGTAAAGGCGCGCCACAGGCGCCAGAAGCCGGAACGGGCGCCATATTCATAAATGGATTCCATGTTGAGATTGCGCTGGCCCCGCCAGGGCTGCGCGCCGACAATCTCGGAAAGCAGGCATTCGGAAGCCGGGTCGCCATCGAGAATGCAGCATTCGCCGCCTTCCTCATAATTGACGACAAACTGCACGGCGATATTTGCCCCTCCCGGCCAGCGCGGGTCTGGCGTGTTGCGTCCATAGCCGACGAGATTGCGCGGATATTTCATGCGGGTCTTCCCTCATTCTCACTTGTTTTGCCCATGATAATAAAGATTTATCATGGCTATTCCCCCCTAAAAATTTGAAAGACATCCAAGGATAACCATCTTTCATAATGCGGAGGATGGCGGAATACTGAATGCTGGGAACATTGCGTGGTTTGCGGCGTTTAGCGCCAAGTCCGGTGCGAAGCTAAAATAAACCACAGAAAATCAAGAGCTTGCAATGATTGAGTATCTGCTCGATTAGAGAATCGGCAAGCGGAGGAGCGCAAATGGGTCAGGAGCAGAACGGTTACGGCCGCTTGAGGATGCGTATTCCCGACCAGGCCAGCGGCAAGCCTGCGGCAAATCCTTGCATGGAATTGCACCCTATCGGGAAGCGGCAGGCGGAAAATCTGGAAGAAGCACCTATCCGTGAGGCTGGGCACCGCAGCGTGGCTTTCCGTAATAGTGTGCATTTGCGCTTTGGCATTTGCGGTGGAAAAGCGCATTATCGTTTACCGCGCCTGGTTTCGCCCTTTTCCTGTTCGACATGCTGGGGGAGCTGAGCAATATGGGCCAATCTGCAAGACATGAAATCCGCTTCCTTCTGAACGGTGAAACAATCGTTCTCGACCGTGTTTCGCCGACCGAAACGCTGCTTGATTATCTGCGCCTGTCTGCCAGGCTGCGCGGCACCAAGGAAGGCTGTGGTGAAGGCGATTGCGGGGCCTACACGGTGCTGGTCGGCCGGGTTGTCGATGGCGGCCTCGTTTATGAAAGCGTCAATGCCTGCATCCGCTTTGTCGGCTCGCTGGATGGCTGTCATGTCGTGACCATCGAATATCTGCGCGGGGCGGATGGCGATCTTCATCCGGTGCAAAAGGCGATGGTTGAATTTCATGGTTCGCAATGCGGCTTTTGTACCCCGGGCTTCGTCATGTCGCTTTATGCGCTGTGGATGCGTGATCCGAGGCCTGCCGATGCGGCAATCGAAAAGGCATTGCAGGACAATCTCTGCCGTTGCACCGGCTATGAGGCGATCATGCGCGCCGCGCGCGCCATTTCCGATTATGGCAATGTGGCGCAGGATCCGCTTGCTGCCGAGCGTGCCCATGTTCTGCAACGCCTTACGGCCCTGCGCGACGGTGCGCGGGTGGAGGTGGGGGCGGGCAAGGATCGCCTGATCGTGCCAGCCGATCTCGATGATTTTGCCACCATTCTGGCGGCAGAGCCGAAAGCCACCATCGTTGCCGGTTCAACCGATGTGGGCCTGTGGGTCACAAAGATGATGCGCGACATTTCCCCGGTGGTCTTCATCGGCCATCTGGAAGAACTGCACTCCATCCGTGAGGAAAATGGTGTTGTCACCATTGGCGCAGGCGTGACCTATACGCAAGCTTTCGGTTTTCTGGCTGGCCGCATTCCGGCTTTGGGCCAGCTCATCAACCGCATCGGCGGCGAGCAGGTGCGCAATATGGGCACCATCGGCGGCAATATCGCCAACGGTTCGCCCATTGGCGACACGCCGCCGCCGCTGATTGCGCTTGGCGCAACGCTGACCTTGCGCAAGGGGGCGGAGCGGCGCACCATTGCGCTGGAGGATTTTTTCATAGCCTATGGCAAGCAGGATCGTGGCGCGGGCGAGTTCGTGGAGGCTGTGCATGTGCCGCTTCCCGGTGAGGGAAGCCGGTTTGCAGCCTACAAGGTTTCCAAGCGGCGCGAGGAAGACATTACCGCTTCGCTCGGCGCTTTCCATCTGATGCTCGACGCTGCGGGAAATGTCGCCCATATCCGCATCGCCTATGGCGGCATGGCGGCGACGCCGAAGCGCGCACATGCGGTGGAAACTGCCCTCATGGGCAAGCCATGGACGGAAGCGACGGTCGAGGCCGCACTTGAAGCCTATGCACAGGATTATACCCCGCTGACCGATATGCGCGCCACGGCGGAATATCGCCTGCTTGTTGCGCGCAACATGCTGCGCCGTTTCTATCTTGAAACGACCGGCAGCGGCGAAACGCTCGGCGCCCTTCGCGGCGAGGCGGCGTGAACGGAGGCAGACATGAACAGGCATTCCGCAACCGATATCAAGACCGCCCGCATCCGGGGCGGTGTCGCCACCGAACAGAAACACGATTCCGCACATAAGCACGTCACGGGAACGGCGGTCTATATTGACGATATTCCCGAGCCGGAAGGCACGTTGCATATCGGGGTCGGTTATGCGTCCGTCGCGCATGGCCGGATCAAATCCATGGATCTGGAAGCGGTGCGCGCTGCGCCCGGCGTGGTCGATATCCTCACCTGCAAGGACGTGCCGGGCGAAAACGATGTTTCGCCATCGGGTATGCATGACGATCCGATCTTTGCGGTGGACAAGGTTGAGTTTCACGGCCAGCCGATCTTTGCGGTTATCGCGAAAACCCGCGATCAGGCGCGCCGTGCCGCGCGTCTGGCGAAGATCGAATATGAGGAAGCGCCGGGCATCTATTCTATCGATATGCTGGACGGTCTGAAAGACCGGCTTGTCACGCCGCCGCTAACGCTGGAGCGCGGCAATGCCCGCGCAGCCATCGATGCTGCCCCGCACCGCATCAGGAACCGTATGTATCTGGGCGGTCAGGACCATTTCTATCTAGAAGGGCAGGTCTCGCTGGCGGTTCCGGGCGAAGATGAGGATGTGACCGTCTATTGCTCCACCCAAGGCCCGAGCGAGACACAGCATCTGGTGGCGCACGCATTGGGCGTTTCGAGCCATTCCGTCACCGTGGAAGTGCGCCGCATGGGCGGCGGTTTCGGTGGCAAGGAAACACAGGCCAACCAGTGGGCGGCCATTGCCGCCAAAAAACACAAGCGCGCCGTGAAGATCAGGCTCGACCGCGATGAGGACATGACCTCGACTGGCAAGCGGCATGGCTTTGTGATCGATTATGAAGTGGGCTTCGACGATGACGGCACTATTCTGGGCGTGGATTATCTCTATGCGCTCAATGCCGGCTTTTCAGCGGACCTTTCCGGCCCGGTCGGTGACCGCGCGCTGTTCCACTGCGACAATGCCTATTTTTATCCGGCGGTTCATGCGCAGTCCGCGCCGCTCTATACCAACACGGTTTCCAACACGGCCTTTCGCGGCTTCGGCGGCCCGCAGGGCATGGCGGGGGCAGAGCGTGTGATCGACAAGGTGGCCTTCGCCCTCGGCAAAGATCCGCTCGAAATTCGCAAGCGCAATTTCTACGACGAAATGGGCAAGGATGGCACGCGCAACGTCACGCCCTATCACCAGAAGGTCGAGGACTGCATCATCCAGCGCATCGTTGCACAACTGGAGGAAAGCGCCGATTACGCAAAGCGCCGTGAAGCCATCCGGGAATTTAACGCAAAAAGCCGCTATGTAAAGCGGGGCATCGCACTGACGCCGGTGAAATTCGGCATCTCTTTCACCAAGACGGAGTCCAATCAGGCAGGTGCCCTGGTGCATGTCTATGCCGACGGTTCGGTGCATATGAACCATGGTGGCACGGAAATGGGGCAGGGCCTGCACATGAAGGTGGCGCAGGTCGTGGCGGAAGAATTCCAGATCGACATCGACCGGGTGAAAATCACCGCGACGACCACTGCGAAAGTGCCGAACACCGCGCCGACGGCTGCTTCTTCCGGTGCCGACCTGAACGGCATGGCGGCGCAGGATGCCGCCCGCCAGATCAAGAAGCGGCTCATTCGTTTTGCCGCGCAGCAATATCAGGTGCCGGAAGACCAGATCATGTTTCTGCCGAACCGTGTGCGCGTCGGCAATCAGGAAATCAGCTTCAACGATCTGGTAAACCAGGCCTATATCGGCCGTGTGCAGCTTTCGGCGGCGGGCCATTACAAGACACCGAAAATCCACTGGGACCGCGCGAAGGGCCGCGGCCATGCCTTTTATTATTACGCTTATGGCGCGGCCTGTTCCGAGGTTAGTGTTGATACGCTGACCGGCGAATATGTGGTGGAGCGCACCGATATTCTGCATGATACCGGGCGCTCCCTGAACCGCGCCATCGATATCGGCCAGATAGAAGGCGGCTTCGTGCAGGGCATGGGCTGGCTGACGACCGAGGAACTGGTGTGGGACGAGAAGGGGCGGCTTCGCACCCATGCACCATCCACCTACAAGATACCGCTGGCCTCCGACCGGCCAAAGATTTTCAACGTCGCGCTGACCGACTGGTCGGAGGCTTATGAGCCGACCATTCATCGTTCCAAGGCGGTGGGCGAGCCGCCCCTGCCGCTTGGGCTTTCAGTGCTGCATGCGCTTGCCGATGCTGTCGCCAGTATGGCCGACTATAAGGTCTGCCCGCGCCTTGATGCGCCCGCAACGCCGGAACGTGTGCTGATGACGGTCGAACGGCTCCGCAAGCAAAATGGCTAGGACGATGCCGGGTGCGCGCGACGATATCCGGGCTTTTCTCCACCAGCGTCCCGCCCGAAATGGTCTGGATTGCGTGCTGGTTGAAGTGACAGATGTGAAAGGCTCTGCGCCGCGCGATGCGGGGGCGTGGATGCTGGTGGCGCGCGATACGATCTTTCGCACCATCGGCGGCGGGCAGCTTGAATATATGGCGATCGAGCACGCCCGGAAAATTCTTTCTGGCGGTCGTGACACACCGCTGGATGTGCCATTGGGACCGGAAATAGGCCAATGCTGCGGCGGACGTGTGAGCCTGAGCTTCCGGCTCATGACCCATGGCCTTGCGGATGAGCTTGTCGGCAAGGTCGATACGGAAATCGCCATGCGCCCGCACGTCTATATTTTCGGTGCGGGCCATGTGGGTGGCGCGCTGGCGCGCGCCCTGTCGCTGACGCCGGTGCGCGTCATCATGGTGGATACGCGCGAAGCGGAACTGATGAAATTCCAGGAAAAGTGGGAACCGGTTTTCCGTCCGGGATTTCATGGAAATTATATATGCGACGTTCCAGGGGTGGAAACCTGCCTTTCGGCTATACCCGAGCAGGCCGTGCGGTCTGCCCCGCCCCACAGTGCTTTCATCATCCTCACCCACGACCATGCGCTGGATTTTCTCATCGCCGCCGAAGCCTTGCAACGGCAGGATGCAGCCTATGTTGGCATGATCGGCTCGAAGACGAAGAAGGCGACTTTCAAAAACTGGCTGAAACGCGAGGCAGGACGTGAAGATTTGTTTGAAAATCTCGTCTGTCCCATCGGTGGCGCTGTCGTAAAGGACAAGCGGCCGGAAGTCATTGCCGCACTGGCCGCAGCCGAAATCCTGACAGCGGTTCTAGTTTAGAGCGCATCCCGAAAAGTGTGAAACGGTTTTCGGAAAAGATGCGCGTAAAAATAAAGGATTAGAGCGGTTCCGGAGGGCTTTCAGGCAAGCGCCTCGCGGATCAGCCGCTGGCAACGCTCTGTCATGAAATCGATGATAAGGCGCACTTTGGGATCCTGAAGTCGCTTGTGCGGATAGATTGCGGCAAGCTGGATCGGTGCAGGCGGCGTGTGTTGGAGGATGGGCGTCAGCCGCCCGTCGCGGATATATTCCTTCACTTCAAACAGCGGCTTGTTGATGATGCCGCGCCCGCCGAGCGCCCATTGCGTCAACACATCGCCATCATCGGAATCATAAGGCCCGGTAACCTCGAATTTGCGCAAGCCCTCGGGGGTTTGCAACAGCCAATAATATTCCTTGGAACTGGGAAAGCGGAGCAAAAGGCAATGATGCCTGTCGCTCAAAAGCGCCTCGGGAGATTGTGGCGTGCCGTGCCTTTCAAGATATTGCGGCGCGGCACACACCACGCGCTCGCAATTCATGATGCCGCGCATGCGCAGGTTCGAGTTTTCCAGCACGCCGAGCTTGAAGGCGACATCCACGCCCTCGCTCATGATATCGACCTCGTGATCGGAGAGGCGAAGCCGCACTTCAATGTCGGGATACCTGTCGTGAAATTCGGGAATACCCGACGCGATGAGCCTCCGGCCGAAGCCGAGCGGAGCCGTGATGCGAATCGACCCCTTCGGGTTTTTGGCCAGTTCCGCCACTGCGGCTTCTGCCTCATCAACGGCTTCAAGGATTTTCAATGCGCCATCATAAAATACGCGGCCATGCTCCGTCGGCGTCAGCTTGCGCGTGGTCCGGTTGAAGAGCCGCACCCCCAGATGCTTCTCCAACTCCTTGATTCGATTGCTTGCTACCGCAGGCGAGGCGCGTTGGTCGCGGCCTGCCGCCGAGAGATTTCCCAATTCGACAACGCGCAGATTATCAAGATATGACACCCATCTCCCCCATGATTGTCTAGATTTTTTTGAAAGTGATGGTCGTGTTGTGACGTTCCCAGAAGCGCAAAGCTTTGGCACATATAAAGCATTTCCAGTAAAAGTGGGAACCGGTTTTACGCTCGGGAATGCGCAATAAAGATAGCAGCCCGATGTGACAACGAACAGTGGGAGTGCCTGATGTATGATTTCGCCGTAGCCTGGGACTGGCTGGGCTTTGCCGTGCGCTGGCTGCATGTGACAACCGCGATTGCATGGATCGGCTCGTCCTTTTACTTCATCGCGCTCGACCTTGGCCTGCGCCAGCGCCCCGGCCTGCCGGAAGGGGCCTATGGCGAGGAATGGCAGGTCCATGGCGGCGGTTTCTACCAGATACAGAAATATCTCGTGGCGCCTGCGCAAATGCCGGAACACCTGACCTGGTTCAAGTGGGAATCCTACGCCACCTGGCTTTCAGGCTTTACGCTGCTTTGCATCGTTTACTATGCCGGTGCCGATCTCTATCTGGTCGACCCGAATGTGCTGGATGTCTCGGTTCCGGTTGCTATCGCCATTTCGATCGCTTCGCTCGCCTTCGGCTGGATCGCCTATAACACGATCTGCAACATGATGCTGGGCAGGAGCGACACGCTGCTGATGGTCATCCTCTACTGCATTCTGGTCGTGATGGCCTGGGGCTATACGCATCTTTTCACCGGGCGCGCCGCCTTCCTGCATCTGGGCGCTTTTACAGCGACGATCATGTCGGCCAACGTCTTCATGATTATCATTCCAAACCAGAAGATCGTGGTCGCCGACCTCATCGCCGGGCGCAAGCCGGATCCGAAATATGGCAAGATCGCCAAGCAGCGTTCCACGCATAACAACTATCTGACGCTGCCCGTCCTGTTTTTGATGCTGTCGAACCATTATCCGCTGGCATTTGGAACCGAGTTCAACTGGATCATCGCCTCGCTGGTGTTCCTGATGGGGGTGACGATCCGCCACTGGTTCAACACCCGCCATGCCCGCAAGGGCAATCCAACCTGGACCTGGCTCGTCACGGTGATCTTGTTCATCATCATCATCTGGCTTTCCACCGTGCCGAAAATCCTCACCGGCGAGCCGGAAAACCCGAAGGTTTCCGCACTCCAGCAATCCTTCCTCAACGACCCGCATTTTGACAAGGTGCGGGATACGGTTCTGGGGCGCTGCTCCATGTGCCATGCGACGGAGCCGGGCTGGGAAGGCATCATCGCGCCGCCGAAAGGCGTGGTGCTCGATACGGACCGCAATATTGCGGCCCATGCGCGTGAAATCTATTTGCAGGCTGGCCGCTCCCATGCCATGCCGCCCGCCAACGTTACCGGCGTGACGGACGAGGAACGCCAGCTTCTGGCCTCCTGGTATCAATCCGTGACGACAGGCCCAAAAGAGGGGACCAAGACCGAATGACAAAGCTTCTCATCCGCGGCCGTGTGCTGACTTTTCGTGACGAGCCGCAAAGCCTCGATGACAGCCATGCCTATCGCTATATCGAAGACGGTGCGGTTCTGGTCGAAAACGGCCGTATCCTGCGCCTTGGCGACTATGCCGAGGTCAGCGGTGAAGCGGGCGCGGATGTGAAACTCGCCGATCACCGCCCGCACCTCGTTGTGCCGGGCTTCATCGACACGCATATCCATTATCCGCAGACGCAGGTCGTGGCTTCCTATGCTGCCAATCTTCTGGAATGGCTCAACACCTATACATTTGTGGCCGAGCAGAAATTTGCCGACGAACAGCACGCCGAATTCATCGCGGAACACTTTCTTGACGAGTTGATCCGCCACGGCACCACCACGGCGGTCGCTTATTGTTCCGTGCATCCCCAGAGCGTGGATGCCTATTTCCGCGCTTCGCAGCATCGCAACATGCGTATGCTGGGCGGCAAGGTGATGATGGATCGCAATGCTCCTCCCGCACTTTGCGACACGGCGCAATCGGGCTACGACGATACGAAGGCGCTGATTGCGCGCTGGCAGGGCCAGGGCCGCCTTGATTACGTGATTACGCCGCGCTTTGCGATCACGTCCACCCCGGAGCAGCTTGAAGCAAGCCAGACGCTGGTGCGCGAACATCCTGAATGTTTCGTGCAGACCCATCTGTCGGAAAATCACGACGAGATCGCTTTCACACGGTCGCTCTACCCGGATGCGCCCGATTATCTGGGCATTTATGAACATTACAGCCTTCTGGGCAACAAGACCCTGCTTGGCCATTCCATCCATCTGGAAGAGCGCGAAGTGCGCCTGATGGCGGAAACCGGCTCGATTGCCGTTTTCTGTCCGACTTCCAACCTGTTTCTCGGTTCCGGCCTTTTCGACCGCGACCGGCTGAAGGCGGCGGGCGTGCGCATGGCCGTTGCCACCGATATCGGTGGCGGCACAAGCTTTTCCATGCTGCGCACCATGGACGAGGGTTACAAGGTTCTGCAACTGCGCGGGCAGCGCCTGAACCCGTTCCAGTCGTTCTATATGATGACGCTCGGCAATGCCCGTGCGCTCTCCATGGAAGACAGGATCGGCACGCTGGAAGAGGGCACGGAAGCCGATATCGTGGTGCTCGATTCCTCCGCCACATCGCCCATGCGCCTGCGCATGGCGGCAGGAGCGACGCTGGAGCAGGAACTGTTCCTGTTGCAGACGCTGGGTGACGACCGCGCCATTGTTGAAACCTATGTGGCGGGTAAACCCATGAAAGCCGATCTTTTGTAAGAGAAGAAAGCGGGCTTCGTTGATTTTATTCGGGCAGCGCGGAATAGTCCTGCCAGCTACACATCATATCGGGAATCTCATGTCCGCCATCGCCGATCCGAAAAAGTTCCTGACCAGCCTCTTCGATGCAGCCGTCGCGGCGGCTGATCCTGAGCTGGTGATCCGCGCGAACCTGCCTGAAAAGCCGAAAGGGCGTACCATCGTCATCGAGGCCGCGCATCCGGTTCCAGACGGCGCGGGGCTTGCGGCTTCCAGACGGCTGTTCAATGCCGTGTCCGGGTTGAGTGAAGACGATCTTGTGGTGGCGCTTATCTCCGGCGGCGGATCGGCCCTGCTACCGTCACCGCCCGAAGGCATGACGCTGGAAGACGAAATCGCCGTCAACAAGGCGCTGCTTGCCTCCGGCGCACCCATTTCGGCCATGAATGCGGTGCGCAAACACCTGTCCACCATCAAGGGGGGCAGGCTTGCTGCCGCAGCCCACCCGGCAAAGGTGTTTTCGCTGGTTGTCTCGGATATTCCGGGCGACAATCCCGCTTTCGTGGCCTCCGGCCCAACCGTGCCGGATGAAACCAGCCGCGATGAGGCCCTGAAGATCATCGAGCGTTATCGGCTGGATTTGCCGCAAGCGGCACTCGCACATATCAAAAGCGAGAATGCGCACGCGCCGCAGCCGGACGACGGGGTTTTCGCCCGAAACGAGGTGCGTGTCATCGCCTCGGCTGCCGTTTCGCTGGAAGCGGCGGCAAGAGAAGCCAGCCGCCACGGCGTTGAAGCCGTCATCCTTTCCGATTCGGTGGAGGGTGAGGCGCGGGAAGTGGCGCATGTTCATGCGGCGATTGCCCGCGAAGTGGCGGAGCGTGACCGCCCCTTCAAAAAGCCCGTGGTCATTCTGTCGGGCGGCGAAACGACCGTCACCATCGGCAGCCCCGGCGGTAAAGGCGGGCGCAACAGCGAATTTCTTCTGTCCTTCGCGCTCGATATCGACGGTTATGCCAATATCCACGCGCTTGCCGCCGATACGGATGGCATTGACGGGTCGGAAGATAATGCCGGAGCCTTTGCCGATGGCGGCACTGTTTCACGGCTGCAAAAGCTTGGCGAGGATGGCATGGCGCGGCTCAACGCCAATGATGCCTGGACGGCTTTCGATGCGCTTGGCGATCTGTTCGTGCCGGGGCCGACCGGAACCAATGTCAATGATCTCAGAGCTATTTTGATAACGGTTTAGACTCATCATCAAGCAGGATGCGGTTGGCCGCTCCATCCAGATCGTCATACTGGCCGCTTTTCAGCGACCAGAGGAATGCGGCAAGGCCGAGCAGCCCCAGAAACAGCGCGATGGGAATGAGAAAGATAAGCCCGCTCATTTATGCGCCTCCTTCATGGTGGTGGCAGGCGCGCCACTCTGGCGTGCTTGCTGTTTCTGTTTGCCTGCCCGAAGCCGCAACGCGTTTGTCACCACCACGATGGACGAAAGCGACATGGAAAGGGCCGCCACCAGCGGGGTGACATAGCCGAAGACGGCAATCGGCACGGCAATGATATTATAGCCGATGGAAAGACCGAAATTCTGGCTGACGAGCTTGCCCGCTTCCTTCGATACGGCGAAGGCGAGCGGCACGGCAGAAAGGCTTTCACGCAGGAAGACGAAATCGGCGGCGTTGCGGCCGATATCGGCGGCCGTGGCGGGGGCCATGGACACATGCGCGGCAACGAGCGCGGGCGCATCGTTGAGGCCATCGCCCACCATCAAGACCTTTCGGCCTTCGCTGGAAAGCTCCTGCACCAGTTTGGATTTGTCGGCGGGCAGAACGCCGCTGTGATAATCGTTGACGCCAAGATAGTCGGCAAGCTTCTTCACCGCCGCCTGCTTGTCGCCGGAAATGATGCCGAGCTTGAGGCCGTTGCGCTTTAGCGCCGCAATTGCATTGGCGGCGTCTTCACGCGGGCGATCCTCGAAACGGAAGACCTGAACGAGCCTGCCATCGATGGAAAGACAGGTTTCGGGGCCGGATGGCTGGGCGGTTTCGGCTTTGCCACATGCCCATTCCTGCTTGCCGAGGCGATAGATGGTGCCGTCCAGTTCGGCTTCGATGCCCGCGCCCGGCACTTCCTCGATGCGCGTGAAGGGGGTCATCGGTGTTGCACCGGAAAAGAGCGCCAGCGCGCGCGATAATGGATGGCGCGAATAGAGCGAAAGCTCTGCCGCGATTTCCAGATAATGCGGCTCGATTTCCTGGGCATTGATGAGCCATGGTTGGCCCAGCGTCAGTGTGCCGGTTTTGTCGAAAACGGCGGTGTCGATCTCGGCCATGCGTTCCATGGCCGAACCATCCTTGATCATGATGCCGTTTTCAAACAGGCGGCGCGCCGCCACCACCTGCACGATGGGCACCGCAAGCGCCAGTGCGCAGGGGCAGGTGATGATGAGGGTCGAAATCGCAATATAGATCGAGCGGTACCAGTCGCCGCCGGTGTAAAACATCCAGCCTGCTAAGGCGAGGAAAGCGGTTGCGTGCACCATCGGTACGTAAAGTTCCGAGGCACGGTCGGCAAGGCGGCGATAGTGCGCGCGTCCGTCTTCGGCGACATCCATAAGCCGCACCATTTCCGACAGGAACGAATCCCTGGCTTCCGCCGTGGCGCGGATGACGAGCGGCGTGGAAAGGTTCAGCGTGCCGGCACGGATATCCGAGCCGGGGCCGACGGGCACGGCGTCGCTTTCGCCCGATGCGATGGAACAATCAAGTTCCGAGCGGCCTTCCTCCACCTTGGCATCGACGGGTACGCGTTCGCCTGCCGCGAGAATGATGCGCATGCCGGGGCGGATTTCATTGACCGGCAGATAGTTGCGCTCGTCGTTTTCGCCAATCACCACCGCGCCGCGGCTGCCAAGCTGTGCGAGGCCCCGCACGGCGGAACGGGCGCGGGCGCGCATCATGTAGTCGAGTGTGCGGCCGATCAACAGGAAGAAGAGAAGCGTTACGGAAGCGTCGAAATAGGCGTGCTGGCCGTGATGGATGGTTTCATAGACGCTCATGGCGAAGGCGAGTGAAATGGCGAGCGCAATCGGCACATCCATGTTCACGTTCCCCGCGCGCAGCGCATTCCACGCTGAAACGTAGAAAATGCGGCCCGAATAAACCAGCGTCGGAAATGCGATGAGGCCGGAAATCCAATGGAACATGTCGCGCGTTGCCGCATCCGCTCCCGACCATACGGCAACCGACAGCAGCATGACATTGCTGGAGGCGAAGGCTGCCACGCCAAGCGCGATCAGAAGGCGCGTGAAAGTAGGATCCTTGTCCTGCGCCATGTCGAAAATATGTGCTTCATAGCCGAGCCTGCGCAGCGTATCGACGACATTTGGCGGCGTTTCGCCATCCTTCCAGCGCAGCGTGACGCGGCGCGCGGTCAAGTTGACGCGCACATAGGCAACACCGGAAATCTTTCCCAGTGCATCCTCAATGGTCTTGATGCAGAGTCCGCAATGGACCCCCGGCACCGAAAGGTCGAGTTGGCGCAACCCGTCGCCGAGCGCACGACTTGCGATCTGCATTTCTTCCGGCGAAACGGACTGAATGACGGTCGCTATCTGTGCATTCTCGACGCAGCAGCTCATAAGATTTTCCCGTCCTTCACCAGAACGCGGATGATGTGCCGGTAAAGGTCTTCAAGCCCTGCATCGGCATTGACTTCCATGATCCATGCACCTTCGCCAAGTTCCAGCGGCGCGGTCAGGATGCCCGGTTCGCGAACCGTCAGCGTGACCTTGGTGTCATGGGCATCGCCAACCGGGCGCTTGAAGTCTACCGTGCCGCCCGTCATGGCAACAGCCTTGCCGTTGTGGTCGGCAAGCTGCCAGGTGAAGACGCCGTTTTCATAAGCAGGCTTCGACTGCCAGTTCAGCGCAGCCTGTTCCTTGCCGGTTTTGGCCTTGTCGTTGAACTCCTGGCTGGCAACATAGGTGTTCTGGACGACAAGCCCGCTCCAGCTATGGATGGCATTATAGGCCATGAGCAGGTTGACGGCGATGATGACGCCGAAAAACATGAACATGATGCCCAGCATGTGCCAGCCGGTGAACGTGCCGGATGTTTTGCTGTTTGTGGACATTATTTTCTCTCCGGCGCCATGAAAGTTGCCTTGTAGCGCGCGCCTTCCGAACCGTCTTCGGCGCGCACCTCGATTTCATAATCCTTACGAGGTTCCGTTACCGCATCATGCGGCATAGTGACGAAGACGCGCAAGTTCTTCAGCTTGTCCGGTTCCACCGCAATGGCATAATTTCCATTGGCGTCCGGGGTTTCATCCTGCACGGTCAGCGTTGCTTCCGGCAGGCCCTGAATGGAAAGCTGGAAGGTGCGCGGCGTGGGGATCATGTTCAGAAGCTTGACGGTATAGCCATTGCGGATCGAGCCATCGGACAGAAGCACATATTGCGGCGTGCGGTCATGCAGCACGTTGATGCCGATGCGCTGGCGGGTTGAAAGCGACACGATCAGAACGACGCCGATGAGCGCCCAGATCGCGAAATAGAACATGCTGCGCGGGCGCAATACCTTTTTCCAGGAAAGGTTCTGCACCTTGTCGGAGAATTTGTTCGGCGCTTCATAAACGCGGGCTGGATCGGTCGGCGCAATGCCATTATTGGTCGCAAGCGCCATATTGGCGTCGTAATCGGCCAGTGTCGCATAGGAAATGAGACCGCGCGGCTTGCCGATCTTGTCCATGACGGAATCGCAGGCGTCGATGCACAGCGCACAGGTGATGCATTCGAGCTGCTGCCCGTCGCGGATATCAATGCCCATCGGGCAGGCGGCCACGCAGGCATTGCAATCCACGCAATCGCCCACGGTTTCCCCCGCAGCGATTGCCTTTTTGGAATGGCGCGAGCGCGGTTCGCCACGCCAGTCATTATAGGTGACGGTCAGCGAATTTTCGTCCAGCATCGCCGCCTGAATGCGCGGCCATGGGCACATATAGGTGCACACCTGCTCGCGCATCAGCCCGCCGAAAATATAGGTGGTGGCGGTGAGGATGGCGACAGTGAAATAGGCGACGGGTGCGGCGTGACCGGTAACGAAATCCTTGAGCAGTGTCGGTGCGTCGGCGAAATAGAAAATCCATGCGCCGCCCGTCAGCACACCGATGACGATCCAGATCGAATGCTTGGCGAGGCGCTTCCACACCTTGTCGAAGGTCCACGGCGCCTTGTCGAGTTTCATGCGGGCGTTGCGGTCGCCTTCGACGGCGCGCTCGACAACGAGGAAAAGATCGACCCAGACGGTCTGCGGGCAGGTATAGCCACACCATGCGCGCCCGGCGACCGATGTGACCAGAAACAGTCCGAGGCCCGCCATGATCAGCAGCCCGGCGACGTAATAGAATTCCTGCGGCCAGATTTCGATGAAGAAGAAGTAGAAGCGGCGGTTTGCCAGATCGATCAGAACCGCCTGGTCGGGCGCATAGGCCCCGCGGTCCCAGCGCAGCCATGGCGTGAGATAATAGATCCCCAATGTGATGAACATCACGATCCACTTGAAGCGCCGGAATGTGCCCTGCACGCGCTTCGGGAAAATCTTCACCCGCGATGCATAAAGCGATTGACGGGTCTTGGGAGAATTGACTGCCTGAACGTCAATGCGTTCGACGTCGTCTGACATTTTCTTGGCTCCTGCCGCACTGGGCCTTCGGCAAGCTCAGAGGCTAAAAGGGAATAGGGGAATAGGGGAGTAAGGGAGTATGAGAAGAAGGGGTGTCGTTTCTGATGTTCACAACCAGAACATACTCCCCTATTCCCCTACTGCCTTACTCCCTTCTCTTCATTCACCGCCACCCAACGAATGGACAAAGATGGCAAGTTGCTTGACGGTCGCATCGCCGAGACGCGCTTCCCATGCAGGCATCACGCCATGCTTGGGATGTGACACCTGGCGTATGATGGCGTCTTCGCCAGAACCATAGAGCCAGATCGCATCGGTGAGGTTCGGCGCGCCGAACTCGCGCAGGCCCTTGGCGTCCGCGCCGTGGCAGACGGCGCAGTTTTCCGCGAAGACCTTCTGGCCTTCCGGCACCATGGACGGGTCGTGCGGTGTGCCGGAAAGGCTCACCACATAGGCGGCCACATCGCGAATCTGCTGCGGTTCCAGAACGTCGGCAAAAGCCGTCATTTCGGAGAGGCGGGTTTCCGGGTCATCGGGCGAGCGGACGCCGTGACGGATCGTGGTTACGATATCGTCGATGGAGCCGCCCCACAGCCAGTCGTCATCGTTGAGGTTCGGATAGCCGGGAGCGCCTTGCGCGCCGGAACCATGACACTGCACGCAATTGACGCGGAAAGCCGCAGCCCCGCCGGCAATCGCATATTGGCGCAGTTCTTCATCGGCCAGAATTTCATGAACATCCTTGGCCTTGATCTGGTCGATGATACCCTGGCGGCTGGCTGCGATCTTGGCGTTTTCCTGCCAGAACTGCCCGCGGCTCGACCAGCCGGTGAGGCCTGCCGTCGAGCCGGAAATCAGCGGCCAGGCCGGATAGGCGATGACATAGGCAATTGCCCAGAAAATGGTGGCGTAGAATGTCCAAAGCCACCAGCGCGGCATCGGGTTGTCGAGTTCCTTGATGCCATCCCATTCGTGGCCGGTCGTCGAAACACCGCTGACTTCATCAATCTGTTTGTCAGTCATTTTTGTCGTCCTTGAATGGAATTTCCTTTGCTTCATCGGCCTTTTTCTTGCTTCCCGGACGGAAGGCATAGAGGACGACGAAGACAAAGAAGAGCGCCATGCCAAACAGGCCCCAGCTATCGGCGAAAGTGCGCAGGGAATTGTAATCCATCGCTATTCTCCGCTTTATCTTGCCTTGGGGGACTGATCGTAGGTCGAGAAATCGACGAGGGTCCCCAGCATCTGGAGATAGGCGATGAGTGCATCCATCTCCGAGATCATCTGCGGATTGCCGTCGAAATCGCCAACTCTTGCCTTGGGATAACGCTCTTCCATGCCGGACGTATCGGCATCGGGAGTGGCCTGCGCCTTGAGGTCGTCAAGCGCTTTGTCGATCATTTCCTGGGTATAGGGAACGCCCACCGCCACATTGGCTTTCAGATGGGCGGCAATGTCGTCAGCCTTGAGCGGACGCTCCTTCAGGAAGGCATAGCTCGGCATGACCGATTCCGGCACCACGTCACGCGGGCGTACAAGGTGCTGCACGTGCCATTCGTTTGAATAGCGGCCGCCGACGCGCGCAAGGTCCGGCCCCGTGCGCTTCGAGCCCCACTGGAACGAGTGGTCGTACATGGATTCCGCCGCAAGGCTGTAATGGCCGTAGCGTTCCACCTCGTCGCGGAACGGACGGATCATCTGGCTGTGGCAAAGATAGCAGCCTTCACGCACGTAGATATCGCGGCCCGCAAGCTCCAGCGGCGAATAGGGACGCATCCCCTCCACCTTCTCGATGGTGTTTTCGAGATAGAAGAGCGGTGCAATTTCGACGAGGCCACCGACCGTGACCACGGCCAGCGAGGCGATCAGCAGCAGCGTCGCGTTTTTTTCCAGTTTGGAGTGGTTCTTCAATATGGACATAGGTCACACGCTCCTTATTCGGCAGGCTGCATGGTCGCTCCGGCCACAGGCCGGGTGCCGCCCATAGGGGCTTCGTTGCGCAGACGTCCGCGAATGGTCTGATAGACGTTCCAGGCCATCAACAATCCGCCGGTGAGGTAGAACACGCCGCCGATTGTACGGATGACATAGTAGGGGAACATTGCGAGCACCGTTTCGGCGAAGGAATAGACCAGGAAACCCTGATTGTCGTATTCGCGCCACATCAGGCCCTGCTGGATACCGGCAACCCACATGGACGAGGCATAGAGAACGATGCCAAGCGTTGCGAGCCAGAAGTGCCAGTTGACCATGCGGATCGAATAGAGCCGCTGCCGGTTCCAAAGCTTTGGCGCCAGATAATAGACGGCGGCAAACGAGATCATGCCGTTCCAGCCAAGTGCGCCCGCATGGACGTGGCCGATGGTCCAGTCCGTATAGTGCGACAGCGAGTTGACGGCCTTGATCGACAGCATCGGGCCTTCAAAGGTGGCCATGCCGTAGAAGGCGATGGCGGCAACCATGAGACGGATGATCGGATCGGTACGCACCTTGTCCCACGCGCCCGAAAGGGTCATCAGGCCGTTGATCATGCCGCCCCAGGAAGGCATCCACAACATGATGGAGAAGACCATGCCGAGCGTCTGTGCCCAGTCAGGCACCGCCGTATAATGCAGATGGTGCGGGCCGGCCCAGATATAGAGGAAGATGATCGACCAGAAGTGCACGATGGACAGGCGGTACGAATAGACCGGGCGGTTCGCCTGTTTCGGCACGAAATAATACATCATCGCGAGGAAAGGCACGGTCAGGAAGAAGGCGACAGCATTATGGCCATACCACCATTGCGTCACCGCATCCTGCACGCCGGCGAAGGCTGAATAGCTCTTGACGCCGAGGAAGGACACCGGGATCGCCAGATTGTTGATGATGTGCAACATGGCGATGGTGATGATGAAGGACAGGTAGAACCAGTTTGCCACATAGATATGTGGCTCCTTGCGCCGCAGGAGCGTGCCCATGAACACGACCAGATAGGCAACCCAGACGATGGTGAGCCAGATGTCGACATACCATTCGGGTTCGGCATATTCACGGCTCTGCGTAATGCCGAGCAGATAGCCGGTCGCGGCCATGACGATGAAAAGCTGATAGCCCCAGAATACGAACCAGGCGAGATCGCCGCCGAAAAGGCGGGCGCGGCAGGTGCGCTGCACGACATAGAAGGACGAGCAGATCAGCGCGTTGCCGCCGAAAGCGAAGATCACGGCCGAGGTGTGCACCGGGCGCAGGCGGCCGAAATTGAAGTAGGGCTGGAGGTTGAGATCGGGAAAAGCAAGCTGTGCGGCGATGAGCACGCCGACCAGAAAGCCTACCACACCCCAGAAAACCGTTGCGATGACGCCATAACGGATCGGCCCGTCCATATAGGTGGACTGGTCAACCTTTTTCGGCGTCAGGCCGTAATCGGCATTGCGCATCAGAAGAATGGTGAAAATGGCAAGTGTAGCGAACAGAATCCACATATGGGTTCTGAACAGCTCGTCATGAGAAAAGCCGGCCAGAAGCACAGCAAAAAGTGCTCCCAGACCGGACAGGACTGTTCCAGCGGCGTAGTTCATGAAATCCCCTCGCAGCGCAATACAAAAGCGACCTCGTAATAGGTCAGCTATAGCGACAACTTTCCTATCAGCATTTCGTGGGGGAGTGTCATTGATCTAAATCAAACAACTCCGCCCGGACACCCATGAAATAGGGGGAAGGGGCGGATAGCGCCATGCGGCTGAACGCCCCTGTGTTGCGACCGATTGTCATCATGCGGTGGGGGAAAAGATTAGATCAGATGCGCTTTGAGCCTGGATCCCGCTCGATCTGGATCGTGATATCGACCTTGCTGATCCTGTAGCCGTCTGGCGGGGCGGGCAGGGGACCGATGCTCACGTTTTCGGAGGGAATGTCGATGATGCGCCCTTCCTCGGCAATATAGAAATGCGTGTGGTCGCCCGTGTCGGTGTCGAAATAGGTCCGCTCACCGTGAATGCTGATCCTGCGGACGAGGCCCGCTTCGGCGAACTGGTTCAGCGTGTTATAGACGGTGGCGACCGAAAGGGTCACTCTAGCCTGCAATGCCTCTTCATATAAGAGATCCGGTGTCACATGCCGATTTTGATCGAGGAACAGCAATCGGCCAAGTGCCATGCGTTGCCGTGTCGGGCGCAACCCGGCCTGCTGAAGGATGGACTTCACCTTCGCCGGTTTCGGCTGGCTGGTGGGTGCTTTGTGCGGGTCGAACAGCATGTCAGCCTCGTTTGCCTTGCGCGAAGCGGCATTCGCAGATGCGGTCTTCGACAGCCCGGTTCTGGCACAATGGCAATCTTGCTTGCCACCTGGACGCGCCAACGAAAAGCCGGTCGCGGCGAAGATCATAGGGCTCGAAGCAGTTTCGCGGTGCCAGGAAAACCATCTTGGTGCCTCTGATATTGCAAATGGTTTGCAATTGCAAAGTAAAGCAGGAGGGGCTTATCCGTCAATGAAAATCGAACCAATCGTTCAATGGACAGGTTTTGCTGGAAATGTCCTAAATCCGAGGGGTTTTCGCTACTCTGCCTTAAGGTGACGGGGGTATCCATCTTTTCAATCAGGATATTCTCGACCTTTATAAACATGCCCCGTCCGGTGCGCGCGTTGTGGTGTTGAACAAGGCCCAGTCGGGCAAAGGAGAAAGCTCATGATGAATCGGCGTCAGATTTTGGCCGCAACCGCAGCCGGGGCCGCAACATTTGCCCTATCAGGCGGCTCAGGCCTTGCCCAGCGTGTGCCGAGCGTGGCCGAGGTGCTTTATGACAAGGAAATTCCGGTTCTGGGCAATCCGAACGGTGATGTCACCATTGTCGAATATTTCGACTACCAGTGCCCCTATTGCAAAAAGAGCCATGCAGACCTGATGCGGGTGGTCCGGAAGGACGGCAATGTGCGCCTCGTGATGAAGGACTGGATCATTTTCGGCGAAACTTCCGCCTATGCCGCGCGCCTTGTTCTGGCGGCGGAAAAGTCCGGCAATTACGAGAAGGCGATGGAAGCCCTGATGACGACGCCGGGCCGTCTTACCCGGGATCAGGTGGACGGAGCCCTGAAGAAAGCCGGCCTTGACGCGGCCAAACTTCAGGCGGCTTACAAGGCCGATGCCAAGCGCATCGGCGGCATCTTGCAGCGCAATATGAAACAGGGCGAAGCCTTCAATTTCGCCGGCACTCCCTCCTTTGTTATCGGCACCAGGCTTTATGGCGGTGTGATGAAGGAAAAGGAACTGCTTGAAGCGATCAAGAATGCGCGCAAGACGTGATCCTGCGGGATAAAAGGGCCGGAGTGGCCAGCACTCCGACCCCTTTTGTCAGAACGGATAATGCTGCGGGCCTTCGATGGTGATCCAGCGCAATTCCGTGAATTCATTGATGGCGGCCTTGCCGCCAAAGCGACCATAGTCTGACGATTTCACGCCGCCGAAAGGCACTTGCGCCTCATCGGCAACGGTCGGGCCATTGATATGGCAGATGCCGGTTTCAAGCTTTCGGGAAAGCGCCAGCGCGCGCTTCACATTCTGGCTGAAAATGGCGGATGAAAGCCCGTATTCGGTGTCGTTCGCCACGCGGATTGCTTCCTCGGCGCTCTTCACGCGGATGATGGGTTTCACCGGGCCGAAGGATTCTTGCGTATAGATGTCCATTTGCGGCGTGACACCATCAATGATCGTGGCTTCCACGACCGCGCCATCGCGCTTGCCGCCCGCCAGAACCCTGCCGCCTTTGGCGACAGCATCGGCGATGAGCGCATCCATGCGTTGCGCGGATTTGAGATCGACGAGGGAACCCAGCACGACATTGCCGCGCGGATCGCCCGCCGGCAGCGATCTGGCCTTGGCGGCAAGCTTTTCGGCAAAGGCATCGGCCACCTTCTCATGCACGATAAAGCGTTCGGTTGACATGCAGATCTGGCCTTGATTCATGAAGGCGCCGAAAGCTGCCGCATCCACGGCCTGATCGAGATCGGCATCTTCCAGCACGATGAAAGGGGCCTTGCCGCCCAGCTCCAGCAGAACGGGCTTGAGATGTCCGGCTGCCTGTCTGGCGATAATCCTGCCGACCTGGGTGGAGCCGGTGAAATTAATGCGGCGGATGGCCGGGTGTGCGATGAGGGCGGCGACGATTTCCGGTGCGTCGTCTGGCGCATTGGAGATCACATTGGCGACGCCTGCCGGAAAACCGCATCGTTCAGGATCTTGATGATGAGATGATGCACGCCGGGACAGGTTTCGGAAGAACGCAGGATCACCGTATTGCCGCAGGCAAGCGCGGCCGCAACAGCGCGCACACCCAGAATGACCGGTGCGTTCCACGGTGCCATGCCGAGCACGACGCCAACCGGCTGGCGCACCGCCATCGACATGATGCCCGGCTTGTCGGAGGGGATGATCTCGCCTGTGATCTGCGTTGTGAGTGCTGCGGCTTCGCGCAGTATATTGGCGCCCAGATGCACGTTGAAACCCGCCCATGGGGCCGTGGCGCCCGTTTCCTCCAGCATCAGCCGGGTAAATTCGGCTGTGCGGCTATCCATGAGGTCGGCAGCCTTGTTCAACAGTGCGCGGCGCGCATTGGGCCCGGTTTCGGACCAGCTTTCAAAGGCTTTTGCGGCAGCTTCCGCGACCGTATCGACATCCGCAAGACTGGCGGCGGCAGCAACGGTTGCAACCTTGCCCGTTATCGGATCCTTGCGCTCGAAGGTCTTGCCGGAGGCTCCTCCGCTTTCCTTTCCATCGATGATAAAGCCTATTGCCGGCATGATCCGCTCCCTGAAATGATTCTCCTCAAAACCCGTGTCCGGGCGGCAGGATCATGGTACAAAAGCCGGATGGTTGCAGGTCTTTTATTTGTGAACACTCTGTTCAGAACGGCTGGGAATTTGAAAGCAAGCAGCGGAGTGTTGGTTTCGCGCCATGGCATTAGGCTTCCTTCATGCTCATATTGAAGGAATACGGACATGAACCTTATGATTCCGAAAACGCATGACCCCGACGAAAGCCGCTGGCAGAAGGTGCTCGACCGTGACAAGGCATCGGACGGGAAGTTCGTCTATGCCGTGCGCACCACAGGTGTTTATTGCCGCCCATCCTGCCCATCGCGGCGGGGAAAGCGCGAAAACGTGCAGTTTTTCAACGGCTGCGAGGATGCCGAGCGCGCCGGTTTCCGCCCCTGTCTGCGCTGCAAGCCCGATCTTTCCGATACGCTGGCGACGCAGAACAATGCCCGCCATGCCGAAATGGTCGCAAGCGCTTGCCGCTTCATTGAAACAGCGGAGACGCAGCCTTCGCTGGAGGAAATCGCGAATGTAGTTAAGGCAAGCCCGGCGCATTTCCATCGTGTTTTCAAGGCCTTCACCGGCCTTACGCCGAAAGCCTATGCCGATGCGCACCGGGCAGGCAGGATGCGCGCAGCACTTGATATGCCGCAAATCCGGGTGACGGATGCGATCTATGATGCGGGATATAATTCCTCAAGCCGTTTCTATGAAGCGTCTGACCGGATTTTGGGAATGACCCCAAAGGCTTATCGGGCTGGCGGCAAGGATGCCGATATCCGTTTCGCCATCGGACAATCAACGCTGGGCGCGGTGCTGGTGGCGGCAAGCGGAAAGGGCGTCTGCGCCATTTTCATGGGCGACGATCCGCAAGGCTTGATCCATGATCTGGAAAAGCGTTTTCCGAAGGCAAATCTGATCGGTGCTGACCGCAATTTCGAGAATCTGGTAGCCGAGGTGGTGGGCTTCGTGGAAGCGCCGGGTATCGGTCTTGATCTGCCGCTGGATTTGCGCGGCACGGCGTTCCAGCAAAGGGTGTGGCGGGCGCTATGCGAAATTCCTGCTGGGGAAACAGTAAGTTATACTGACATCGCCGAACGGATCAGTGCGCCACGGGCCGTTCGCGCTGTGGCGCAGGCCTGCGCGGCAAACAAGATCGCCGTTGCCGTTCCCTGCCACCGCGTGGTGCGCAACGATGGCGGCATTTCCGGCTATCGCTGGGGCGTGGAACGCAAGCGCGACCTGCTTGAAAGGGAGCGCAAGGCATGATCGGGCATAAGCCTTGACGGTGTTTTTGAAACAATGTCGCAAGGCGCCCGGTATCATCTTTCCCGATTCCCGATCGTGCAATTTGCCAGCCTGTATAAAGACGGTGAAAACGGGCGGATGCGGTTGCATCTGTCGGCCCGATGAATTCTGATCGCCGGCCAGACACGGAAGGAGTTGGGATATGAGTGTGACCATTTACGGCATCAAGAACTGCGACACCATGAAGAAAGCGCGTATCTGGCTGGAAGATCACGGCATTGATTATGCTTTTCATGATTACAAGAAGGAGGGGCTCGATGCCGAAACGCTCGACCGTTTTCTGAAAACCGTTCCGTGGGAGCAGCTTTTGAACCGTGCGGGCACGACATTCCGCAAACTGCCTGAGGATGTGCGCAGCAATGTCGATGCGGCAAGCGCGCGCGAACTGATGCTGGCACAACCTTCCATGGTCAAGCGTCCGGTTCTGGAGCGGGACGGCAAGCTGATGGTGGGCTTCAAACCGGCGCAGTATGAAGCTTATTTTAAGCTGTAGAGACGAATTATTTTATGGCTTAGCGTTAGGAACAAAGCCGAAGCTGATGTTGAGTCCCCCCCATCTAAGGAGGAGCAACTTCATGTGGTCGTTTCTTCTGTTCAGCAAAAAATACCCTCACGCCGAACCATAACTTAATTCGTCACGACAGCTTGGCGCTTGAGCATATTATTAGCACTTGCACATATTAATTGCTGCCATAAATAGTTTCTCACTGCTCGCTGAAGCGGCTCCGTCTCAAAAGACGGTTGGGCTGCTTCATTTATTTTGATTATATTTTTCCGATGCATGGCTATGGGGCAGCCTTGCCGGAAATACTCTGGAAACGGGGAAGCCCATGCAGCAAGGCGTTACGAATATTCTGCAACACTGGTTGGCAAGCTGGCGTGATTCATTGATGGCCTGTGTGGCCGGAAGCCTTGCCTGGCTGATCTGTGAGGAACTGCTTGGCCAGCCCAAGCCGATCTTCGCCATGGTAACCGGGGTTGCCTGCCTTGCGCCGAACCTGCCGAACCATGGCAAACAGGCAATCCGCGTCGTGCTGGGCGTTACGGCGGGCGTGATTGTAGCGGAGCTTTCACTCTTCCTGCCGCAGACGGTTTCGGTGCTGCATACGGGCATGGTAGCTTTTATCGCCATGGTGCTTGCCACCACTTTTGGCACCGCCCCTGCAATTCCCATTCAGGCTGGCGTTTCGGCTATTCTGGTGCTGGCGATGGGGCCGCAGGAGGCAGGCCTGTCGCGGCTGACGGATGTGCTGGTGGGGGCAGGTGTTGGGCTTTTGTTCAGCCAGATATTGCTGACACCTGATCCGGTGCGCGTGATCGACCGGGCGGTGCGCGGCCTTCTGGAGCCGATTGCAAGCGGGCTCAAAAAATCGGCAGCGGTACTCAAAGACGATAACCCGGAAGAAGCCAACACCACCATCACCCAGTTCATAGAGGCGCACCGCGCATTGGTTGCGCTGAGCGACGGCCTTGCGCTTGTCCGCAGCGATGCGCGCTGGTCGCTTCGCGGGCGGCTGGTGGCGAGTGAAATCACCGATATGGCAAGCCGCTATGAGCGGCGCGGCATTCGCCTTTATGCGGCAGCCCTCCTGTTTGGTGAGGCGCTGGGCAATGCGCTGCGCAAGAAGGAGACAGAGCCGCCGGCATGGCTGATGGAATCCCTGCAAATTGTCATTGCCAATTGCTCGATGGAGCCGGGGCGGGAGCCGCATCGTATTCCGCCTATCCCGAAAGATCTGCCCTTCGGATGGCGCGAATGTGTGCTCCGGCTGGAAGGGGTTCAAGACACATTGCTGCATTTCCTGAATTCCGACCAGCCCGATAGCGTTCTTGTGCCGAAATGTGAGGCGAAACCGCAGGTGGATGCCGTTTAATATCGCGGTTTTGCTAAAACAGAAAAGTTGCTCGCTCTGACGCATCACGCCGTGAAAGTGCTCAACTGGCGCCGGGCTGTTCCGGATTGATAATAACCATCAGAAAAATTCAATTGTCCGGCGAGGGGGTGCCGTTATCTTCCACGGCCATGAATCAGCCTTTCCGCACACCGCCGCAGCACCGCCGCAGCACCGCGTTGCACTTCGTTACGCTTTCGGCGGTTTTCTCGCCATGGCGGCTGCCATGGGCGTCGGGCGCTTTATCTATACGCCGATCCTGCCGGGCATGATGGCCGATATCGGCTTCAGCACGGCCGATGCCGGTTTTATCGCCTCGGCTAATTATATCGGCTATCTCGTAGGCGCGGTCGTGGCGGGCTATGGCTGGTCGGCGGGCATTGAGCGCATGGTGGTGATCGCGGGCCTTGCCGCAAGCGCGGTTTTCTGCTTCGCCATGGCGCTTTTCGATGGGGTATGGATCTTGTCGATCCTGCGCTTTGCTGCCGGGTTTGCCAGTGCCGTCACCATGATCCTGTGCACGGCCATCGTGCTCAGCCATATCACGCGCGCACAAAGGGCGGGGCTTGGCGCGATGCATTTTGGCGGTGTCGGCAGTGGCATCACGCTGTCTGCGCTGCTGGTGGCCCTGATCCGCTTTTCGGGGCTTGGCTGGCGGGCCGACTGGATTGGCGCTGGCCTCCTTACCCTTGTTATCATGGCTGTGGTTACCGCTTTCGTGAAGGAGGGGCCGGTCGGCGGCAATAATGGCATGCGTGAGCCGCCCCTGCCCAACAGCTTCGCCTTTCATGCGCTGGCGTTTGCCTATGGCATTTTCGGCTTTGGCTATGTCATCACGGCGACATTCCTCATAGCCATCGTGCGCGCCAATGACGGCGGGCCGGTAATGGAGGCGGCTGTGTGGGTGGAACGGGCCTGGCAGCAGCACCTTCCATCTGGCTGTGGGCACCTGTGGGACGCAAATTCGGGTTATTTTCCGCTTTCGCGCTCACCGCTATTCTGGAAGCGGCGGGCGTGGCGGCAAGTGTCGTGATGGCGCCGCCACTCGGGGCTCTTGTCGGCGGTGCGCTTCTGGGTGTGACCTTCATGGCGCTCACCGCTTTCGGCCTGCAGGCCGCGCGCATTCTTGCGCCTGCTTCACCCAAACGCGCATTGGCGCGCATGACGGTCTGCTTCAGTATCGGGCAGATCATAGGGCCGCTCGTGGCGGGCTTCATGGCGCAGCATTCAGGCTCGTTCACATCTGCAAGCCTTGCTGCGGCCTTGTCTTTGATCGTTGCGGCTGCTATCGGCTTTTCAGCCGGGCGCGCAGCCCGGCTGCATTGAAACGAAAGATGAATACGAGGCCGTAGAAACGAATACCGCACGCCGAACGGTAAGGTTATTTATTCCTACAGCCTAACACCCTATGGGCCGTATAGACCGGGTTTTGGTTAAGTCCGTGCGGCGATTGAATATTTCAGGCTTAATCTTACAATAATTTAATTGGCATCCTGCATATCTATGCCTTTAATGGGAAAACACTTCATTTATAGAGGCCAAAATTCGTGTTTGCGTCATTTTTCCCCCGTCCGAAACTGTTCTTCATATCTGCACTTTTGTGGACCCTGCTCGCAGTTCTTGGCTGGTATATGGGCGGTGAAAATCTGGGCAGCGTGTTCGGCCTTGCGCCAGCCGCAAGCGATGCCGCGCCTCTCATTGGCGCGCATGTGTTCTGGTCGCGGCCCTTCCTCTGGTTCTATATTTATTTCGCCGTCATTACCTTCGCCTTTTATGGCTTCTGGGTGCGTTTTTCCCCACATCCCTGGCAGAGATGGTCAATCCTCGGTTCTGCCCTCATTCTGTTCGCCACCTATTTCAACGTTCAGGTGAGTGTGGCAATCAATACTTGGTATGGCCCGTTCTACGATATGGTGCAGAAGGGGCTGACGACGCCCGGCGCGGTCTCGGCTGCGGAATTCTACTGGGGGCTGGCCGATTTTGCAGGCATTGCTTTCCTCGCCATCACCATTGGCGTGCTGAACCTCTTCTTCGTCAGCCATTATATCTTCCGCTGGCGCACGGCGATGAACGATTATTACATGAGCCATTGGCCGAAATTGCGCCATATCGAGGGTGCGGCCCAGCGTGTGCAGGAAGATACGATGCGCTTTTCCACCACGCTGGAACAGCTGGGCGTCAGCCTCGTGAAATCCGTCATGACCCTCATCGCCTTCCTGCCCGTCCTGTTCACCTTTTCCCAAAAGGTCAGCACGCTGCCGATCATCGGCTATGTTCCCCATGCGCTGGTCTGGGCGGCGGTCATCTGGGCGCTGTTCGGCACCGGCTTCCTGGCGCTGGTGGGCATCAAGCTGCCCGGTCTGGAGTTCAACAACCAGCGGGTCGAGGCCGCCTACCGTAAGGAACTCGTCTATGGCGAAGACCATGCCGACCGTGCTGAACCGATCACGATGCGCGAACTGTTCAAGAATGTCCGGCACAATTATTTCCGGCTTTATTTCCACTATGTCTATTTCAATGTGGCGCGCATTTTCTATTTGCAGGTGGACAATATCTTTCCGCTCATCATCCTGATCCCGTCGATTGTCGCGGACAAGCTAACGCTTGGCCTGATGAGCCAGATTACCAACGTGTTCGATCAGGTGCGCGGATCGTTCCAGTATCTGGTCAATTCATGGACGACGATCATCGAGCTTCTGTCGATCTACAAGCGCCTTCGCGCCTTTGAGGCAGCCATTCATGGCGAGCCGCTACAGGCGGTGGATCGGATCAATCTCGAACCAGGGGCGGGCTGATCCCGCCGCGAAAACCGGCTGGCTTTCGCGGGCGTGCCTCAGGATCGGTTATGGGCGGTATTGCTGCCGGTATTTTGCAACTGATCGAGATAAGCGCCATAGGTCGTGCATTTGACGTCCGGCTTCGTGCAAACCTCCGACACCAGCCGTTCCAGGGCGCGCCAGTAGGCCCCGTCATTCATCAGCACGAAATGAAAGCCGAGCTGCAAGGGAATGCGCTTGCCCGCATATTGCTTGTCGAAGGCGGCGCGAAACGCCTTATAGGCGCGCGCCTCGAATTCCGCCGCCTTTTGCGGGGCTTCCACAGCCTTGGAATGGCGCACATAAAGATTGTAATCCATGGCCACGACAGGGCGCTGCGAAGGCCCTTCAGGGACGAGCGGCAGGCCGAAGGATGCAAGCCGGTCTGTCATTTGCGGCAGTTCCGGCCCGCGTGTGACGGATGAGGCCTGATAGCGGAAACCAGTGGCCTTCAGCACATCCTGCACCGGCTTCCCGGCGGCGAGATAGGGTGCGCGGAAACCGTTGATGCCGGTCAGCGCCAGCGCGCGCCAGCCTTCCGGCTCTCCTCCGATCCCGTTGTTTCGATAGGCATCGGCCACGATACGGCGAAACTCGCCGATCTCCTTTTTCCAGTCGGCAGTGGACCATTTCGTGCCGTCGAAATGGCCGCAGCCATGGCTTGCAATCTCGTTGCCTTCCAGATGCGCCTGCCAGATATTGTCGAGCCGGGTGGCAACCTCGTCGCGGCTGAGCGCGAAACCGACATTGGAAGCGCCCGCTTTCTTGTGCGGGGGCTTGTAGCCGCTGCGGTCCTGTTTGGTCATCAGGAAGACGCAGGACAGGAAATAGGTGAAATGCGCGTTGTTTTTGCGCGCAAGCTCGCGTGAGCGCGTCCAAAGCGTGTTGTCATGCGCGCCGTCGAAGGAAATCAGCACATATTGCGTCTTTGGCGGTTCGCCGGCCAAAGCCTGGCCTGCAAGGCTCGTAACGGCAAAAGCGCAAAAGGCAACCAGACGGGAGAGGGGAAATCGCATGAAAATAAAGCACCGGGCAGGGGGAAGTGACGAGCTGTAGCGGTTGAATATGGCGGAGATCGGACGGAAATCCACTTTATAATGGCTGTGGACGCTTATTTCGCAGGGCGGGTCTTACATATGGCGCGAATTGCGACTAAAAGCGCCAGAACATATATATCGAACATCAATCGGCTTTACAGCCTGGCCTGAAAAACGCGACGCGATTTTTCAAACCGGCCCGGCTTCCAGAGAATGGCAGGTCCATGGCAGACGACAGTTTCATTCGCGAGGTAAATGAAGAACTCCGTTCGGAACGGGCAAAGCAGGTCTGGCGCAATTTCGGCCCCGCGCTGATCGGCGCTGCCGTTGCCGTTGTTCTGGGCACGGCCGGCTGGGTCGGCTATCAGCACTGGACCGACAGCAAGGCTTCCGCCTCCGGCGACAAATTCCTCGCCGCGCTTGACCTTGCCGCTGCCGGTAAGACTGACGAGGCGCTGGCTGCCTTCACCGATCTGGAAAAGACGGGCTACGGTTCCTACCCGGTGCTGGCGCGCCTTCGCGCTGCCTCGGTTCTGGCCGACAAGGGCGATGCTGCGGCTGCCGTCAAGGCTTTCGACGAGATTTCCGCCGATAATTCGGTGCCGGAACCCTCGCGCAATATTGCGCGTCTTCGTGCGGGCTATCTGCTGGTTGATAATGGTTCCTATGACGATGTCGCCGAGCGCGTCGAGCCGCTTTCGGCAGACGGCAATCCGATGCGCACCAGTGCGCGCGAGGCGCTTGGCCTTGCTGCCTGGAAGGCAGAGCGTTTCGACGATGCAGCCAAGCTTTTCAAGCTGGTTGCCGAAGATAGCCTCGCACCCGCCAATGCGCGCCAGCGCGCCAATATCATGCTGGACCTCATGCACAGCGCGGGCGTTGCGGCGCAGGGCTAATTTCTGGAGTAATTTTCATTCATGGGTTTCACTCTCGCCATTGTCGGGCGTCCGAATGTCGGCAAGTCCACGCTGTTCAACCGCCTCGTCGGCCGCAAACTGGCGCTGGTGGATGACCTGCCGGGCGTCACACGCGACAGGCGCATCCACGATGCCAAGCTCTACGACCTGAAGTTTCAGGTCATTGATACGGCTGGTCTTGAAGAAGCGGCCAATGACAGCCTGGAAGCGCGCATGCGCGCCCAGACCGAGGCTGCAATCAGCGAGGCTGACGCCGTTCTCTTCGTCATCGACGCCAAGGCGGGCATAACGCCTGCTGACAGCACCTTTGCAGAAGCGGTGCGCCGTTCCGGCAAGCCAGTGGTGCTGGTCGCCAACAAGGCGGAAGCGCGCGGCTCGGAAGCGGGCATGTACGATGCATTCCAGCTTGGCCTTGGCGAACCCTGCCCGATTTCCGCCGAGCATGGCCAGGGGATGCCTGATCTGCGCGACGCGATCGTGGAACTTCTGGGTGAGGAACGCGTCTTTGCCGAGGAGAGGCAGGAGGAAGCCGCAGACGAGGTTTTCACCCCTGCCGCCGTTGGTGCGCTGGTGGGCGACGATATTGAAGACCCGGATGCGGAAGAAATTCCGGCCTATGACGCCACCAAGCCGCTGCGCATCGCCATTGTCGGGCGCCCCAATGCAGGCAAGTCCACTCTCATCAACACGATGCTGGGTGAAGACCGTCTGTTGACGGGGCCGGAAGCGGGCATCACGCGCGATTCCATCTCCGCCGATTGGGAATGGCATGGCCGTAAGATCAAGCTGTTCGATACCGCAGGCATGCGCCGCAAGGCGCGCGTGCAGGAAAAGCTCGAAAAGCTTTCCGTGGCCGATAGCCTGCGCGCCATCCGCTTTGCGGAAGTGGTCATCATCGTGCTCGATGCGACCATTCCGTTTGAAAAGCAGGATTTGCAGATCGCCGATCTCATCATCCGCGAAGGCCGTGCGCCGGTCATCGCTTTCAACAAATGGGATCTGATCGAAGACCGCCAGATGGTTCTGGCCGATCTTTATGAGAAGACCGCGCGGCTTCTGCCGCAGGTGCGCGGGCTTCGCGCCGTGCCGATTTCCGGCGAGCGCGGGCAGGGCATCGACAAGCTCATGGAAAATGTCGTCAAGACCCACGAAATCTGGAATCGCCGCATTTCGACGGGCCGCCTCAACCGCTGGCTGGAAGGCGTCATTGCCCACCAGCCGCCGCCTGCCGTTTCGGGTCGCCGCCTGAAGGTGAAATATATGACGCAGGTGAAGACCCGCCCGCCGGGCTTCGTCGTGTCCTGTTCGCGGCCCGACGCCATGCCGCAATCCTATGTGCGCTATCTCATCAACGGCCTGCGCGAAACCTTCGACATGCCGGGCGTGCCGATAAGGCTTTCCCTGCGAACCTCGGACAATCCGTTCGCAGGCCGCGCGAAAAAGAAGAAGTGATGCAAAGCCCGGAGTGATCCGGGCTTTTTCACAGGCAGCCGAGATCAAGCCATAGCGGATGCGCGGCAGAGCCCGAAATCTTCATATGAATGCTTGTGTCTCGCTCACCTCTCTGTTAACCCGCCGCCTCCCGAATTTTCTCCCGGAAAGGCAGAACCATGACACCTTCTGATCAAGGCGTTGAACAGAGCGGCGTGACATTGGGCATTGATTTCGGCACGACGAACACCGTTCTGTCTGTGGCAGCACCCGATGGGACCACGGCTGTTCTCAGCGTTCCGAAGGATGGCGTGGAGATTACCGGCTATCGCTCGATCCTCTGTTTCTGGCAGGATCGCGAGACCGGCGAGCGCACGGCGGAAAGCGGACCATGGGCGGTGGATGCTTTCGTTAATGCGCCGCATTCCACCCGAATGCTGCAATCCTTCAAGACCTTTGCGGCATCGAAATCCTTCAAGGACACGCCGGTTTTCGGCAGGCGTTTCAAGTTCGAGGATATTCTCCAGACTTTCCTCGAAACGGTCGCAGCCAAGCTTGGCGATCGCCTGCCGCCCAAAGGCAACCGCGTGGTCATTGGCCGCCCGGTCATTTTTGCAGGCAATGCGCCCGACGAGGCACTTGCCATGCTGCGCTATGAAAAGGCGTTCCGCGCCTTCGGCTTCACCGATATTCATTATGTCTATGAGCCGGTTGCGGCAGCCTATTTCTATGCGCAGCAATTGACGGCGGATTCAAATGTTCTGGTGGCCGATTTCGGCGGCGGCACGAGCGACTTTTCCATTGTGCGTTTCGAGGTGGGAAAGGAGGGCCTGCGCTTTACACCGCTCAGCCAGACCGGCCTTGGCATTGCGGGCGACACGTTCGATTACCGCATTATCGACAATGCTGTCTCACCGCTTCTGGGCAAAGGTACGGAATATGAGTCCTTCGGCAAGCGGCTGACCGTACCGAACTATTATTATGCGAATTTCGCACGCTGGAACACGCTGTTCCTGATGAATTCGCCCGCCACCATCCGCGAGCTGGATGAACTGGCGCGCCAGGCCGTCGACCCGAAGCCGCTTGAATCCTTCATCCACCTCATCGAAAACGATTACGGCTATGAAATCTATCGCGCCGTGTCGGAACTGAAAGTGCGGCTCTCATCGCAACATATTGCTGAGCTGCATTTTAAGGCCGATGATTTTGAAATCCGCTCCGACATCACCCGCAATGATTTCGAGAACTGGATTGACGGCGATGTGCGCCAGATCGAGCGATCCGTGCAGCAGGCGGTGGAAAAGGCTGGGCTGGCGTCATCCGCGATTGATCGCGTGTTCCTGACCGGCGGCACCTCCTTCGTACCCGTCATCCGCACCGTGTTTGAAAGCCGCTTTCCCGATGCCATGGTGACAAGCTCGAACCAGTTTGATTCCATCGCAAACGGTCTCGCGCTCATCGGTCAGAGCGGCGACATAGACCGCTGGTCGGTATAGAGCATTTCCAGCAAAAGTGCGTAGCGGTTTTGCGTTGGATAATGCGACCGGCAAAAAGTGAGCATTTTCGAGCCAAAAGTGCGAAGCGTCTACGCGGGGAAATCAGTCCACTGGACTGATTTCTGATCCCGCTTCGATACGTTGGATAATGCGACAAAACAAAGAGATGGAGCGCAATCCGGCTGGCTTGAAACGGGAATTCGCTGCACCTGCACTCGAAAATTTAAGATAGCAATGGTCTGATTTTAAAAACGCGCTGCGCTTTGTGGCGATATGGGGTGTGCGAAAAATGCAATGAAAACAAAAATGAAAGCCAATCTTTAATCGAAAATTAATCAATATTTTCAAATAGTAAACGGTTCTCCGTTAACCATACATCAAGGTTAATACTCCATTATCCATACTGTTAAGTAAGTCAGTGTGAGTGGAGTTTCCGGTGCGTCTTGTATCCTTACGAGCGCTTTTTGGCAGATCTTGTGCCGCAGCCGAGCCAGTATGGCATTATCCTGTCACGGGCTATTGCCCGGAGGATGGCCGCTACTATGGCGTGCGGGCAAAGCCGCGCCAGATTCCCCACAAGCAGCACTGGCTTGTGCCGTTCGTTCTGGCAGCTTCCGCCTATCTTTTTAATTCAAACGCTATTGCCTTTCAGGATATGGCGAGCCTTGTGCCTGCCGCCGATCTTGGAACCCACCGCTGGACGGCTTTCATCGCCAGGGCGCCGGTCGGCTCCGTGCATCAGGCCGAAATGCCTTTCGTGGATGCCATCACTGTCACGGGCAGCATCGCGACCAATGGTATCGAAGTGCCCGGCATTGGCCATGTGGCGCTTTCGGGCGGCAGGAAGACGGCCAAGCTTGGCGTCGATGATCCCAATCCGGATGAAAACCGCATCAACCGCGCCGACAAGACGAACCGCCTCGTTTCGGTAAAGCCCAAAGCCCCGGCCAAGGCTTTCACCGCAGGCAGCATGTTCGAGAAGATCAGCCTTATCTCGCGCCCGCCGGAAAAGATCGACACGCGCATGGCCTTCACGCGCAAGCTGGAAGGCAAGGAAATCGGGATCACCATGGCTTTCCATCGCGTGAAGCCGCCAAAGCCCAAGGCAGAACTGCCAACGCAGCTTGCCAAGCTCATCAATAATGAGCAGCCCGATGTTCTGGCGCTCGGCTATGCGCCAGCCACGCCGGATTATGGCAAGACATCGCCCTTTGAGAGCATTCTGCGCCCCGATCAGAGCGAGGGGCGCTTTGTGCCGCCCATCGGCGATCAGGACCATGACTGGGCGGCGACGCCGCTGCCGCCTTCTGCCTTCAGCCCCCGGGAACAAAAGTGCCTCGCCGAAGCCGTCTATTATGAAGCGCGTGGCGAAAGCGTGAAGGGGCAGGTGGCCGTGGCGCAGGTCGTGCTGAACCGCGTGCGCAATCCCGCCTATCCGGGCAGCATCTGTGGTGTGGTCTATCAGAACCGTGACTGGCTCAATGCCTGCCAGTTTTCCTTTGCCTGCGATGGGCAGAAGCATCGCGTGACCGAACCGGCACAATGGCGCATGGCGCAGCAGGTCGCCAAGACCGTTTCCGCCGGGCAGATATGGCTACCGGAAGTGGGGTCGGCCACCCATTATCACGCCACCTATGTTCGCCCGTTCTGGGCGCCGACCATGAAGAAATTAACAAAGATCGGCCTGCATATTTTCTACCGCACCTATGGCGGCGGCTGGAGCTAGGCTGTAGAGAGGAATCTGCCCTCAGAAATGCTGGAAAGCAGCTTTTCGCGGGAGATTGCGGCAGGCCAAATGCAGCGGATTCGGCCTCCATTCTCGATCTTTGGTCGGAAAATGAGTCGCACCATTGGCTAAGTATTTAATTTCTCAACATAAAAAACCTTTTGAAGCAGTTGCTTGACCGCCTTGACTAGCGGGCGGCGTGTCAATATGTTGCGCGCAACTTGGAAATGGGGTTGGAATCCTCGCATTTCTTGAAAAAAGGAGCTGCCAATGGCGCGCGGGGCTGAACCCGAAAAGCCATCCGGTACCATCAAGGATGCGAAGAGAGAACCCGGTTCCGGGGAGTTGGACCAGCGTTTGAACCGACTTGAAGCCGAATTGGCCAAAAAGGGTGTTCTGAAGCAGCCGGCTTCCGAAGAGGAGCGATCGGAGACATCAAGCTCGGTCGCGCAGGCCATGAAGCTTTCCAGCGAGTTTATCGCGGGAATCCTGGTCGGTGCGCTGATCGGCTGGTTTCTTGATCGCTACGCCGGTACATCGCCTTGGGGATTGATCGTATTACTCCTCCTGGGCTTTGGGGCTGGCACCCTCAACGTACTCCGTTCCGCAGGATATGTTGCCGAACAAGGCAACAATAAGTCTAGCGCGGAAAAGGATGACAGGAAATAAGGCTTGGGGCACTTCACGTTAAAGTGCATTCAAGTGTAAGTGGTTATAAGTGGGCCTTCGGCCCAAGACTGAAACGCCTTCGGGCAGGGAAGACAAACGAGGTTAAGGTGGCGAACGATCCGATCCATCAGTTCCAGGTTTCCCGGTGGATTCCCATCGACGTAGGCGGTGTGGACCTTTCATTCACGAATGTTTCGGCCTTCATGGTTGCAACCGTCGTGCTTGCTTCGGGTTTCCTTTATCTGACCTCTTCGGGCCGCGGCCTTATCCCGACCCGCCTGCAGTCGGTTTCGGAAATGGCCTATGAATTCGTGGCGACAAGCCTGAGAGATTCGGCAGGGTCGAAGGGCATGAAGTTCTTCCCTTTCGTCTTCTCGCTCTTCATGTTCGTCCTCGTTGCCAATTTCATCGGCCTGTTTCCCTACTTCTATACGGTGACGAGCCAGATCATCGTGACCTTCGCACTGTCGCTTCTGGTCATCGGTACGGTCATCTTCTACGGTTTCTTCAAGCACGGCTTCGGCTTCCTCAAGCTTTTCGTGCCAAGCGGCGTTCCGGGCATCATCGTGCCGCTCGTCGTCCTGATTGAAATCATCTCGTTCCTGTCGCGTCCGATCAGCCTTTCGGTTCGTCTTTTCGCCAACATGCTCGCTGGCCACATCACGCTCAAGGTTTTCGCCGGTTTCGTGGTTTCGCTGAGCTCGCTTGGCGCGCTTGGCATCGGTGGCGCTGTTCTGCCGCTCCTGATGACGGTTGCGATCACGGCTCTCGAATTCCTGGTGGCTTTCCTCCAGGCATATGTCTTTACCGTTCTCACCTGCATGTACATCAACGACGCTGTGCATCCGGGACACTGAGTTCTAACCGGCGGGCGACCGCCAGAACTGAAATCCGCGCTTATTTTCAATCCAGAAGGAGCTTAACATGGAAGCGGAAGCAGCAAAGTACATCGGCGCCGGTCTCGCCTGTTTCGGTATGGCCGGTACGGCTCTCGGCCTCGGCAACATCTTCGGCCAATACCTCTCCGGCGCTCTGCGCAACCCGTCCGCTGCTGACAGCCAGTTCGGCCGTCTGGTGTTCGGTTTCGCCGTTACGGAAGCTCTGGGCATCTTCTCGCTGCTCATCGCGCTTCTGCTCCTCTTCGCCGTCTAATCAACGGTCGTTGAGAACTGGCCTGCCGCGAAGCAGCTTTGGGAACCGGGGCCGAAAGGTCGTGTTCCATAAAGAAATGCAGACGCGGCTGGCCTTTGCATATGACGTCTGAGTAAGGTATGATCTTGTTCCAATCAGGTAAGATCAGGCTGGATTAAAGGGGAAATCTGGATGTTCGTGTCCACGGCGTTTGCCCAAACCGCCACCGAATCGCAACCGGCATCTACTGCTGGCGAGCACGGCGCAGCCGATGCTGTGCACACCGAAACCGGGGTCGCGCACGATGCCGGACACGGCAGCGGCGTATTCCCTCCGTTCGATTCCACCCATTACGCCTCGCAGGTTCTCTGGCTCGCCATCACGTTCGGGCTTTTCTACCTATTCTTGTCGCGCGTGGTTCTGCCGCGTATCGGCGGCGTGATCGAAACCCGCCGCGACCGCATCGCCCAGGATCTGGAGCAGGCTGCGCGTCTGAAGCAGGATGCCGACAACGCCATCGCCGCTTATGAGCAGGAACTGGCCCAGGCCCGCAGCAAGGCTGCTTCAATCGCAGAAGCCGCCCGCGAAAAGGGCAAGGGCGAAGCGGATGCCGAACGCGCTTCCGCCGAGGCCGTTCTGGAAAGCAAGCTCAAGGAAGCCGAAGAGCGTATTGCTGCGATCAAGGCCAAGGCCATGAGCGACGTCGGCAATATCGCCGAGGAAACCATGGCAACGATCGTCGAACAGCTTCTGGGCCTGACGGCTGACAAGGCTTCTGTTTCGGAAGCCGTCAAGGCCATCCGGGCCTCGAACGCCTGAGGAGAGGACAATGGACGCAACATTCTGGGCATTTATTGCTCTCGTCATCTTCGTTGCCATCGTGGTTTACATGAAGGTTCCGGGCATGATCGGACGCACGCTCGATGAGCGCGCGGACCGTATCAAGAAGGAACTGGAAGAAGCCCGCACATTGCGTGAGGAAGCCCAGCAATTGCTGGCCGAATATCATCGCAAGCGCAAGGAAGCCGAAAAGGAAGCAGGCGATATCGTCGCTTCCGCCGAGCGTGAAGCAAAGGCTCTCCTGGAAGAGGCCAAGCGTGCGACGGAAGAATATGTCGCTCGCCGCAACAAGCTCGCCGAGCAGAAGATCGCAACGGCTGAAACCGATGCCATTAATGCCGTACGCGCTTCCGCTGTCGATCTGGCGGTTGCTGCTGCTGGCAGCATCCTTGCCGAAAAGGTCGATGCCAAGGCAGCCGGAAACCTGTTCAATGACGCTCTTGCTCAGGTGAAGTCGCACCTGAACTGACATCACCTTACAAGTATTTCATGGAAAACGCCGCCCTATCGGGGCGGCGTTTTGCTTTAGAATAAGCTGATAAAACGAATAGTTAGAGCGGTTCCGGTTAAAATGGAATCGCTGGAACCGCTCTAACAGTCGAAGCGGCCTTTGATCGGTGCGAATGTATAGCGATGAAGACCCGGAACGGGCCCTTCGCTTTCAATGGCCGCGCGGTGTTTTTGGGTGGCATAGCCGGCATGGATTTCCAGCCCATAAGGCGGATGCGCGGCGCCAGCGCGGATCATCATGCGGTCTCGTGTGACCTTGGCCACGATAGACGCGGCGGCAATCGAGACGGAACGCTGATCGCCTTTCACCAGAGCCGAACCGGGGCAGGGCAGGCCGGGAGGCACGTCCCGCCCGTCGACCAGCGCATGGCATGGCTTGAGCGTCAGGCCGATGACGGCGCGGCGCATGGCCTCAAGTGCCGCCTTGCGGATATCGCTGGCGTCGATACTGCGGGCGCTGAGGCTTGCCACCGAAACCGTGATCGCCTTGGTCAGAATGATTTCATAAAGCGCTTCGCGCCTTGCGGCTGTGAGCCGCTTGGAATCGTCCAGCCCTTCGGGAAGATCGTTCTGGTCGAGCACCACTGCCGCGGCGACGACCGGCCCGGCCAAGGGGCCGCGCCCAGCCTCGTCAATGCCCGCAATATGTTTCAGGCCGCGCTTCATGAGCTGCTGCTCTTGTGAAAAATCAGGCGCGAGGGGAAGATCGAAGAGAAGCGGAGAATCAGAAGCCGAGCGTTTCATTTGGCGGCGATGCTCGCATTGCTTCCAATTCTCCGCAAGGCCCCTGCCCTAGGATGGTGGCGTAAAAGCAGGGTGCCTATCCGCCCGAAGGGACAGTCAGGCGGAAACAGAGCTTAATTCGACCGGAGTGGAACGTGCTCCAAGTGTAGCCGGGGAAAACCCCGAAAGTATCGGGATCAAAATAGCGAAAGCTGTTTTCCGCCTTTCTGGATGGGCTCAAACAGGTCGGTGCGCAGGCGCAGCCGCTGGGTGTTGAAGCCGAGCTTGCGCGCGGCGATCTCGAAGCGGCGGCCGATCTGCCAGGCATAGGGGCCGGTACCGCGCATACGCTTGCCCCATTCCGCATCATAATCCTTGCCGTCGCGCATGGAGCGTACCAGCGACATGACATGGCGGTAACGGTCCGGGTAGTTGCGCAGGAGCCAGTCCTTGAAGAGCGGCGCCACTTCCAGCGGCAGGAGCACATAGCCTGCCTCGCGCGCACCTTGCGCATAGGCTGCATCCAGAATGCGTTCTATCTCGTGGTCGTTGATGCCGGGAATGACTGGTCCCATCATCACCGAAGCGGGAATGCCCGCATCGGTGAGCCTGCGGATGGCTTGCAGGCGAAGGCTCGGTGTCGAGGCGCGCGGTTCCATGGTGCGCGCCAGATGTGCGTCGAGCGTTGTCACCGAAAGCGCCACCTTGGCGAGCCCCTTTTCAGCCATGCGGCTCAATATGTCGATATCGCGCACCACGAGCGCCGATTTGGTAACGATGCCCACTGGATGATTGGCTGCCTCCAGCACTTCGAGAATTTCACGCATGATGCGCCATTTCTTCTCGACTGGCTGATAAGGATCGGTATTGGTGCCAATGGCGATTGTCTTTGGCTGATAGCCGGGCCTGGCAAGCTCGCGTTCCAGAAGGCGCGGCGCGTCCGGCTTGGCGAAGAGGCGGGTTTCAAAATCGAGACCGGCGGAAAGGCCCATATAGCTATGGGTGGGCCGGGCGAAACAATAGATGCAGCCATGTTCGCAGCCGCGATAGGGATTGATGGAGCGGTCGAAGGAAATATCGAGAGAATCATTGCGTGTGATGATGGTGCGCGGCTTCTCGATCTGTACGTCGGTCTTGAATGCAGGCAGCTCTTCCAGCGTGGCCCAGCCATCGTCGAATTCCTGACGCACCGTCGGCTCGAAGCGCCCGCTCGGATTGATGCCCGCACCACGCCCGCGCCGCCTTGCATGGTCAATGCGCAGGCCCGCTTCGCCGATCACCGCATTGGCATGTTCGGCCCGGCCCGCACCAAAGGCGAGCCTGTCTGCCTGCCCGATAATCTCTGCCTGATGGATGACTGCCATCTTTGTCTCCCTGCGGCCGGCCTGTTTCCCGACCAGCTTGCTGATGAATCTATTCCTATCGCAATTGTCAGAACAAATCAAGAACAAAAATAGGGGCACCCTTTCCGGCCGGGTAAACCTCAGCTATGAACGGGCATGTTGTCCGTGATTATCGAAACGCTCAATTCAGAACGTCCACTCGCCTGCACGCTGTCAGGGCTGGTGCCGGCTGTGGTGGAAGGGCTGCTGCGGCGCGTGACGGTGATCGACCATGGCTCGGGTGACGGCACGGCGCTTGTCGCCGAAGGTGCCGGTTGCGCTTTCCATGGGCTTGCGGAAAGGGATGTCGCGCTCAATGGAATCCGCACGGATTGGGTGCTTTTCCTGAAGCCCGGTGCGATGCCGCAGGAGGGCTGGGGGGAGGCCGTGCGCCGCCATATGGAAGGCGGGGCAGGCCCGGCCCGTTTCTCGCTGCCCGAAGAAGGCAGGCTTGGAAATATCAGGAAAATATTTGGTGGCGGGCCGTCGCTTGATGCCGGGCTTCTGGTCAGGCTTGATCTGGTGCAGCCGCTTTTTCTGGAAGGCATAGGATCTGATGATCTGCCGCGGCGGCTGAAACCGTTGCGGCTGAAGCATCGTATTCTGCCGCCTGAACGGCACTGAGTATTATTGCAACAGGCAAAGGAAAAGGGCGAAGCCAAAGCTTCGCCCTTTTGGGGGACGGGTCATTCGTTAGAATGCTTTAGTTTGAAGGCGAGGCATCGCCGAAACGATGAGCCGAACCGTCCTGATAGACAGGCGCCTTGATCGAAGCCGGAGCCGTATAGTCGAGCTTCTGGGTAGCAACCGGGGTGCGGTCGTTCGCATAAAGATTGGCAGGTTCGCCAACATGCGGGTTTTCAGCCAAAGCAGCACCAGCACTCAGGGCAAGGGCAGCGGCGGCAAGAACAAACTTCTTCATTTTTCTATCTCCATAGGAGGGCTCCCTGCGAGGGAGCCCGAAAGTCATTCAAGTGGATCGACGTTTTGTTGCGTCGTTCCGCTGAGCTTTAATTGGGTGACAATCGAAAGAAATTCCAGTCACGAAAACGTTTTCCTAATCACACATTCGTGCACCCAATTTTCTGATATTTTTACAAAGCGTATAAAATAAATTAATATAATCAATGGCTTGTTTGGTATATCAGCCTTCACGTGCTTGTTATGTAACCTTCTTTGTTCAAACGGCGCGAAAAGTGTATATGGGTTTATTGTACAATAAAAGTGAACAATAGGGCTATTTTGCAATACCATTTCGCGCGAAAATTCGCGCAAAAACTGGCGCGGCGTAACGATCCGTACTTAAAACGAAGACGATGGGAGAAAGATCAGGCTCTGGAAGGAAAGCTGTGCGAAGGAACTGCAAACCAGCCCGGATTTTCATCCGCAATCTCTTTTGCCGCGCGTGTCAGGGCTGATTTATCGCTAAAAATGGCAAAGCATGTTGCGCCGGAGCCGGACATTCGCGCATAAAGTGCACCCTTGGCGCGAAGCAGGGCGAGTTTGGGTTCGATCTGCGGTGCAAGGCTGATGGCTGCGGGCAGAAGATCATTGCGTGTTTCACGCAGATAGGCGCAAAGGGCGTCTGTCCCTTCACAGGCCGGAGGCGGCAGGGGGGCGTTCTCGCGGCGGGTGAGCGCGCGGAACACGTCGGGCGTGGCAAGCGCGGTACCGTCATTGACGAGCAGCATGGGAAGGGCCGCAATTCCGGAAACATCGTTCAGCTCTTCACCAATGCCGCGCGCGATCAGCGGTGTGCCATGGGCTGCGCCATGCAGGCACATGGGAAGGTCTGCACCGAGGGAAAGGCCGATAGCGGCCAGCATTTCAAAATCGAGATCGAGTTGCCAGAGCGTGTTGAGCGCAAGCAGGGTTGCTGCCGCATCGCTCGATCCGCCGCCAATGCCGGAAGCAATAGGCAGGTTCTTTTCCAGATGAATGGCAACAGGTGAAAGGTCTGGCCCGCCATGCTGGCGCAGCGCATCGCGCGCTTTCAGCACCAGATTGCCCCGCCCGGCGGGGATGCCGCTTGCAAAAGGGCCGCTGACCGTAAAACTGTCGCTGCCGGCTTTTTCGATGTGGATGCGATCGCCCTGATCGGCAAAGACCACCAGCATGTCGAGAAGATGATAGCCGTCGTCACGTCGCCCGGTCACATGCAGCGCCAGATTGATCTTTGCAGGCGCAAGGCGCGTTATCGATGGTCCGGCGTTCTGGAATGCTGTCATCGGGGTAATTCGTCACTACAGCCGGGGGCTCAATCCTTGCGGACGTAATATTCGCCGGTCTTGGGATCTTGCACCAGCGTGCCATGGGCACGGTTCTGTGCTTCCTTTTCGGCCTGCCGGACACGCTGCGAAACGCGCGCCGCCTCACGCTTGAACGAGCGGTAGCCGTACCACGCGGCGGCGATGATCAGCAGCAGGAATATAAGCTGGGGCATGACCTCATGTCCTTGGGCTTGCGCACCGTCCCGCATTGTCGCCGGATCATGCGCGTGAATATCATGGAGGGGCTAGGCTGTAGTGACGAATTAGCTCATGGTTTGGCGCGAGGGTATTTTGTTGCTGAACAGGAGAAACGACCGCCATGGAGTTGATCTCCACAAGGGCGTTTCGACACATTCAGAAGCAAAATACACTGCGTCCCTTCGGGATATGGCAAAAAACCTCCATCTTGGCGTCGCGAAACCTCGATGGGGGAACCACCCCACCTTCGGTTTCGCTCCTAAAGCTGAAGATTTTTTGCCCATACCAAACCACAAGTTAATTCGTCACTACAGCCTAGGAATTGATTCCGACATTTGCATCCCTCGGATAGGGGGGCCGAGCAAGCGTCAAATTCAATCCACCAGGAGCGCCCCTCCATCCTCTCATTTGTGGCAGCATATCATGGTAAATCCATGGAGTTCAAAGCCCATAGCGTGCCCAGATTGCTTTTTCTTCCGCGACACAAAGCAGCCCGTCGCCAAGATGGGCGGCGATTTGCGCTGGCTCGACACTGCCTGAATCCATGCCGATGCCGGGCAGCTTGCGGCCCAGAAGGCCGCGTTGCGGCTGGATGAGCTTCAGTTTCACCTTGTCGCCATAGGTCTTGCGCAGAAAACTGAGCATGTCGCCAAGCCCGTCGATGAGGCCGAGCGAGGCGGCGGTGGTGCCGGTCCAGAACAGGCCGCTGAAAAGATCGGGATTGTCGCCAAGCTTGCCGGCGCGCCGCTCCTTCACCATGTCGATGAAGGTGGCGTGGATTTCAAGCTGAAGTGCTTTCAGCCGTTCGATGTCCTCGGCCTTTTCCGGCTGGAACGGATCGAGTGTCACCTTGTTGCTGCCCGCCGTATAGACACGCCGCTCCACACCGATCTTCTTCAGCAATTCGGGAAAGCCGAAAGAGGCCGAAACGACGCCGATGGAGCCAACGATGGAGGAGGGGTCGGCGATGATTTCGTCGCCCGCAAGCGCGATCATGTAGCCGCCGGAGGCCGCCACATCTTCCACGAAGACGAAAACCTTCTTTTGATGTTCCGCGGCAAGATCGCGGATGCGGCGATAGATCAGGCGCGATTGCACCGGCGCGCCGCCCGGCGAATTGATGGATATGGCAACCGCAGGGGCATGCTTGTCGGCAAAGGCCTTTTCCAGAATACCGGCCGTCGATGCGAGCGAAAGCGTGGGCCGCAAGGATGTGCCGCCGGTCATGATTGCGCCATGCAGGCGCACGACGGGGATTTCCGTTTCCACGGCGCGAAAACGGCGGGGAATAAGGCGTTTCAACAGACCGGGCAAGGCGAACTCCAAACTTGAACGGCGCAAAAGGGATGAAGCGGCTTGCAACCGCTCCGTGCAATATGTGGATGCAATGTAGGAAGCAAAGTGGAAAACACAAAGAAATCGCCCGAAATTTTTCGCTTCGGGCGACTCATCAGCTTTCCAGAGCGGGTTAGCCGCGCTTTGGTCTGGCCGCGCCGCCCGCAACAGGAGATAGCCGCAAATGGCCGAAAGGGCGGAGCCGGAAAGGACACCGATCTTCGTTTCCGTCTGCATGAGGTCGGACGGGAAGGAGAGAAGGCCGATGAAGATGCTCATCGTAAAGCCGATGCCGCAAAGAATGGCGACGCCGTAAAGCTGAACCCAGCTTGCGCCCATCGGCTTTTCGGCAAGCCCCGTTTTGATGGCGAGCCAGGCCGCGCCGAAGACGCCGAACTGCTTGCCGAGGAAAAGGCCGAGCAGGATGCCGAGTGTCAGCGTGTCGCCCAGGACGGAAGCCTCAAGCCCCTTGAAGGAAATGCCCGCATTGGCAAAGCCGAAGATCGGCACGACGATGAAGGCAACGGGCTTGGCCAGTGCATGTTCCAGCTTGTGCAGGGGCGAGGTCATGTCGTCGGGTCTGCCGGGTGCAGGTTTTAGCGGGATCATGAGGGCTGCGACAACACCGGCAACCGTGGCATGAACGCCGGAATTGAAGACGAAGAACCAGAGGATCACAGCGCTGATCAGATAAGGCAGGAGCTTCACCACGTCCATGCGGTTCATGACAAAGAGGACCGCGGCGGTGATAAAGGCCGCGCCCAGATAGGGCATGGAAATTTCAGCCGTGTAGAAGATTGCGATGATGACCACGGCGGCAAGGTCGTCAAGAATGGCAAGCGTTGCCAGAAACACCTTGAGGCTTGACGGCGCGCGCGAACCCAGAAGCGACAGTACGCCGAGCGCAAAGGCGATATCGGTTGCCGATGGCACCGCCCAGCCGCGCAGCTTGGCCGGATTGTCATGGTTGAGAACCGCGAAAATGATTGCAGGCAAAATGACGCCGCCCGCTGCCGCAATGCCCGGCAACATGCGGTTGGGCCAGCTTGCGAGCTGCCCGTCCAGCATCTCGCGCTTGATTTCCAGTCCCACCAGCAAAAAGAATATTGCCATCAGCGCATCGTTGATCCAGTGCGCAAGGCTGAGCGGGCCGATATATAGATGCAACGCATCGAAATAGGTCTGGGCAAAGGGCGAATTTGCAACGATGAGGGCAAGCGCCGCTGCAGCCATGAGCGTTATGCCGCCAGCGGCCTCGCTGTCCAGAAAACGTCGCATGATGGAAACGGGGCGAGCGGATTGCGGGCTATGATTCATCGGTTTCCGTTTATTGTTTTTATCGTCTAAGGATGACCTTCGGCACAGTTGGAATAAAAACGGGCCGGAAAGGCAGAACAAAAATTTCAGTCCCAGAGATATTGGGTCGCATATGCCGTTTCAATAAAAATCGAACCGTGCCGAGGGAAAATCGGGCAAAGCCTGCCAGTTTTCCGCAGGCGAGAAGACAGATGCAAAGTCTGCAATAGCACCGAAAAGCACGGGAAAACATCATTTACAACTATAGAACCGGGACGGTTCATGTTTTGGCAGAACCGTCGGAACTATTCTAAAAAAGGCTGCTCAATCCGTTGTTGATCGCATCGGCGCGCGCGGTGAAACCATGGCCTTCATCCCCATGGAGAATGAGGGCGGGCATGAGCGAGAGCCCCGCGCGGCTGCCGCGTGTGCCGGTAATGACGATGCGGATGGCCGGGGCATCGGCGCGCGGTTGTATGGCGACGATCTTCAGCCCGCCGAACCGCCCCCCCAGCGCGTCGAGGATGGGGCGGATCGAGCCGGGCCGGGCAATGATGGCGATCCCGCCGCCGGGTTTCACAATTGCCGCTGCCGTGCGCACCCACTGCTCGAACATGCCTTCCGGCATCACATGTGCTTCGGCCTTCAGCGGGTCCGGGGTGGTGCGGTCGCGTGGCTCGTTGAAGGGCGGGTTCATGATGGCGAAATCGAAACTGTTGTCTGCAAGCCCGGCAAAGACGCGCGCCTTGCCCTTCAGCGCCACATCCGCTTCGAGAATATCGATGCGGCCTGCAAGGGCTGCATTAAGCGGGTGGGCGATGGTCTTGCGGGCAAAACCCGCCATCAGGCCGGAACGTTCGACAAGCGTGACGCGGGCTTTCGGGCAGCGCGCCGCAACCGCAAGCCCGGCTGCGCCCGCACCGCTGCCAAGGTCGGCCGCGCGGCCCGCAAAACCGCCCGGCACAGCGCTTGCCAGAATCATGGCATCCACGCCGGAGCGATGGCCTTTCAGAGCGGGCTGGACAAGGTGGAATGCCCCACGATGAAAAACATCGAGCGTTTCTTCCACTTTGTCCTCTGCTGGAGCCGTCATTTATTATCGCGCAATTCGTGTTCGATCTTGGCATCGATGAGGATCTGGCGGGCTTCCTCCATCTGGTCTTCATCAACCATCAGGCGGCGCGGCAGCACGCCCAGCGAACCCTCGATGATGCTCATATTGGTATCGGCGATGAAATAAGCGATCCCGGCTTCCTTCATCAAGGCTTCGGCAAAGGAAAGCAGGACGGAATCGTTGGTGCGGATAAGCTCGATCATGCGGCCACTCAATCACAAGAATGTGGTGTAGCCAATGCACCGCATTGACAATAACGTCCTGCAATGGTGAACAGACGCTGAAATATCCGCTTATGGACGTTTGGGTGGTATACGTCTTGAGCAATCCGGCCCGCTTCAATAGGGTGGCCGCAAGCTGGAACATTTTGCGGCCAGGGGAATCACCCGGCGCGGCATGATGTGGTCGAAACGAAAAGTTGGAGCCTTAGCCCGACCTGACCGGGCGCACGCCGCTCCAGGAGAAATGGCATTGGGTGTGGTTCTGAATCTCGACGGTAAAATGAAGCAGGAAGGATCGGTGCAGCCGCTGGTCGACCTCACCAGGGCCGATATGGCGCGCGTGAACGAGTTGATCCTGTCCCGCGCGGGGTCCGATGTCGAAATGATACCGGAGGTTGCCAACCACCTCATTTCATCCGGCGGCAAGCGCCTGCGCCCGATGATGACCCTGGCCTCCGCCCGCATGTTCGGCTATGAGGGCGATGGCCATGTGCGCCTTGCAACCTCGGTCGAATTCATGCACACGGCGACCCTCCTGCACGATGATGTGGTCGATGAAAGCGACCTGCGCCGCGGCAAGAGCACGGCGCGCACGATCTGGGGCAACCAGGCCAGTGTTCTCGTCGGCGATTTCCTGCTGGGTCAGGCGTTCAAGATGATGGTCGATGTCGGCTCGCTCGATGCGCTCGACGTGCTGGCCACCTCCGCCTCCATCATTGCGGAAGGCGAGGTGATGCAGCTTGCCGCAGCCAAGAACATGGAAACCACCGAAGACGAATATCTGGCAGTCATCAAGGCGAAGACTGCCGCGCTCTTTTCAGCGGCCGCGGAAGTGGGGCCGATCATTGCCGGCGCGCAACGCTCCGACCGCGCGGCCCTGCGCGATTACGGCCTCAATCTGGGCCTTGCTTTCCAGCTTGTTGACGATGCGCTTGATTATGGCGGTTCGGCTGCCGATCTCGGCAAGAATACCGGCGACGATTTCCGCGAAGGCAAGATCACGCTTCCCGTCATCCTCAGCTATCGCCGTGGCACCGACGAGGAGCGCGCTTTCTGGAAAGGGGCTATCGAAGGCGGCGCGAGCGACGACGCTTCCTTGCAGAAGGCAATCGGCCTGATGATGAAACACGGCGCGATTGCCGACACGGTGCAGCGCGCCCGCCATTTCGGCGAGATCGCACGCGATGCGCTGGCCCCGCTCAAGGCGTCGCCGCAAAAGGATGCGCTGATCGAGGTGGTCGATTTCTGCATCAGCCGTGTCAATTGATCGTCAATTGATCCGGGCCGGGCGCGGTGGCGGACCTTTCGCCGCTGCAATTTGAAGGCTTCGTGGCTGACCGGGGCGCCTATGAGGGATGCTTTTCTTGTTCCGCCATCCCAAAAAGGCCATGCTTGGGGTGCCTTTTCGGACAGAGGGGGCGGTTGTTTTATGGGAGCCGCCACAAATATGTCCAGCAAAAGTGTGACCTGATTTTGCGCCGGATGATGCGACAAAACAAAGAGTTGGAGCGGTTCTGCCGATTGTGTTGAAACAGGAAGCGCTCCAGGGAACTGAAAAGGATAGGGCTTTATGCGGCTAGGATCGAAACATCGCCCGCTTTATGGATTGCTGCTCTCGCTTCTGGCGGGCATCGCAATTTCGACGAGCGGAGCATTGGCCAAGACCACACCCGATCCCGTTCGCGCGCAGGTCCGCGCCGGATCCTTCGCGGGCGCTTATCTTGCGGGCCGCACGGCTGAATCCGACGACAACCTTTCCGCTGCCGTGGATTTCTATCGTCAGGCCATGGCTTTCGATCCGAACAACAGCCAGATCAAGCAGGACCTGATGCTGGTTCTGCTGACCGAAGGCCGTTTCAAGGATGCGTTGCCGCTTGCCCATGAATTGCAGAATGTGACGGCCATCGAGCGGTTTTCTCGGCTGGCACTGGCCATTGATGCGATCAACCGCCAGCAATATCGCAAGGTCGGCCCGCTTCTCATGTTCTCGCTCCAGTCGGACATGGACCGGCTGTTGATCAATTTGATGAATGCCTGGGTGAAGGTCGGGCAGGGCAATCCGAAAGAGGCGCTGGCCGATGTGCAGAAAATGGATGGGCCGGAATGGTACGATCTTTTCCGCACCTATAATGCCGCGTTGATTGCCGATCTTGCAGGCCGCAAGCAGGAAGCGCGGGACTATTACCAGCAGGCCATCGACGACCGCCGCGGCGGCAGCGCCGCGCCCGACACTTATGAGCGCGTGGTCATGGCCTTTGCCGCGTTCAAGCTGCGCCAGGGCGACAGGGCAGGTGCGATCAAGACGCTGAAGGATGCCGAAGAGCTTCTGAATGGCCGCATGACCATCACTGAAATGCGCGAGAAGATCGAGGCGGGCCACAAATATGGCCGCTTGGTCAAGACCGCGCAGGACGGGGCCGCCGAAACGCTCTATACGCTGGGCACAGCCATCAACCGCAGCGGTGCGGAAGCTTTCGCTAAGCTCTATCTCCAGATGTCGCTGCCGCTTCGCCCGGATAACGACGCCACGCTCTACCAGCTTGGCGATATTTCGGCAAAGTTGCACGAGCCGCAAAAGGCCGTCGAATATTATGGCCGCGTGCCGGAACAATCGCCCTATCGCCGCGATGCGGAAATGCAGCGCGCGCTCAATCTGGCGGAAAACGACCAGTCGGCGGAAGCCATCAAGCAGTTGAAAGTCCTGCTTGGCCGCGACAAGTCCGACATGCGCACCTATCTGGCGCTGGGCGGCGTTTATGCGCAGGACAAGAATTTTGCGGATGCGGCAAAGATTTACGATGCGGCGGTCGAGCAGATCAAGACGCCGGCACGCAAGGATTGGCCACTCTTCTATCAGCGCGGCATCGCCTATGAACGGCTACAGGAATGGGACAAGGCGGAGCCCAATTTCCGCAAGGCGCTGGAGCTTTATCCCGATCAGCCGCAGGTTCTGAACTATCTTGGTTATTCCTGGGTGGACCGGAACGAAAACCTCGATGAAGCCCTGAACATGATCAGGAAAGCGGTCGAGTTGCGCCCGCAGGACGGCTATATCGTTGATTCGCTTGGCTGGGCCTATTACCAGCTTGGCCGTTATAACGACGCTGTGGTCGAACTGGAAAAGGCCGTGAAGCTGCGCCCGGAAGACCCGACCATCAACGACCATATGGGCGATGCCTATTGGCGGGTCGGTCGTCTGCTTGAAGCAACCTTCCAGTGGAACCATGCCATTGCGGGCAAGCCGGAACCGGAAGAACTGGCGAAAATCAAGGAAAAGCTGAAGAAGGGCCTGCCGGATATTCCGGGCCAGTCGGCTGCCGATGCAACAAAGCCTGCCGGGAAAAAGCCAGATGAGGCAAAGCCGGAAGCGCCTGCTCCATCGGCCACGCCGGCTGCACCTTCCGACAAGGCCCCGGAAAAGCCGACAACCGATTGAACGCATTTACAAGGGGGGCCGCTTCATTCTGGGCCGCGTGCTGATGCAATAGCGGCACAGTGCACGCTTGACCCTGCCTTGCTGACAAATTAGACCGGGCCATCATTTCAAAAACGAGGCCCTACCGGTGTCCAGTACGTTGCCAGCACATATGCACCCCACCCGTTCCTTTCAGGGTTTGATCCTGACGCTCCATAATTACTGGGCGGAACACGGTTGCGCCATTCTGCAACCTTACGACATGGAAGTGGGCGCCGGTACGTTCCATCCGGCGACGACGCTGCGTTCGCTGGGGCCAAAGCCCTGGAAGGCGGCCTATGTGCAGCCGTCGCGCCGTCCGAAAGATGGCCGCTATGGCGAAAATCCGAACCGGCTCCAGCATTATTATCAGTATCAGGTGCTCATCAAGCCGTCGCCGCCAAACCTTCAGGATCTTTATCTGGGTTCCCTCAAGGCCATCGGCCTCGACCCGACGCTGCATGACGTGCGCTTTGTGGAAGACGACTGGGAAAGCCCGACGCTGGGCGCCTGGGGGCTTGGCTGGGAATGCTGGTGCGACGGCATGGAAGTCTCGCAGTTCACCTATTTCCAGCAGGTCTGCGGCATTGAATGTTCGCCTGTTGCCGGTGAACTGACCTATGGTCTGGAGCGGCTTGCCATGTATGTGCAGGGCGTGGACAATGTCTATGACCTGAATTTCAATGGGCTCGAAGGCGACGAGAAAGTCACCTATGGTGATGTGTTCCTGCAAGCCGAGCAGGAATATTCCCGCTACAACTTTGAAATGGCCAACACCGAGACTTTGCATCAGCATTTCATTGATGCCGAGCGCGAGTGCGAGGCCATTTTGAAAGCCGGCAGCACGGGCGAGAACTCACTGCATAAATGCGTGTTTCCGGCCTATGACCAGTGCATCAAGGCATCCCATGTTTTCAATCTGATGGATGCGCGCGGCGTGATCTCCGTTACCGAGCGTCAGGGCTACATTCTGCGCGTGCGCAACCTTGCGCGCCAGTGCGGCGAGGCATTCCTTTTGACGGATGCCGGTGGTTTCAATTTCAAGCGTGAGGGCGAGTGAAGAACATGCCTGATTTGTTGCTCGAACTCTTTTCCGAGGAAATTCCCGCTCGCATGCAGCGCAAGGCTGCCGGCGATCTGAAGAAGATGATTACCGATGGCCTGGTGGATGCTGGCCTGACCTATGAGGCTGCGACCGCATACTGGACGCCGCGCCGTCTGGCGCTCGATATTCGTGGCTTGACGGTACGTTCCAAGGACGTGCACGAGGACATCAAGGGGCCATCTGTTTCTGCGCCGGAACAGGCCATTCAGGGGTTTTTGCGCAAGGCTGGCCTCAGCGATGTTTCTCAGGCGCATGTCCATTCCGATCCGAAGAAGGGTGATTTCTACGTCGCCCATCTGACGAAGCCGGGCCGTGCGGCGGAAGATATCGTCGCCGAACTGGTTCCGCAGACGATCCGCAACTTCCCATGGCCGAAATCCATGCGCTGGGGTGTGGCTTCGGCCCGGCCCGGTGCCTTGCGCTGGGTGCGTCCGCTGCAATCGATCCTGTGCACCTTCGGCCCTGAAACCGAGGAAACGAAGGTCATCGATTTCGATGTCGACGGTATCAAGTCCGGCAATGTCACCTATGGCCACCGTTTCCTGAGCGACGGTCAGGCGATCAAGGTGCGCCGCTTCGAGGATTATGTCGAAAAGCTCGAAAAGGCTTTCGTAGTTCTCGATGCCGAGCGCCGCAAGGAAATCATTTCGCAGGATGCACATAATCTCGCCTTCGCTTCCGGCCTTGAGCTGGTGGAAGACGACGGGCTTCTGGAAGAAGTGTCCGGTCTGGTCGAATGGCCGGTCGTGCTGATGGGCGAATTCGAGGAAGAATTTCTGGCCATCCCGCCGGAAGTCATCCGCCTTACCATCCGCGCCAACCAGAAATGCTTCGTCACCCGCAAGCAGGGCGATGCTTCGAGGCTGGCTTCGCCAGCACCTCAGCATGAGGAGATACAGGCGCTTTCCAACAAGTTCATCCTTGTCTCCAATGTTGCAGCGCGCGACGGCGGTACGGAAATCGCCTATGGCAACGGCAAGGTGGTGCGTGCGCGCCTGTCGGATGCGCTCTATTTCTGGCATACCGACCAGCATGACCTGCCCGACCTCGATAAGCTGGCCGCATCGGCGGAAAAATTCGGTCTTGATCTGAAGAAGCCGCTCGATCAGCGCATGGCGCGTCTGGATGCACTGAATGTGACCTTCCATGCCAAGCTTGGCACGCAAGGGCAGCGCGTGGAACGCATCCGCGAACTGGCAGCGCAGATTGCGCCGCTGGTGGGTGCCGACCCGAAGCTTGCACAGCGTGCGGCCGTGCTTGCCAAGGCTGACCTGCAAACCGAAGTTGTCGGCGAGTTTCCTGAACTTCAGGGCGCGATGGGGCGCAAATATGCGTTGCTTCAGGGCGAAGACAAAGCCGTCGCCGCCGCTCTGGAAGAGCATTACAAGCCGCAGGGCCCGTCCGACGTGGTGCCGAAGAACCCGGTTTCCGTTGCCGTGGCGCTTGCCGACAAGCTCGACACGCTGGTCGGATTCTGGGCGATCGACGAAAAGCCGACCGGCTCGAAGGATCCTTATGCGCTGCGCCGTGCAGCATTGGGCGTCATTCGCCTGCTCCTGTCGCAGGAATGGAAATTCCCGCTGCTGCCGCTTTTCCGCTCGGCCTTTGCCGCGTTGCAGGAAGGCCAGATGCAGCGCAAGCTGCGTGAGTTTGAAGCAAAGCTTGCCGCGGAAAATTCCGGCGATGTGGATGGCGAGCAGGACGTGGATAATGCCCTCGCCAATTACGAGAAGGAAATTCGCGCCGAAGCCGAAGCTTCTTGCGGGCCTGTGCTGGCCGATCTCCTCTCCTTCTTCCATGACCGTTTCAAGGTCCATCTGAAAGAAGAGGGCGCGCGCTACGACGCTATTGATGCGGTGTTGACGCCGGAAGCCGACAATCTGCTTCTGGTTGCGCGGCGCTTGGAGGCACTGATCGTCTTCATCAACGAGGTAGACGGCAAGAACCTTCTGGCCGGGGCCAAGCGCGCGGCGAATATTCTCGCAGCCGAGGAAAAGAAGGGCACGAAGGTTGCCGACCGGGTTGACCCGGCCTTGCTGCGTGAAGCGGAGGAAAAGGCGCTGTTCGATGCCGTTACCCTGGCCTCGCGCGAAGTCGGGGAAGCCATTGCCCGTGAGGATTTCAACGGCGCGATGCTGGCGCTTGCCAAGCTGCGTGGCCCGGTTGATATCTTCTTCGACAAGGTGCTGGTCAATGACGAGGACGGGAATGTTCGCGCCAACCGGCTGGCGCTGCTCGACCAGATCCGCGCGGCCACAGGCAAGGTGGCCGATTTCTCGAAGATCGCCGGATAAGAGCCTGAGGGGCGAGCGCCCTTTTTATTGGCTGGATCATTCTCATCTTGCATGAAGTTGGTGCCGGATGCGCCCGGATGTTGCTTGCCCGGCGCGCGTGCTTTGTGTAGCTAATCGGGCAGGAGACGAGCCGTGACGGAAACCTTGAAATTCGATGACGGGGCGGTGCTGCGCGCAGTGGAAGTGCTGCGGCGCGGCGGACTTGTCGCAATCCCGACGGAAACGGTCTATGGGCTTGCTGCCGATGCTGCCAATGGCGAAGGCGTTGCGGGAATTTTTGCGGCCAAGGGCCGCCCGCAATTCAATCCGTTGATCGCCCATGTGGACGGCATCGCCATGGCCGGGCGCTATGTGGCTTTCGATCCCGTTTCACGCCGCCTTGCGGAAGCCTTCTGGCCGGGTCCGCTCACAATCGTGCTGCCGCTGAAAGAACGGCAGGATACGGAGCGCCCCATCCACCCTCTTGTGACCGCCGGGCTTTCAACCCTTGCCGTGCGTATGCCGCATGGCCGCGTGCGCGATGTCATCACGGCGCTGGACAGCCCCGTTGCCGCACCGAGCGCCAACACCTCGGGCCGCATCAGCCCGACGAGTGCCGCGGCCGTGGCGGGCGATCTGGGCGGGCAGATAGACCTCATTCTCGATGCCGGGCCATGTGGCGTAGGTGTCGAATCCACCATCGTCAAGGTGGATGGCGATCAGGTGCATCTCCTGCGCCCCGGCGGGCTTGCGGCGGAAGAAATTGAAGCATTTCTGGGCCAAAAGCTCCGGCGGGCCGAACATTCCGCTGCCATTCAGGCGCCGGGCATGATGGAATCGCATTATGCGCCGGATGCATCGATGCGGCTTGCGGTCAGCGATGTGAAGCCGGGTGAGGCGCTTCTGGCCTTCGGCCCGCATCGCGTTGCTGAGAGCAACCGGGCAGCGGCGGTTCTGAACCTCAGCGCGACAGGCGATCTGCGCGAGGCGGCGGCCAATCTGTTCGATTTCATGCGCAGGCTGGACGCGACAGGTGCTGCCACCATTGCCGTTGAACCCATCCCCCTTGACGGCCTCGGCGAGGCCATCAATGACCGTTTGAAACGCGCGGCGGCCCCGCGCTAATATCCTCCTACGCAAGAGACAGAACATGCCGGATACTGCCCTGATCGAACGTTTTGCAGCCATTGTGGGTGAAAAGAACGCGCTCACAGCGCCGGAAGATATCGCCGCCTATCTCATCGAGCAGCGTGATCTCTATCATGGGCGCACGCCACTGGTGTTGCGCCCCGGTTCGACCGAAGAGGTTGCGGCGATCATGAAGCTTGCCACCGAAACCAGGACGCCCGTGGTGCCGCAAGGTGGCAATACGGGCCTTGTGGGTGGGCAGCAGCCCGATGAAAGTGGCGCGGCCATCATTCTGTCACTTGGCCGCATGAACCGTATCCGCAACCTCGATACGGTCGGTAATCTGGTGACGCTGGAAGCGGGCGTGATCCTGAAAAACCTGCAGGATGCGGCTGAAAAGGCAGGCCGCCTGTTTCCGCTTTCACTTGGTGCGGAAGGTTCATGCCAGATCGGTGGCAATCTCGGCTCCAACGCTGGCGGCACGGCAGTTCTTGCCTATGGCAATATGCGCGAGCTTTGCCTTGGCCTTGAAGTGGTGCTGCCGACCGGTGAAATCCTGAACGATCTTCGCTATGTGAAGAAGGATAATACCGGCTACGACCTGAAAGATATTTTCGTCGGCTCCGAGGGTACGCTTGGCGTCATCACGGCAGCGGTGCTGAAAATCTTCCCGCAGCCGAAGGGCAAGGGCGTGGCCTATGCAGGCCTGCGCAGCCCGGAAGATGTGCTGCGCCTGTTCCAGCTTGCGACCGAACATGCCGGGCCTTCACTCACCGGCTTCGAGCTGATGCCGCGTGTCGGCGTGGAATTTACCGTGCGCCATGTGGATGGCGTGCGCGATCCGCTGGAAAGCCCGCATGACTGGTATGTGCTGATCGATATTTCCTCTTCCCGTTCGGAAGAGGATGCACGCACGACGCTTGAAACCATCCTGACGGAAGCCTTCGAGAATGACCTCATTCAGGATGCCGCCATTGCCGAAAGCGTGGCGCAGGCGCAGTCCTTCTGGAAAATGCGCGAGGAAATGTCCTGGGCGCAAAAGCCGGAAGGCGGCTCGATCAAGCACGATATTTCCGTGCCTGTCGCTTCCATCCCCGCCTTCATTCACGAGGCCAATGCCGCGACGCTCGACATGATCCCCGGCGCGCGCGTGGTCTGCTTCGGCCATATCGGCGATGGCAACCTGCATTATAATGTTTCGCAACCGGTTGGCGCAGACAAGGAAGCCTTCCTCGCCCGCTGGCATGACCTCAACCACCGTATCCACACGATCGTTGCAAGCTATGGCGGCTCGATTTCGGCGGAACACGGCATTGGCCAGTTGAAGCGCGAGGAGCTTGTCTTCTTCAAGCAGGATATTGCGCTTGACCTGATGCGCCGCATCAAAGCGGCCTTCGACCCGGCGGGCATCATGAACCCCGGCAAGGTTTTATAGGAAAAGAAAAGCGGCCCTCACAAGCGGAGGGCCTTTTTTATAACTGTTCGAAATCGAAATCTTCATCCGGTGGTAAGATTGGCGGGCGCTCGCGTCCGTGGCGGATGGCAAAAATAAGGATGGCGTCGGCGCGAATTTCGTAATCGATGAGATAGGCCCCCATCACAAAACGACGGATGCCGGGAACAGGCAGTTCCTCCGTGAAATGCCCCATCTGCGAGAAACGGCCAAGATCACGTTTGAGCCGTTTCAAATCTTCGCTCAATTGCACAGCGGCGCTTGGACTACGCAGCTTCAGATAGGCGATTTCGGATTTGATATAGTCTCGCGCTGCCGGAGAAACGATAACCTTCACGCAGCCGCACCCTTGATAATTGCCTCGGCTTCCTCAATGACCGTATCAAGATCAATACCCTCGCCGTTTTCGATGGCGCAGCGGGCCTTGGCTATATCCCTGATCTCCCTGCCTTCGGCAGCGAGATAGGCTTTCATCGCCCGAACGATGACCCAGCTTCTGCTTCGCTCCGTTAGGCTGGCAATCTCCTCGATCTCTGCCAGTAGATCGCGTGGGATGCGCATAGTGATCGGGTCCGATAGATGTTGATTTTTCAAAGCTTTTCCCTCGGTTTGTAATACAGAATAGTCCGGCAGAGGAGTTTCGTCAAATGCTGGTCTGTGTGGCCGCGAGGGGGCGGGGGTAGAGTTTTAGTAAACGCTTCTTTAGAAGAATTTCCGAATTCTTACACCCGGTTGCAATCTGCTAACCAAAGGAAAAGGCAGGAAAAAGTTAACCCAACTCGTTAAGGCCGCCGGTAAGGATCGCCGCCTATTCTCCAACTCAACAAAGAGCAAAAGCTCAATAAGGGAAGCCGGAATAACTGGCTCCCGAAACAAAAGAGACAGAGAGACAGAGGCGTCGAAAATGATGAGCAAGGGACTGAAGCCCGATTGGGCAGGCCGTGAACTGCGGCTCGATCCATTTCACTTTCCGCAGGTCGTAACCTATGCTTCCCATGATGGGAGCAGCGATGTCACCTTCACGATCAATGAGCGCGGCGCGGTGATCCGCCAGGTCCTGCCATCGAGCGGCTTGCCCATGTCCATCGCTCTGCCCGCCTGCGCTTTCGTTGGTGTGGCCGCCCGCGCTGTCGAAGATGAGTTCGGCGAAATCACCGTTACGCTGGAACTGATGCATGAAGACCCGCTGCTTTCGGTTCCGCTGCTCGTGGCGCATGATCTGGGCGATATTGCTGCTGACTGGCGCGCATGGTCTGCCGCGTTCAATCTGCCGATGATGCTGGTGGAGGAAGATGGCGTTGCCCGCCCGCTCTATGAAAGCACCGGCCCGGTGCGCACCGGCCAGCCGCAGGCTCGCCGTCAGGGTCAGGAACCGCGCCGTCGTCGCCCGCGTTTCCTTGCCCGCCGCAAGACCGGTACGCTCGGCGTCCGGCTGGTAATTTCGGGCAAGGAAATCATTGCTCGTCATTGAATCAAAAAGGGTCGCCTAAGAAATGCGACCCTTTCAAAAATTTTGGCTGACCTCCATAAGCCCCCGGATGTCTTGGGGCGCATCCCGAAAAGTGGAAACCGGTTTTCGGAAAAGATGCGCCCATAAAAGAGGACATCCGGGTTTATTTTTTGCGGCTGAGAAAAGCCATCACGGCTTCGCGGGCCTCATCGGAGGTGAGCCGCTCGGCAAAATGCTTGGCTTCGCGGGTAATGCGGTCAGCGATGTTTTCGGCGGGAAGGCGCATCAGGGCGCGGGCGATCTGCATGGCCTGCGGCGGTTTGGCGGCAATTTCTTCCGCGGCCTTCATCACTTCCGCTTCCAGCGCCTCTTCGTCCACGATCTGGTAGACAATACCGGCCTCCTGCGCGGCTTCCGCCGTAAAACCATGACCGAGCGCCAGCAGCGCGAAGGCTTTCTGATGCCCCATCAGCAAGGGCGCAAGCAGGCTGGAGCCTGCCTCCGGCACGAGGCCGAGATCGACAAACGGCGTGCGGAACAGCGCGCGCGGCGTGGCAAAGGTCAGGTCGCAGTGAAAATGGATCGTCGTGCCGACGCCAATGGCAAGCCCATCGACGCCTGAAACAATCGGCTTTTTGGTTTCAGCGAGCGGAATGAGGAAATCCAGAATTTCGCTGCCGAAGCTGGTGTCGCCCGTGGCCGCGGCCATGAAATCCTGCATGTCATTGCCGGAAGAAAAAGCGCCCGGAACACCGAGGAAAACATGCGCGCGCACGGCATCGTCCGCGTCGCCGTCCTTGAGCGCCTTTGCCATGGCCGCATACATGGCGCGCGTGATGGCATTTTTCTTTTCAGGCCGGTTGAGGCGGATGACCTGCACCGCCCCTTTACGCTCGATCAGGATATGTTCGCTCATTTTCACGCCTCCAGCGCCGATTTTGCAGCGGTAAGGCTGGCAGCGCCGGTGATAACAGTGTCTTTCAGCGAAGAAACTTCGGCCAGCATGTTTTCGGCAAAGAAACGGCAAAGCGCGGCCCGTGCCGCATCGTCGCCGGCAAGTGCCGCACGCGCAAGATAAGCGCCGCCAGCGGTGAGCGACAGGAGGCGCTGATAGGGTGTGGCACCGGAAAGTGCTTCTTCGGCGCGCCCTTCTGCCGTTGCTTTTTGCAGCCAGTCAGTCGCTTCGCGCGCCTCGCTGATGGCCTTGGAAAGGCGTGCGCCGGTTTCACCCAGCTCCGCACGGTTGGAAGCGGTTGCCTTATCGGCATCGCCTTGGAGTTCAGCCAGGAAGCCCTTGATATGGTCGCCCTTTTGAAGCGGCAGCTTGCGCATTACAAGGTCGATGGCCTGAATGCCGTTGGTGCCTTCATAGATCGGGGTGATGCGGGCATCGCGCAGCAATTGTGCGGCCCCGGTTTCCTCGATAAAGCCCATGCCACCGTGAATCTGGATGCCGAGCGAGGACACATCCACACCCGCATCGGTGGCAAAACTCTTGGCGAGCGGCGTCAGCAGTCCGGCGCGATCCGACCAGAACTGCGCGTCCGCACCGTCGGTTACATGGCTCATGTCGATGGCATGGGCGCAAGCATAGGTGATCGACCGGGCAACCTGCGTCAGCGCCTTCATGGTCAGCAACATGCGCTGAACATCCGGGTGCTCAATGATCGGGCTCATGCCCTGTTTCGGATCTGCACCGAGCGCGCGGCCCTGTTTGCGTTCCTTGGCATAGGCAAGAGCCTGCTGATAGGCGGCTTCGGCAACGCCGACGCCCTGAATGCCGACGAGAAGGCGGGCATTGTTCATCATGGTGAACATGCAGGCGAGGCCGCGATTTTCCTCACCGATCAGATAGCCGACCGCGCCCTGTTCTTCGCCTTTCACGAAGCCGTCACCATAGATCATGGTGCAGGTGGGGGAGGCGTGAATGCCCATCTTGTGCTCAAGGCCGGAGCAGAAAAGATCGTTGCGGCGGCCGAGCGAACCATCCTCATTGACGAGGAATTTCGGCACGAGGAACAGCGAAATGCCCTTGGTTCCCGCAGGGGCATCGGGCAGGCGCGCCAGCACCAGATGCACGATATTGTCGGTGAGGTCGTGTTCGCCATAGGTGATGAAGATCTTCTGGCCAAAGATGCGGTAGGTGCCGTCGTCGCGGCGTTCCGCGCGGGTGCGCAGCGCGCCGAGATCGGATCCCGCTTGCGGTTCGGTCAGGTTCATTGTGCCCATCCATTCGCCGGAGATGAGCTTTTCCAGATAGATATCCTTCAATTCGCGTGATGCGTGCTTTTCCAGCGCCTCGACCGCGCCCATGGTCAGCGTCGGCGCAATCGCGAAGGCCAGCGTGCCGGAATTCCACATTTCGCTGACAGCCACCGACATCATGGTCGGCAGGCCCTGGCCGCCATATTCCGGCGTGCCGGTCAGCGAATTCCAGCCGCCCGCGATCCAGTCGCGGTAAAGCTCTTTCCAGCCCGGCGCCGTGGTGACGACACCGTCCTTCACGGTAGCGCCGTTCTTGTCGCCGGTGATGCGCAGCGGCTCGATACGGTCGGCGGCAAATTTGCCTGCCTCTTCCAGAATGGCAGCGGCCAGATCGGCGGAGAATTCCGGGAAGCAGTTTTCTTCGAGTGCTTTTTCGAGGCCCGCGACCTTCATCAGTGTGTGGGAAATTTCAGAAACCGGCGCGCGATACATCTTTCCTCCTCAAGCCTGTTTGCTGGGACATGCCCGCGCTGCATCGGCAGAAAACGGGGTCCAATTGGCTGGTCAGATACAAGAGCTATCGGCTTATTACGTAAACGTCAATATTTTGCAGAAACTTCACGGGCTTTTGTTGCAATAGCAAATATAAGCCCGCGCTTAACGAAATTTTTTCCCACCCTATAATAAGCGTGATGTATTGATGTTCCCGAAAATGCGCAGCGTATGCAGCGGGAAATGCGTCTGGGAGATGGGGTGGTTGGGGCCCCGGACCCAAGGTGCGGGGGGAGGCAAGTTGAGGGGGCCTGATAATGACGCTTGTGCCGTTCTCTTTGACGGTCAATCTGACGGTAGCTAGCCTTTTTGTGCTGACTTTCGCCTTTGTTTCCATGCAGGAGCGCGGGCATCGTGCACCGCGCTGGTTCACTCTGGCCTTTCTTTGCTCGATGGCGATGCCGCTTTTCGGCTTCGGGCTTCCAACGACGGAAAATCCACGCATCATCATTCTGGGCTCCTTCGCTGCCATCATGGCCGCGCTGACCCTTCTGGTGATCGGCCTTTGTGAAACCTATAGGCAGCGGATCGAATGGCGTTTGCTGGGCTTTTTGTTCATTGCCGCGCTGGCATGCAATGCGCTGGTTTTTGAATTGCCGCGCACCTCGCTTCTCCACCGCTTTCTCTACCAGTTGCCGCTTTGCCTGATTGAACTGGTGACAATCCGTGTGATCTACCGCTCCGGCATGCCGCGCCTGGTGGACAAGCTCCTGATGGCCCTTGCGGTGTTAAGCGTCGTCCATTTTTTCTCGAAGGCGTTTCTTATCGTCTGGCCCGGCATGGATGCGCGCCCGGAAGACCAGAGCGATACAGGCCAGGCGATTTTCTCGCTTTCGATGGGCGTTTTCGTGCAGGTTTCGACCGGGTTGCTGCTTTTGCTGCGCACCATGTTGCGCATATTGGGCGATGCCAGCGAACAGTCCGAGATCGATGCACTATCGCAGATTTACAATCGCCGTGGCTTCGACCGTCACGTCATGCGGCGTCTGATGCGAAAGGGGCCGGATACGCCCTATGCCATCATTATGAGCGATCTCGATTATTTCAAGCGTGTCAACGACACTTATGGGCATGACTGCGGTGATCGGGTGATCGAGGCTTTCGGCGGGCTCTTGAGAACGCATCTCCCCAAACCGGCAGTTGCCGCGCGTATGGGCGGAGAGGAATTCGTGGTCTTTATGCCGGGTGCGGATGCCGTGGCCGCCCATGATCTGGCGCAGACCCTGCGCACCACCATGACGGCGTTGAGCTTCTCGGGCGATGCCGCCGAGTGGATGCCAACGGCAAGCTTCGGCGTTGCCGAACACAGGGTCGGCGAGGGCCTTTACGATACGATACGATACGCCGTGCCGATGGCGCGCTTTACGAAGCCAAGAAGGCTGGACGCAACCGCGTCCATGTAACCTGAAACATAAACCGATCAGCGATTAGCCTTCTCACGCTCCACGGCGCGCCAGCCGATATCAGAACGGTAAAAACCTTCCGGCCAGTCGATGAGCTTCAGCGCCTCATAGGCACGCGCCTGCGCTTGCGCTACGGTTGCCGCCGTAGCGGTGATGTTGAGGACGCGCCCGCCGCTGGCGACGATGGCGCCGTCCTTCAGCGCCGTGCCCGCATGGAACAGTTTTACGCCATCAATGCTTTCCAGCTTTTCGAGGTCGCGGATGACGCTGCCCTTCTTCACATTGGCCGGGTAGCCTTCGGCGGCCATCACTACGGTCAGCGCCGGTTCGTCTTTCCATTCAAGTGAAACCTCATCAAGTCTGCCGTCAACGGCAGCATTGACGAGGGCAAGCAGATCGCTGTTGAGGCGCATCATCAATACCTGGCATTCCGGATCGCCGAAACGGGTATTATATTCGATGAGCTTCGGGCCATCGCTGGTAATCATCAGCCCGGCAAAGAGAATGCCGGAAAAGGGTGCGCCGATTTCCGCCATGCCGCGCATGGTGGGTTCAATCAGTTCGCGCATGGTGCGCGCCACCATTTCCGGTGTCATCACCGGGGCGGGCGCATAGGCGCCCATGCCGCCGGTATTCGGGCCGGTATCGCCATCGCCGACGCGCTTGTGATCCTGCGCGGAGCCAAGCGGCAATGCCGTCTTGCCATCGCAGATGCAGAAGAAGCTTGCTTCCTCACCGTCAAGAAATTCCTCGACCACCACTTCCGCGCCTGCCGCACCGAAAGCGCCCTCAAAGCAGGAATCGACCGCATCAAGTGCTTCCTGAAGCGTCATGGCGACAACCACGCCCTTGCCTGCGGCAAGCCCATCGGCCTTGACCACGATGGGCGCGCCCTGCTGGCGGATATAGGCTTTCGCCTTTGGCGCATTGTTGAAACGGCCATAAGCGCCGGTCGGGATATTGAAGCGCGCGCAGAGATCCTTGGTGAAGCCCTTCGAGCCTTCAAGCTGGGCTGCGGCCCTGGACGGGCCGAAGACGCGGATGCCCTCAGCGCGCATTTCATCGGCAAGCCCGGCGACAAGCGGCGCTTCCGGCCCCACGACCACGAGGTCGATATGCTTTTCCTTGGCAAAGGCAATCAGCGCGGCATGGTCGTCCACGCCGATATCGGCAAGCTCCGCTACAGCGGCGATACCGGGATTGCCGAGCGCGCAATATAGTTTTTCAAGCAGGGGCGAGGCGGCAAGCTTCCATGCCAAGGCGTGCTCGCGACCACCGGAACCGATCAACAGAACTTTCATGCCTTGCTCCCTGCGCTTAAGATCAGTAAGTCAATAAAGACTTGTTCCGGCTGTCTATTGCTCCCGCTTGTCGAGAGCAATACCAAAGGGTCAGATTTTGGCCAATAATGCCGGAATTGACGGTTTTTTTGAACGGATTGGGCCATGCAGCAACCACAGGCAAATTCCGATATCCAGTCGCGCGCGGCGCGCGGGCGGGTGAAGGATGCGCCCTCCGGCCATTGGGTCTATCGCGTCCTGCCGCAATGGCTCTGGCCCTATGCGCAGCTTGCCCGCTGGGACCGTCCGATCGGCTGGCAGCTTTTGCTCTGGCCCTGCTGGTGGTCCACCGCACTTGTGGCGGGTGCTGGCGCAAAGGCTGGCGACGGCGCATGGTCCGTGCTGCCGTCTTTCTGGCATCTTTTCCTGTTCCTCGTCGGCGCCATCGCCATGCGCGGCGCAGGCTGCACCTATAATGATCTGGTCGATCAGGAGATCGACGACAAGGTGGACCGTACGCGCTCGCGCCCGTTGCCTTCGGGGCAGGTGACGCGCAAACAGGCCAAGCTGTTTGTGGTTTTGCAGGCGCTGGTCGGCCTTGCTGTCGTGCTGCAATTCAACTGGTTTTCCGTCGGGCTCGGCATTTTCTCGCTTCTGATCGTCGCCGCCTATCCCTTCATGAAGCGCATCACCGACTGGCCGCAATTCGTGCTGGGGCTTGCCTTCTCATGGGGTGCATTGATGGGTTGGGCTGCAACGGAAGGCTCACTCAGCCTTCCGCCGGTGCTGCTCTATATCGGTGCGATCCTGTGGACCATCGGCTATGACACGATCTACGCCCATCAGGATAAGGAAGACGATGCGCTGGTCGGTGTACGCTCCACCGCGCGGCTTTTCGGCAAGCACACGAAAACGGCGCTCATGGTGCTTTATGGCGGGGCAATCGGCTTTTTCGCGGCAGCTTTCGCCGTGGTCCAGGTGCCCATGCCCGCCCTCGCCGGCCTGCTGGCGGCTGGCGCGCATCTTTATCGCCAGATACTCGTGCTCGATATCGACAATCCCGACCAGTGCCTGCGGCTCTTCAAGTCGAACAATATTGTCGGCTGGCTGATCTTTCTTGGGCTTGTATTCGGAACCCTCTGGGTTGCGGTAAAGCCGCTTGTATGAAGGAAGGCCACCGTTTCGGGTGGCCTTTGCGTTGTTAGATCAGGGATAAAGCCTGTCCTTGTTCCAGTCGCCTTCCGGCGTTGGCCGCGTGAAAAGCACACGGTCATGCAGGCGGAAGGGCCGGTCGTGCCAGAACTCGATTGACACCGGACGGATGCGGAAACCCGACCAGTAAGGCGGGCGGGGAATATCGCCAATGGCATATTTGGCGGTATATTCGGCGACCGCCTTTTCCAGTGCAAAGCGGCTTTCCAGCGGGCGCGACTGTTTCGAGGCCCAGGCCCCGATGCGGCTGCCGCGTGGGCGCGAGGCATAATAGGCATCGGCCTCGGCATCGCTCACCTTTTCCACCGGCCCGCGCACGCGCACCTGACGGCGCAGCGACTTCCAGTGGAAGCACATGGCGGCCTTTTCGGCGGAAAGGATTTCCTGTCCCTTCTTGCTCTCATAATTGGTGTAGAAGACAAAGCCCGTCTCGTCGAAATCCTTCAGAAGCACCATGCGTACATTGGGCAGGCCATCAGGGTCTACGGTCGCAAGCGCCACCGCATTGGGATCGTTAGGTTCGCTCTTGGCGGCATCGGCCAGCCATTCGGCGAAGAGCTTGAACGGTTCGGCGCTTTGGGTGAAATCGTCGCTGGAATTTGTCATTTTTACTGGTTCCAAAGGCTAGGCTGTAGTGACGAGTTAACTTATGGTTTGGCGCGAGGGTGGAGCGACCTTCGTCCATATCCAATATTTTGTCCATGCCCTGCGGATAATTGACCTGCATCCAGTCTCTGCAAAGCAGGACGGCAGAAACCGATAAAGGTGGGCGTTGTGCTTTGGTATCGATTTGTTTACCTTGTCGGCTCACAGCATGTTAACCGTCAAAAGCCATAATCTGCACATTAATAGTATACACAAGCATATAAGGAATTTACGTTGGCCGCCCGACCCGCTCGCCACGATAGAAACGATAGAACCAGGATTCGACGTACCATTTTTACGCGCAATGCAGCATTTGCTATATTGATGCTCTCTCTCGGTGGCTGTGCAATGGGCGGTTTCAGCATCGAAAAGGCGGTACCGGATGCTTCGGCCATAACAGGATCGGTGCAACAGGCAGAGCCTGCCGAAACCGATACGGGCAAGCTTTCCGATCAGTCAGCAATCAAGAACGTCGTTTCCGCGCTCAATTTCACCCAATGGGGCAAAAGCCGGTTCCGTGGGCAAACCCTGACACGGGCAGCCAGGGGACGATCACCACGATTGCCGAATCCAGCACCAACAACAAACTCTGCCGTCAGTTTGAAACCTCGCGTGAGGCATTCGACGGCGTTTCGATCTATCGCGGCGAAACCTGTATGGAGCGCGGCGGCCAGTGGACGGTTACTGCGTTCGCGCCGATCTGATCCAGTCAGACTGAAACGCGCTTTAAATGAATTTCAGATTCAAGCCGTGTGAGGCTGGAACTTTTGCGGCTGTATACGCATATTAGCTGTGAAAACGAGTCTATCCATTGGCTTTACAGCCTTTTTTCCTGAAAGAGGAACTATATGCGCGATCCCTATAGCGTGCTGGGCGTCGCCAAAACGGCGAAGCCCGAAGAAATAAAATCGGCCTTTCGCAAGCTGGCCAAGAAGCACCACCCGGATCAGAATCAGGACGATCCGAAGGCGCAGGAGCGATTTGCGGAAGTGAATCAGGCCTATGAAATCATAGGCGACAAGGACAAGCGCGCCCAGTTCGACCGTGGCGAAATCGATGTCGAAGGCAAGCCGGTATTTCAGGGATTTGCCGGCGGACAGGGGTTTGGCGGCGCGCATGGCGATCCTTTCGCGGGCTTCCGCCAGGGCGGAGGCAACAGTCATTTTGAGTTCCGGGGCGGTCCCGGCGGATTTCAGGGTGGCGGCTTTGGCGGTGCGGAAGATATTCTGAACGATCTTTTCGGCGGTGCTTTTGGCGGCGGTCGCTCTGGCGCGCGCCAGCGCGGCCCGTCCAAGGGGGCGGACCTGTCTGCATCCATTGATATTTCGCTTTCGCAGGCCGTGGGCGCGGAAAAGGTCGAGGCTATCTTTCCAAACGGCAAGCATCTGAAAATAAAACTGCCAAAATTCGTCGAGGATGGCCAGACCATTCGCCTCAAGGGGCAGGGTGAACCGCTGATGGGCGGTACGCCGGGGGACGCGCTGGTGACGATCCGCTTCAAGCCGCATTCGCGTTTCCGCTTGGAAGGCCGCGACGTTCATGTCGACCTTCCGGTCAGCATTGACGATGCGGTTCTGGGCGGCAAGCAGGAAGTGGAAACGCTTGATGGGCGCATTTCGGTGAAGATTCCCGCATGGTCCAGTTCCGACCGCGTATTGCGCCTGAAGGAAAAGGGCCTTCCCTTGAAAGCGGGCGGCAGGGGCGACCTCTATGTCCATGTCCGCATCATGCTGCCGGAGGGCGGCGACAAGGAGCTTGAAGACTTCCTGCAAAAACGCAGGGTTGTGTGAGCTTCAATCGGTTGAAGCGAAGGTGTTGTCACTTTGCGCCAGTAACGTGACAATACCAGCCTTTTTATCCGCAATTGCTTGAAGGATAGCGAAGCCTGTGCGATAGGGCAAAGAAGTTCATTATTTTTCAATGAGGACCCTTAATGACCGCACAGTCTGGTTTGTTGCAGGGCAAGCGTGGATTGATTCTAGGCGTGGCCAATAATCGCTCTATCGCTTGGGGCATTGCAAAAGCCGCCCGTGAAGCTGGCGCAGAGCTTGCATTCACCTATCAGGGTGACGCATTGAAGAAGCGTGTGGAGCCGCTGGCCGAGGAGCTTGGCGCCTTCGTCGCCGGACATTGCGACGTCGCCGATGCGGCGAGCATCGATGCGGTTTTTGAAACGCTTGAGAAGAAGTGGGGCAAGCTCGACTTCCTGGTGCACGCAATCGGTTTCTCCGACAAGGACGAGCTGACCGGCCGCTATATCGATACGTCGGAAGCCAATTTCACCAATACGATGCTGATTTCGGTCTATTCGCTGACGGCGGTTTCGCGCCGCGCGGAAAAGCTGATGGCCGATGGCGGATCGATTCTGACGCTGACCTATTACGGCGCTGAAAAGGTCATGCCGAATTACAATGTCATGGGCGTGGCCAAGGCAGCCCTTGAGGCGAGCGTGAAATATCTGGCCGTCGATCTTGGCCCCCAGAACATTCGCGTCAATGCAATCTCGGCTGGCCCCATCAAGACGCTTGCCGCTTCCGGCATTGGTGACTTCCGCTATATCCTGAAGTGGAACGAATATAATGCGCCGCTGCGCCGCACCGTCACGATCGACGAGGTGGGTGATGTCGGCCTTTATTTCCTTTCGGACCTGTCGCGTTCGGTTACAGGCGAAGTGCACCATGCCGACAGCGGCTATCATGTCATTGGCATGAAAGCGGTTGACGCACCGGATATCTCGGTCGTGAAAGACTGAAGCAGCTAATACGCAATCCCGAAAAGTTGACCGGCTTTTCGGGATTTTTCTTTGTCTTTTCCGATGCGGGAAAGTTATCCAGTTTATTCATTGGCGGCAGATAGAGGTAGGACTGTGGCTCGGGAGATCATCTACTTTTCGCGTCACGGCGAGACAGACTGGAATGTCTCGCAGCGTATTCAGGGACAGCTCGATATCGATATCAACGATAATGGGCGCAGTCAGGCCGACCGCAATGGCGACATGCTGAAATCGCTGATCGGCGCAGGGGCCGGTTTCGACTTCGTGGCAAGCCCGCTGCGCCGCACGCGCGAAACCATGGAGCGCATCCGCCTGCGCATGGGGCTGGACCCATACGAATACCGCACCGATCCGCAACTCATGGAAGTGAATTTCGGCGACTGGCAGGGCTTCATGATGGAAGACATTGCCAAGGAGCGCGAAGACCTTCTGGAAGCGCGCGCCCGTGACAAGTGGAACTTTGTGCCGCCGGGTGCCGCCGCTGAAAGCTATATGACGCTCTCGCGCCGTATCGGGCGCTGGGTGGAGGCGGTGGAATGGCCGACCGTCTGTGTGACCCATGGCGGTTGTATGCGCACGCTGTTCTATCTTTATGGCAATATGGACGGTCACGCCGCAGCCAATCTCTCCATCCCGCAGGACAAGCTTCTGAAATTTGCCAACGGTAAGCTTGAATGGGTTTGAGCGGGCGCTTTGCCACCCGATTTTTTGCAAGTTTTTCCGCAGAAAAAAGAGGGGTTTTCGCATCTGCCAAAAACACATTGCAATTAATTTTGATATGCGCCTTGTAAATTTCTGAAATTTCTCCTACATTCAACTTATCGATTTTGTTCTCGAATGTTGCGGCGCGGATAACGCCCCCCGGTATTTCTTTCAAACTCGTAAAAATCGGCGGCGAACGGAAGTTCGCTATACTTTAACCGTGCGAATTGAAAGGAATTCAATATGGCAAACGGAACAGTAAAATTCTTTAACTCCACCAAGGGCTTTGGCTTCATCCAGCCGGATGACGGCAGCTCGGATGTATTCGTCCATATTTCTGCTGTGGAACGCGCTGGTCTTCATTCCCTCGTGGAAGGCCAGAAGGTCGGCTACGAAGTCGTTGCTGATCGCCGTTCGGGCAAAAGCGCCGCGGCTAATCTGGAATCGCTGTAATCAGCGTTGAATGAATTTGTCTCCAGTCTTTGACCACGGATGTACTGGCACTGATTGTTGAGACAATGGGAAGGTCGGGGTAAAGACCGGCCTTTTTTTATTTTTGCTGCTTGGTAGAGGGGCCATAACAAAGGAGAATGAGGTGGAACATCACGATTTTGAACAACCGGCACAAGCCGGTGATAATATTCGTTCCCGGTGCGATGACGGACATGGTGCGACGAAAGCGGAAATCGAGAGTGCCCATCAACAGATGTCTCCGCCCTCAAATGACTGGACCAAACTATCAAATATTCTGAGGCGCTCATGCGGTGGTTCGTCCCGCAAGCGCGCCCATCGTCTTTGAAGCGCGTTTTGATATCGAAACATGTTCGCAATATCAGCTATAGCCTAACTATTTGTTTTATCGCATGTCTTTATCCGGAAACCGGTTCCCGCTTTCGGGAGGCATGCTCTAGGGAGAACCCCAATGTATCAGGATAAGGAAAGCGGCTTTAACAAGGTGACGCTCTTCAAACCCAATCTCTCGCGCATGGAAGCAAAGAGCGCCGTGACCGATAAAACGGCGAAGGCCATTCTCGACACGGAACGCGCGGCGGTTGAGGCCAAGACGGAGCGCCTGCGCGCAGCGCGGCTGGCCAGCGAAGAAAATAAGCCGCAAGTGGCGTCGAAAAGAAAATAGCTCAAAATACTGACCCGACGGCATTTGCCGCATGGTGGTTTCGTTCTGAATGCCGTCATTTATGCTGGAATGAAGCGTGTCCCTTAAAAAGATTGTGAAATCCCCCGTCGCGATCAAGTTCATCACGTCCGTGGGTACCGCCTATCTCCGGTTTGTCTGGTGGTCCAGCCGCAATACGGCTGGCAGAAATGAAACCAATCCTCTGGCGCAAGCCGGCCCCTGCATTGTCGCCATGTGGCATAGCCAGATGTTTCTGGCCGCTTTTGCGCGCCCGCCGGAAAAGAAATTCGTGGCAGCGGTGTCGAAATCGCGCGATGGCGAACTGGTGGCGCAGATGCTGGGCAAGCTTGGCATCCGGGCCATTCGCGGTTCAGGCGCGGGCCAGCGTAAGGGCAACCGGCAGGGTGGGGCGGCGCTGCGCCAGATGCTCTATGCGCTGCGCAATGGCGAATCGATCGTCATGGCAGCGGAAACCAACAAGAAAGTGTTTCGCTGCGGCGAGGGTGTTATTGCGCTTGCAAGGCTCTCCGGCTGCCCGATTTATCCTGCTTCCGCCCGCACGAGTTTTACCCGGACATTGAATAGCTGGGACCGGGCGGAACTGCCCATGCCGTTCGGACGGCATTCCGTGGTGATCGGCGAGCCGATCTTCGTGCCGCGCGATGCGAGCGATGAGGAACTGGAACAATACAGGCTTCAGGTGGAACAGGTGATCAATCAGGCCTATGCGTCGGCGAAACTGGCTTGTAGCTGAGTGGCCGATGATCCCGATCGGGGAGGCTCCCGCTTTTGGGAGCACAGGATGAAAAAGTGGGAAATGGCTGCCGGACCCGCCCCGGTAATTTTATCACGCATTTGCCAATGCAAGACCGCTTTGCATTCTGGCATGAAAAGGCGCTTACGGGGCTTCCTGAATATCGGTGATAAAGCGTGTATGATCCACGATATCGTAGATAATCAGCACCTTCATGCCCGGATTGATGGCGCCGATATCGAATTCGCCCGGCAGCTTGTAGGTTTCGCCGTCATCGAGCGTGATGGTTTCGCTGTCCTTGTTGATATCGGTGATCTTGCCTTCGGCATCCTCTGCCATCGCCACTGTTGAAAACAGGGCGGCAATGATGAGGATTAATCCGATCAGATAATGCATTGGCTTTCCGTTCCTTTGGTTTGTGCCTCGGGTTGGGTTGTTGCCTGACCGATTCGACACGTTCGTCGCGAATGTTTATTTTGGTGCGCCGCGCTGGCTATCCCTCAATGTAATGTAGCGAATGTGTCAAAAAAACACCGCAAACCGATCTTCAGTAAGAAATTTTACCCCCTGGAGGCCGTTGATTTGACCGGCATCAAAAAGCTCAATAAAACCGGCCGGTAAAAGAAACTGGTATCCTGTACCGCAGGGTCGTGTAATCGGACGACATGCATGTCTCATAATAGTTTCGGTCATCTGTTCCGCGTAACCACTTGGGGCGAAAGCCACGGTCTGGCGCTTGGTTGCGTCGTGGATGGCTGCCCCCCCGGAATTACCTTCACCGAAGCCGAAATCCAGTCCTTTCTCGACAAGCGCAAGCCGGGCCAGTCGAAATATACCACGCAGCGCCGCGAGCCGGATCAGGTGCGCGTGCTTTCCGGCGTGCTTCTGGGCGAGGATGGTGTGACCATGACCACCACCGGCACGCCCATCTCCATGATGATCGAAAATACCGATCAGCGTTCCAAGGATTATGGCGAGATCGCCCGGCAATACCGTCCCGGCCATGCCGATTACGCCTATGATGTGAAATATGGCATTCGTGATTATCGCGGCGGCGGACGGTCTTCCGCACGCGAAACGGCGGCGCGTGTGGCGGCGGGTGCCATTGCCCGCAAGGTCGTTCCGGGACTGGAAGTCAGGGGCGCACTCGTTTCCATCGGTGCGCACGATATCGACCGCAGCCGCTGGAACTGGGCGGAAGTGGACAATAATCCCTTCTTCACGCCGGATGCCGGTTCGGTGGAGGTTTTCGCCGACTATCTCGACGGTATCCGCAAGAACGGCTCATCGGTCGGTGCGATCATCGAAATCGTGGCCGAGGGTGTACCGGCTGGCATCGGTGCGCCGATCTACGGCAAGCTGGATCAGGATATCGCGAGCTATCTCATGTCGATCAACGCCGTGAAGGGCGTGGAAATCGGCAATGGCTTCGAGGCTGCGCGCCTCACCGGCGAGGAAAATGCCGATGAAATGCGCATGGGCAATGACGGCAAGCCGATTTTTCTTTCCAATCATGCGGGCGGTGTTCTGGGCGGCATAGCAACGGGCGCGCCGGTGGTGGCGCGTTTTGCGGTCAAGCCAACGTCATCGATCCTCACGCCGCGCCGTTCCATCGATAAGGACGGCAATGAGGTTGATGTGATGACGAGGGGCCGTCACGATCCGTGCGTGGGCATCCGCGCCGTGCCGATCGGTGAGGCCATGGTTGCCTGCGCCATTGCCGATCACTATCTGCGCCACCGCGGCCAGACTGGCCGCGTCTGACATAATGGGGGCCAGACTGGCCGCGTTTGATAACAGTGGGGCCAGATTGGCCGCGCCTGAAAATAATAGGGCCAACCGGCCCCTTATGACGAGCAATGCGGCCATACCGGCCGCATTTGAAATATCGAGGTCGAAATGAGCTATAATCAGAAACAGGTCGTTGATGCGATTTGCGCTTTTGAACGCGGTGAAATCGTCGTGGTCATGGATGACGACGGTCGCGAAAACGAAGGCGATCTGATCGTCGCCGCCGTGCATTGCACACCGGAAAAGATGGCCTTCATCGTGCGCCATACGTCCGGCATTGTCTGCACGCCGATGACGCGTGAGGAAGCCAAGCGCCTCAACCTGACGCCGATGGTGGCGGAAAACGAATCCGCTCACACGACCGCTTTTACGGTCACGGTCGATTATCGCCATGGCACCACGACCGGCATTTCAGCCGAAGACCGCACGCTGACCGTGCGCAACCTGGCCAATCCCAATGCCGGTGCTTCGGATTTCGTGCGCCCCGGCCATATTTTCCCGCTGGTTGCCCGTGAGGGCGGTGTGCTGATGCGCTCCGGCCATACGGAAGCCGCCGTTGATCTGTGCAAGCTCGCCAACCTGCCGCCCATCGGCGTTATCTGCGAACTCGTCAACGATGACGGCACGGTCATGCGCGGTCCCGATGTGGCGGCTTTCGCCGAGGAGCACAAATTGCACCGCGTCACGGTTGCCGATCTCATCGCCTATCGCCAGCGCAAGGAAACGCTGGTCAGGCGCATTGGCGATGCGCCTGTCGAAACCTGTGCTGGCAAGGCTCATGCCTATAGTTATGAACTGCCGTGGGAGCCGATGCAGCATGTGGCGGTTGTCTTCGGCGATATTCGCGACGGTGAGGAAGTGCCGGTCCGTCTCCATCGCGAGGATGTGCTGAACGATGTTTTCGGCAAGGGCGGCAGCAATCTCGATGCCATCATGCAGCGCATGGGGCAAGAGGGCCGGGGCATTCTGGTCTATCTGCGTGAAGGCTCCGTCGGCGTGCGTTCGGATCATCGCGATGCCCGCGCCCGTGAGGCGCTGCAAGGCGAGCATGAAGCCCATGCGGAAGCCGTTGCCCGCGAGGAAGAATGGCGCCAGATCGGCCTTGGCGCGCAGATTTTGAAGGATCTCGGCGTTTCCTCCATCGTGCTTCTGGCCTCGCGTGAGCGCCACTATGTCGGCCTTGAAGGTTTCGGCATTTGCATCACGCGTACGGAAATTATCTAATGCATGTCTCCCAAAAGCGGGAACCGGTTTTGGGATGAAAACATGCATAAAAACAAAAGTTTCGTGTCGTAAGAGTACGATAAAACGCGGCGCGCTTTAAATGGCATCAATTAACAGGCGGCCTCGCGGCGGGGCCGCCTGTTTTTTCTTCCATGCATTTTCCGGGCCGAAGGCGTTTCACATATTTTTTGCGGAAAATGCTTTATAGTGGATGCATGACGACACGGCTTTACTGGCATCCGATCTATCTCGAACACCTGACGCCGCCCGGCCACCCGGAACGCCCCGACCGCATTCGCGCGTTGATGAGCGAGCTGGAGGGGCCGGATTTCTACCGCCTTGACCGGGTGGAAGCGCCGCATGCCGGTGAGGCGGCGATCCTGCTTGCCCACCCGGAAGAACATCTGGAAGCGGTGCGGTCGAAAATTCCCGAACCTGTTGAGGACGGGGAAGCGTCCCAGCCCATCGTGAAACTTGATGGTGATACCTATGTCAGCCCGAAAAGCATGGATGCGGCGCTGACAGCCATTGGCGCGGCGATGGCCGCGGTCGATGATGTCATGTCGGGTGCTGCGGACAATGTTTTCGTGGCATCGCGCCCGCCTGGCCACCATGCCGAGCGCAGCAGGGCCATGGGCTTTTGCGTTTTCAACAATATTGCGATTGCGGCGCGCCATGCGCAGCGCCATCATGGGCTGGAACGCATCGCAATTGTCGATTGGGATGTACACCACGGCAATGGCACGCAGGATATTTTCAAGGATGATCCAGGCGTAATGTTCTGTTCGACGCACCAGTTCCCGCTCTATCCGGGAAGTGGTGACAAGCACGAAACGGGCGTGGGCAATATCGTCAATGCGCCGCTTTCGCCCAATACGGGCAGTCGCGAGTTTCGTGAGGCGTTCAATAGTCGTATTTTACCGGCCCTGGACAATTTCCGGCCAGATTTGATCCTTATTTCGGCTGGCTTCGATGCCCATTTTCGCGACCCTCTGGCCGAGATCAATCTCGATGAGTCGGATTTCGATTGGGCGACGGGCAAGCTCATGGAGCGGGCAGAAAGGTTCTGCGATCACCGACTGGTGAGTGTGCTTGAAGGTGGATATGATCTAGAGGGCTTGTCGCAGTCCGCATCTGTGCATATTACGCGGCTGTTGAAAGGATGAATTAATGGTGACTGAACCGTCCAACGCCGACATTGCAGTAATGAGCTTCGAGGATGCGCTGAAGCAGCTCGAAAAGATCGTTGACGATCTGGAGCGGGGCGATGTGCCGCTGGAGGAATCCATCCGTATCTATGAGCGCGGCGAAGCGTTGAAGAAGCATTGCGATACGCTTCTCAAATCCGCTGAGGACAAGGTGGAAAAAATCCGCATTGGCCGCGACGGCCAGCCGGTCGGGACCGAGCCGCTGGACCCTGAATAATTCTTTTCAGAACAATGCCTTGAGATGAGCGACGTAGGGCGCGAGCACGCCGCTCAGGAGATAGGGGCCAAGGCCCCAGATCAGCGTCCATCCGGCGGCGCCCACCATATTTGCCGCCAGAAAATGCAGCGGGTTCATTTTCATTGAACCCGCCACCAGACCGTTCAACTGGCGCAGCAGCACCACGAACCTTGCGGTTGCAACGACATAGATTCCCTTTTCCGCAAAAATCTTCTCGAACTGGTTCAGCCGCTCCGGCGTCAGCTTGACCAGATAGCCATAGCGCAGAATGAGCTTGCGCCCGCCGAAACGCCCGATCAGATAGCCGGTGCTGTCGCCCAGAACCGAGGCAATGAAAACGGTGATCAGGACCGTTTGGATGTGCAGCGTGCCGTGTAGGGCAAGGAGCGAGCTTGCAATGAGCGCGCTTTCCCCGGGCAGCGGCGCGCCAAAAGATTCCGAATAGATGATGAAGAAAAGTGCCAGCGTTCCATAGGTCGCGAGGTAGGATTCGACGAAATGCATTGTAATCCCGGTTTTGCAGTTTGCTCTGGAATATGTCCGGCAAAAGTGAAGCAGCTTTTGCGCGGCAGCAGGCATGAAAAGGCAAAAGAATAGACAGACCAGCTATATAAAAAGAAAAGGGCGCCGGACAAGCCGGCGCCCCCGAAATCCATGTTTATACCAAAACCCGATGAGGTTGCCTCATCGGGTTTTGGTGAAGCCCGTGCGGCGATTGAGTATTTTAGCCCCCTGATATTACTTGTCAGCCCATGGAGCGTTTGCCCGTAACGGCGTGATAAATCCACAGCACGATGACGGCACCGATGACCGAAACGATCAGGCTGTAGATATTGAGGCCGGTAACGCCCTGTGCGCCGAAGAAGGTGAAAATAACGCCGCCGATGATGGCGCCGACGACGCCAAGCGCGATGTCGAAAAACATGCCCTGGCCACTTTTATTGACAATCTTGCTGCCGATGAAGCCGGCGATCAAGCCTAGTATTATCCAGCTTATAACAGACATCTAATATCTCCCACAGCGTAAATACAATTTTGCATCACGCGATTAAGAAATTTTCATACTGTTTCAAATTTTGCAAGGTATAATGCTTGCCAAACGGGAAAACCTATTTAACTTTAACTTACAGGGTGCAAAACAGCATCGGATAACAGGGAGTATCGTGTGATGGGAAGTTATGACGACAACTCGGGCAATTCGCCGATTCCGGGAGGAAGCCTCGCAAAGCCGGTGATGATTGCGCTTGGCGCCTTGCTGATCGGCAAGTTGCTGAAGGGTAACAGCGATGATGCACCTGCAACGCAGGCCCAGCCCGTGCCGGAACAGCCGCAGGCAGGCGGTGGCCTGCTCGGCGGAATTCTGGGTGGCCTTGGCGGGCTTCTCGGCAGTGCTGCGGCGGGCAATGCTTCGGCTGCGCCCGCACCCGGACCGCTCGGCGGCGGTCTTGGGGGCCTTCTTTACCAGTTGAAGCAGTCCGGCCTTGGCGACAAGGTGGATTCTTGGGTTGGTCAGGGCGAAAACCATCCCATCGAGCCGGGCCAGCTTGGCAATGCCATCGGCCAGACGACACTGGAGCAGATCGCGGCCCATGCAGGCATTGACCAGCAGGAACTCCTGAACCAGCTTTCCCAGGTTCTGCCGGGGCTGGTGGACAAGCTGACGGCCAACGGCCAGGTGCCGGACGCCAACACGCTTTCCAAGCTTCTCCAGGGCCGTTGACCGGAACGGCCATGTTGCATCGAACCGCACCGCCTGCCGGTGCGGTTTTGTTTTTCGGGTGGTTCGCTAAACTGGAAGGAATACCTATATAGGGACTTGCCCCTGCTCTGAAGAAGTTGGTGGGGCAGGTGTTTCTGGAACGGTGGGAGTGCGTTCATGAGTTTTTTCCTTGTGCCGATCCGGTTCTGGGCGACAAGACATCCGTGGACAGCATCGAAACGCTGGTCATTCCACGCACGAGCGATATTGGCGGGCTGGAGGTGCGCCGCGCATTGCCCACCGCGCGCCGCAGGCTTGTGGGACCGTTCATCTTTTTCGACCGCATGGGGCCGGCCATTCTGCGTGACGGCGAAGCACTCGATGTGCGCCCGCATCCGCATATCGGCCTATCCACCGTTACCTATCTTTTCGATGGGCATATCCGCCATCGCGACAGCCTGGGAACGGAGATGGTCATCCGTCCGGGCGATGTGAACCTCATGACGGCGGGCAGGGGCATTGTCCATTCCGAACGCTCGCCGGAAGAAGAACGCGCTGGCCCCATGCCGGTTTCCGGTGTGCAGACATGGCTTGCCTTGCCGGATGCCATGGAGGAAATCGACCCCGCCTTCCATCATATCAATGCGCCCGACCTGCCACTCATGGACGATGCGGCGTTTTCGGGCCGTCTCATTATCGGCTCCCTGCATGGGCTTTCCTCGCCCGTCATCCAGCATGCCGAAACGCTTTATGCGGATATCCGCATCCATCAGGGCGGGCGCTTCCAGATCCCGCCCACGACGGAGGAGCGCGCCATCTATACGCTGGAAGGCAATGTCGGCATTGGTGGCGAGGTGTTCCCGCCCGACCGCCTGCTTGCTTTCCGCCCCGGCGACGATATTGTCGTGCAGGCCGGGCCGAAGGGCGCGCATATCATGCTTTTCGGTGGTGCGCCCCTCGGCTCAAGGCGCTATATATGGTGGAATTTCGTGGCTTCCTCCAAAGAGCGCATAGAACAGGCAAAGGAAGAATGGCGCACGGGCCGTTTCGATATTGTGCCGGGGGATGAGCAGGATTTCATTCCCTTGCCAGAATAGCGGCCTGTTATGTGGGAACACATTGTGAAGCCGTCCCGGCGGTCAGAATGCTTGATCTCGGCCCGATGCCTGTTATACCGGCAAAGGTTTAGAGAAATTCCAGCAAGACTTGCCTGCCCCAACCAACTGATAGGGTATAAGAATGTCCCGACCCTCAACACCGCTCCTCGATAAGGCGCCGACGCCAGACCGTCTTCGCGCCCTGCCGGAGCAGGACCTGCCGCAACTGGCGGAAGAATTGCGCACCGAGCTGATCGACGCGGTTTCCACCACGGGCGGGCATCTGGGCGCGGGCTTGGGCGTTGTGGAATTGACGGTTGCGTTGCATCATGTTTTCAACACACCCTATGATCGCATCATCTGGGATGTCGGCCATCAGGCCTATCCGCACAAGATCCTGACCGGGCGGCGCGACCGCATCCGCACATTGCGCCAGGCGGGCGGGCTTTCGGGCTTCACCAAGCGTGCGGAGAGCGAATACGATCCCTTTGGCGCGGCCCATTCCTCGACCTCCATTTCCGCAGGCCTCGGCATGGCGGTGGCGAGCGAGCTTTCGGGCGAAAAGCGCAATGTGATCGCCGTCATCGGCGATGGTTCCATGTCAGCGGGCATGGCCTATGAAGCGATGAACAATGCCGGTGCTCTGGATGCGCGCCTGATCGTTATTCTCAACGACAATGATATGTCGATTGCGCCGCCGACGGGCGCGATGAGTGCCTATCTGGCGCGCCTCGTTTCCGGGCGCACCTATCGCAGTGTGCGCGAGGCGGCGAAGCAGGTGGCGCAAAAGCTGCCCAAATTCCTTCAGGACAAGGCGCGCAAATCGGAAGAATATGCCCGCGCCTTTTTCACCGGCGGCACGCTGTTCGAGGAGCTTGGCTTCTATTATGTCGGCCCGATCGACGGGCATAATCTCGACCACCTGCTGCCGGTTCTGAAAAATGTCCGCGATACGCAGAAAGGCCCGGTGCTGATCCATGTCGTGACACAGAAGGGTAAGGGCTATGCGCCGGCCGAAGCTGCCGCCGACAAATATCACGGCGTCAACAAGTTCGACGTCATCACCGGCAAGCAGGCGAAGCCCCCGGCAAATGCGCCGAGCTACACCAAGATTTTCGGCACAAGCCTGATTGAGGAAGCGCGCCACGACGACAAGATCGTCGCCGTCACCGCCGCCATGCCGACAGGCACGGGGCTGGACCTTTTTGGCGAGGCTTTCCCGAAGCGCGTCTTCGATGTCGGCATTGCCGAGCAGCATGCCGTCACATTCGCTGCCGGTCTTGCAAGCGAGGGGTACAAGCCCTTCTGCGCCATTTATTCCACCTTTCTCCAGCGCGGCTACGATCAGGTCGTGCACGATGTTTCGATCCAGAACCTGCCCGTGCGCTTCCCCATCGACCGCGCCGGGCTGGTGGGCGCGGATGGCCCCACCCATGCAGGCTCGTTCGATACGGGCTTTCTTGCAGCCCTTCCGGGCTTCGTGGTGATGGCCGCATCTGACGAAGCCGAGCTTCGCCATATGGTGCGCACGGCTGCCGAATATGACGAAGGCCCGATCTCCTTCCGCTATCCGCGCGGTGATGGTGTGGGCGTCGATCTGCCGGAGCGCGGCTCGGTGCTGGAAATCGGCAAGGGCCGCATCGTGCGCGAAGGCACCAAGGTGGCGCTTCTTTCCTTCGGTACACGCTTGCAGGAATGTCTTGCAGCCGCTGAAGAACTGGGCGCTGCCGGCCTGTCGACGACAGTGGCCGATGCACGTTTCGCCAAGCCGCTCGACCATGACCTGATCCGCCGTCTGGCGCGTGAACATGAAGTGCTGGTGATGGTGGAAGAAGGTGCGGTCGGCGGGTTTGGCAGCCATGTGCTGCAATTCCTCGCCACGGACGGGCTTCTGGATCGCGGCTTCAAGGTGCGGGCGCTGACGCTCCCCGATATCTATCAGGACCATGGCAAGCCGGATGCCATGTATGCCGAAGCGGGCCTTGACCGTACGGGCATTGTGCGCACGGTTTTTGCCGCACTTCATCGCGATGAACTGGGCCATGAAGCACTGCCGACACCGTTTCGTGCCTGAAACAGATGAACGGCCAGTCCACCGATAACCGTCCGCGCCTTGACCAGCTTTTGGTTGAGCGCGGATTTTTCGCGACACGCTCGCGCGCCCGTGACGCTATCCAGCGCGGCACGGTGAAGGTGGATGGCAGGCCCATCACCAAGCCCGGCCAGATGGTGGTTCGCGACGCCGCACTTGCGGTGGACGATCCGGCAAGCGCCTATGTCTCGCGCGCCGCATTGAAGCTTGTTGCCGCGCTTGACCATTTCGACCTCAATGTGAAGGGCCGGACCGCGCTCGATATCGGTGCTTCCACCGGCGGTTTTACGCAAGTGCTGCTGGAGCGGGGCGCGCATCATGTCATCGCCATCGATGTTGGCCATGACCAGTTGCATGAAAGCTTGCGCCACGATCCGCGCGTGACCAGCAAGGAGGGTGTCAATGCCCGCGCGCTGGAGCTTGCGCATCTGGACACGCGCGCTGTCGATTGTATTGTGTCGGATGTCAGCTTCATCTCGCTCAGGCTGGCGCTGCCCCCGGCATTGGCTCTGGCTGAAAAAGGTGCTATCTGCGCGCTTCTCGTCAAACCGCTATTCGAGGCGGGACGCGAAGCGATCGGCAAGGGCGGCATCTTGCGCGATCCCGCATATGGCGAGCGCATGGCGCAAGAACTGAAATCATGGCTGGAAACGCAGCCCGGCTGGCGTGCTCTCGGCCTTTGTCCGTCGCCCATCGAAGGCGGCGACGGCAATCGTGAATATCTTCTGGCAGGAAAGAAGGACAGATGACGTCGTCGAAGACGGGGCAAATAACGATCCGCTCGATTGGTGCGGGCGGCGACGGCGTCGCAAACCTTCCCGATGGGCAGATCTATGTGCCTTTCACGCTTCCCGGTGAAGTGGTGAATGTGGCGCGCGACAAGAACCGCGCCACGCTGATGGCGCTGCTGGAAGCCTCGCCCGAACGGCAGAACCCGGCCTGCCGTCATTTCGAGGATTGTGGCGGTTGTGCTCTGCAACACTGGCAGGATGAACCTTATCGCCTGTGGAAGCGTGAGCTTGTTGTCGGGGCGCTGAAGGGCAGGGGCACCGATGTGGAGGTTGCGCCGCTGGTGGCGTGCAACCCGCATACGCGCCGCCGCGCCGTCTTCGCCGCGCGCAAGACGGAAAAGGGCGTGCTGCTTGGCTTCAACCGCCACCAGAGCCACGAGATCATCGATATTGTCGAATGCCCGGTCACGGTGCCGGAAATCATCGCGCGTCTGGATGACCTGCGCGAAGTGGGCGCCTTGCTTGCGCCCGGCTCCGGGCCGTTCAAGCTGGCGGCAACGCTGACGGAATCCGGGCTCGATCTTGCGGCAAGCGGCTGCGGCAAGCTCAACGACGAGCAGCGCCGCGCCTTGACGGCGTTGGTTATCAAAAAGGATTTTGCGCGCCTTTCGCATGAGGGCGAAATCATTGTCGAGCCGAAAAAGCCACTCATCCATTTCGGCAAGGTGCCTGTGCCGATTCCGCCCGGCTGCTTCCTGCAGGCGACTGCGGAGGCGGAGGAAACGATGGCTGCGCTGGTGCTGGCCCATCTGGGCAAGGCCCGGCGCGTGGCCGATCTTTTCTGCGGTGTCGGTACTTTTGCGCTCCGCATCGCGGAAAAGAGCGCGGTCCATGCGGTGGAAAACGATGCAGCGGCGCTGGCCGCACTCGATCGCGGCGTGCGCCATGTGCAGGGGCTTAAACCCGTTTCCATCGAGCGGCGCGACCTGTTCCGCCGCCCGCTGATGACGAAGGAGCTTCTGCCCTATAACGCCGTGGTCTTCGATCCGCCCCGCGCTGGCGCGGAAGAACAGGCGCTGGAACTGGCCAAGTCCAAGGTGGAAAAGGTGGTTGCCATTTCCTGCAATCCGGTGACGCTGGCCCGCGATCTGGCCATTCTCCAGAAGGGCGGCTACCGCATCGAGCGCGTCACGCCCATCGACCAATTCCTCTGGTCTGCGCATGTGGAGGCGGTGGCGGTGCTGACGAAGGGAAGGCAATAAGGCAGTAGGGCAGTATGTTAAGGGAATAGGGGAATAAGGGAGTAGGGGAGTATGTTTTGGTTGCGCATGAGCGCAGCGACCATATTCTTTACTGCCCTACTCCTCACATCTTCCCGATAATCTCCAGATCGCCTGCTTTCCTGCGGCCATTGGCGGCGATGATGGCGGGGACGATATCTTCCGCCTTGTCCACGATCAGCGGCTGAACCTGATGGGCGGTATGGATGAAGCCTTCCGCACGCATATGGTCGAGAAGTGCCAGCATCGGCTGCCAGAAATTGTTGATATTGGCGAAAACCATCGGCTTGCGGTGTTTGCCAAGTTGCGCCCAGGTCATCATTTCCACGATCTCTTCCACCGTGCCGATGCCGCCGGGAAGTGTCACGAAAGCGTCAGAGCGCTGGAACATCAGGTGCTTGCGCTCATGCATATCGTCGACGATAATAAGTTCGCTCAGTTCTTTCGCGCGCTCAAAGCTTGCTTCCTTGTCGAGCAGGAAGGTCGGGATGATGCCGGTGACTTCGCCGCCGGCCTCCATCACGCCCTGCGCCACCGCGCCCATGATGCCGCGTGTGCCGCCACCATAGACGAGGCGGATGCCATGTTCGGCAATGGAGCGGCCAAGCGCCAGCCCCGCTTCACGATAAAGAGGGTTCTGGCCTATGGAAGAGCCGCAATAAACACAAATGGATCGAATCTCGGACATAGGGCTTTTTTTGAGCCTTTGTGCACCGGGCGTCAAGCAGGGCTTGCGGCTTCGGTGGATCAAATTGTTCAGCTTGCATACATCTTGAATGACTATCTTTTGCAATGAACTAAACAAAACGGAGTTGATATGAAAATGTGGACCCTTGCGAAAATGTCGGTTGCCGCTGCTGCCCTCTCATTTGCCGCGTCGGCGGCCTCGGCTTCTGAAATCACCATCAAGCTGCCGGATAGTGTCAAAGTCAGCACAAACTCCATTCTCTACAAATGCGGCGCGAAGGATCTCTCCGTCACCTATTACAATGCAGGCGATATCTCGCTTGCCAAACTGGAACTGGAAGATGAAACCGTGGTGGCTTCCAATGTCATTTCCGGCTCCGGCGCCAAATATGCGGGCAGCGTTTATATCTGGTGGACCAAGGGTAAAACCGCGTCCCTTTATAACCTCATCGATAATCCCGAGGAGGATAAGCCTATAAGCTGCGTAGAACAGTGATCCCATGAGTAAACCGGGGTGGGCTGGCCCCGGTTCTTTTGGCAGTTTCGCTCGCAATTTCTTGTCGGGGGAAGAGAAAAGCTATAAACCCGATCAAAAGGTGTGAATGCGGCGAAAACAAAAAGAATGCGGTTCCGGGCTGAGAGCAGTGCCGGGCCCGTCTTTGGGGGCGGAATTCGGAACGAGATGCAGAAGTACTGGTCCTGGTTGCTTGGTGTCGGGCTCGTTGTCATTGCCGGCGGGCTTGCTTTCTATTGGAATTCCCTGACCCGGACGGCGGATGCGCCGAAGGTGGACAATGCCTCCATCGCTTCGCCGGTAACGCCCGGACCCGCAAAGGAAAAGCCCGCACAAGCGCAACAAACTCCCGCCACGGCAATGCCTGCCACCGCGAAGGCCGTGGATGTGCCGGTGTTTGATGTTCTGCGCGTCGAGGCGGATGGCTCGGTCGTCATTGCTGGTCAGGCGGCACCCAATTCCGCGGTAGATGTGGTGGCGGGTGCTGAGGTGGTGGGTCAGGCCAGGGCGGGCGCCAATGGCGATTTTGCAGTGGTGCTGGATCGCGCATTGTCGCCGGGTGATCATCAGCTTGTCCTGCGCGCCACAAGCTCCGACAAGCATGTTGCAACCTCGGCGCAGACGGCCATCGTATCCGTTCCCGCAACTGCCGATGGACCGGTTCTGGCTCTGGTGGAAGAGCCGGGACAGGCGAGCCGCCTCATCACCAAGCCAAAAACGGCCCCTGAGGGCAGTGCCGCTGGTGCGCCCTCGGGTGGAGAGATGCAGGCCGGCGCCGCAGGCGAAACGGAACAGGCAAAGCCGGATGCCGACCGCCCGATCGCCATCGAGGCGGTGGAAATCGAAGGCTCGTCGGTCTTTGTCGCGGGCAAGGCAAAGGATGGTGCGCGCGTTATCGTACATGCCAATGACGTGCTTCTTGGCACAAGCGCGATTTCACCCGAAGGCCGCTTTCTGGTGCAAGGCGAGAGGCCGCTCGCCATCGGCGACTATATTATCCGTGCCGATCTTCTGGATGGCACAAACCGCATCCTTGCCACTGCGCGTGTACCGTTCCGCCGCGAGGCCGGTGAAAATATTTCGGCCGTTGCGCCTGCGGCCAATCAGCAGGCAGGCAGCGCAAACACGCAAGCCGATGGCGCGCAAGATACGGCTGCGCTGCAAAAAGTGGACGGCTCCGTCATCATCCGGCGCGGTGACAATCTCTGGACCATATCGAAGCGCACTTATGGCGAAGGCACGCGCTACACGACCATTTATCTTGCCAATCGCGATCAGATCCGCAATCCCGACCTGATCTGGCCGGGACAGGTTTTCGTGATGCCCAAGGAGCCGCTGCGCGACAATGAGGTGAAGCGCAAGCTTCTGGAAAAGAACCCCTGATTTATTGCGAGGGAGGCGTTGCGGTTTCGAGGCTTGTCTCCCATAAATGCAGATCGCCTTTGCGGGCAAATCACTTTGCCAGACTGGGTTCCGGTCCCGCTGTGACGGGATCAAGACATGCGAAAAAACCAAAGAGACAGGCGGTTCCCTCATTCCGGGAAAAACGGACCTGCTCGAATGCTCGATCTGAAAGAATGAACCGATGAATGCCCCCAAGACGGTTTCTGCCGAATCCGGCGAGACGCTGAAAACATTGCGAAATCTGTGGCCCTACATGTGGCCGTCCGACAGGCCGGACCTGCGAATGCGCGTGGTCTGGGCCACATTCTATCTGGTTCTGTCCAAGATTGTGCTGATCCTCGTACCCTATTTCTTCAAATGGGTGACCAATGCGCTGAACGGCCAGCTTCATGCGCCGTATTATATTCCGGTCGTTCTGGTCGGCGCGGTCATGCTGGTGCTGGCCTATAATGCGGCGAAAATCGTGCAGGCTGGCCTCAACCAGCTTCGTGACGCACTTTTTGCCAGTGTTGGCCAATATGCGGTGCGCCAGCTTGCCTACAAGACCTTTGTGCATATGCATGAGCTTTCGCTGCGCTTTCATCTGGAGCGGCGCACGGGCGGCCTGTCGCGCGTCATCGAGCGCGGCACCAAGGGCATTGAAACCATCGTCCGTTTTACCATCCTGAACACGCTGCCTACCATTCTGGAATTTGCGCTGACGGCGGTGATCTTCGCTTTCGCCTATGGCCTGTCCTATCTCGTGGTCGTGGCGGCGACGGTCTGGCTCTATACGTGGTTCACCATCAGGGCGAGCGATTGGCGCATCAATATCCGTCGCGAAATGAACGATTCCGATACCGACGCCAATACCAAGGCCATCGATTCGCTTCTCAACTTCGAGACGGTCAAATATTTCGGCAATGAAGCGATGGAGGCCAAGCGTTTCGATGGGGCTATGGCGCGATATGAAAAGGCTGCAACCCAGACCTGGACCTCGCTTGGCTGGCTGAACTTCGGTCAGGCCGTGATTTTCGGCGCGGGCATGGCCATTGTCATGGTCATGTCGGCCATGGAGGTGCAGAAGGGCACACAGTCGCTGGGCGATTTCGTCTTCATCAATGCGCTTTTGATGCAGCTTTCCATCCCGCTCAATTTCATCGGCTTTATCTATCGTGAAATCCGTCAGGGCCTCACCGATATCGAGCAGATGTTCGACCTTCTGGACGTCAAGCAGGAAGTGAAAGACAAGCCCGGCGCGCCTGCGCTGAAAGTCGATAGCGGCGCAATCTCCTTCAAGGATGTGCACTTTGCCTATGATCCGCAGCGCCCCATCCTGCGCGGCATCAGCTTCGACGTTCCCGCAGGAAAGACGGTGGCGATTGTCGGCCCTTCGGGGGCTGGTAAATCCACCATATCGCGGCTTCTGTTCCGCTTTTACGATATCCAGTCCGGTTCGATCACCATCGATGGGCAGGATGTGCGCGACGTGACCCAGGAAAGCCTGCGCAAGTTTATCGGCATGGTGCCGCAGGATACGGTCCTCTTCAACGACACCATCGCCTATAATATCCGCTATGGCCGCACCGATGCGAGCGAGGAGGATGTGGAAAAAGCAGCCGAGCTCGCGCAGATTGCCGGCTTCATCAAGCATCTGCCGGATGGCTACAAATCCATGGTTGGCGAGCGCGGCCTGAAGCTTTCCGGCGGCGAAAAGCAGCGTGTGGCGATTGCCCGCACGATCCTCAAGGCCCCGCCTATTCTTATTCTGGACGAGGCGACCTCGGCACTCGATACCGCGACCGAGCAGGAAATCCAGTCGGCGCTTGATATTGTCAGCCGCGGGCGCACCACGCTGGTGATCGCGCATCGCCTTTCCACCGTGATCGGTGCGGATGAGATCATCGTCCTGAAAGACGGCCTGATCGCCGAGCGCGGCACGCACCGCCATCTCCTTGACCAGAAGGGGCTTTATGCTTCCATGTGGGATCGCCAGCGCGAGGCGAGCGAGGCTGAGGAGCGCCTGCGCCAGGTGCGTGAAAGCGACGATATGGGCGTGGTTCTGCGCGGGACGCCGGCGGCGGAATAGGCCGCCGGGCCGCCCACTGCCCCCGACAGCCGTGCATAAATTGCGAAATGCGTTTTGATTTTGGGAGGGATGCGGTAAATACGGCCAAACGCGAGGAACAAGCGATGAGCCTGACTGATACTATCCGCAACACTTTCGTGCCGATCCACCGCGAAGGCTACCCGTTCATAGCGGGCTTTTTTGTGGTGTCGCTCATGCTGGGCTGGCTGTGGGATCCGTTGTTCTGGATCGGCATGGTACTCACCGTCTGGTGCATCTATTTCTACCGTGACCCGGAGCGGGTGACGCCCATGGACGATGATCTGGTCATCAGCCCGGCAGATGGCAAGGTCTCCTTTGTCGGGCTTGCCGTTCCGCCCGCTGAACTCGACCTTGGCTATGAGCCGATGACCCGTGTTTCGGTTTTCATGAATGTGTTTTCGGTCCATATCAATCGCTCGCCGGTGCGCGGCAAGATCGACAAGGTCGTGCATCGTCCGGGCAAGTTCCTCAATGCCGAACTGGACAAGGCCAGCACCGAGAATGAGCGCAACAGCGTGCTGATCGAAAGCCCGCATGGCAAGATCGGCGTGGTGCAGATTGCCGGGCTGGTGGCGCGGCGCATCGTCTGCTGGTCGAACCAGGATGACGAACTTTCCGTGGGCGAGCGGTTCGGCCTTATCCGTTTCGGTTCGCGCGTCGATGTCTATCTGCCCTCCGACGCCACGGTGCGCGTCGCGGTCGGCCAGACCGCGATTGCGGGTGAAACCGTTCTGGCTGATTATGGTACCGAGCGGGGCGAACCCGTGGTACGGATCGCATAAGCCGATGGAAACGCCTTTTCCTCCTTTTGAGCCGAATGGCCGCGTGGATGCATCGCGCGGCCCCAAGCTTTCGCAGATTCCGTTGCGGATCGTCGTTCCGAATGTCATCACGGTTCTGGCCATTTGCGCCGGGCTCACCGGCATCCGGCTTGCCTTTGAAAACCGTTTCGAGCTTGCAGTGGCCATGGTGCTGCTGGCGGCTTTTCTGGACGGTATCGACGGGCGCATCGCGCGCATGATTAAGGGATCATCGAAATTCGGCGCGCAGATGGATTCGCTTGCCGATATCGTCAATTTCGGCGTCGCCCCCGCGCTGGTGCTTTATGCTTTCATGCTGGACCAGGCGCGCTCTTTCGGCTGGATCGCCGCGCTCCTTTACGCCATTGCCTGCTGCCTGCGCCTTGCCCGCTTCAACGTTATGCTGGAAGATCCGAACCGGCCCGCATGGCAGAACAATTATTTCATCGGTGTGCCCGCACCCGCAGGCGCCATGCTGGTGCTTCTTCCTGTTTATTTTGGCTTTCTTGGCCTCATGCCGACGCGCGCGCTCGCCTTCGGCGTTGCGGCCTATACGGTGGCCATTGCATTCCTGCTGGTGAGCCGCCTGCCGGTTTATAATGGCAAATCGGCTGGAAGCCTCGTGCGGCGCGATATCGTGATGCCGCTCATTCTTTGCGTGGTGATCTATGTCGCCTTGCTGATGAGCTTTACCTGGCAGACATTGAGCCTGACCGCGCTTGCCTATCTTGCATTCCTGCCGTTCAGCCTTGCCGCGTGGAATAAGCGCGAAGCCGCCGACCGGAAGAAAGCGGCGGAAGAAGCCTCGTCCGGTGACAATTGACGGCAGAATGCCTGAGATCGATGCGCTCCTGAACCGGTTCCCACTTATGGGAGACATGCTTTATGCAAGGCCGGAAGAAACAAATCAGCTTGGCATGTGATAGTCGAGGAAGCGGTCCTGGCGCACGTCGAAAAGCTTGCCCGTCACTTCAAGTTTCGGATCGGCAAGCTTGACGATCTTTTCGGCGACCGATTGCGGCGTGGGGAGCGTTTCCGGGTCTTCGCCCGGCATGGCCTGCGCGCGCATGGCGGTGCGGGTTGCGCCCGGATTGACCGAATTGATCTTGAGCTTCATCTTCTTGGTTTCTTCGGCCCAGCACCGCGCCATAACCTCGACGGCGGCCTTGGAGGCGGCATAAGGCCCCCAGAAGGCGCGGCAGCTATGCGCCACACCGGAGGAGAGCATGATCGCCCGCCCGGCATCCGAGGCGCGCAGCAGCGGATCGACCGAACGGATCAGGCGCCAGACGCTGGTGACATTGATATTCATGACCTTCTCGAAGGTTTTGGCCTCGACATGGCCAATGGGCGAAATCGTGCCCAATATGCCGGCATTGGCCACCAGAATATCAAGCTTGCCCCAGCGTTCATGGATGGTTCCGCCGAGGCGGTCGAGGGCTTCCATATCCGTGATATCGAGTGGAACCAGTGTGGCGCTGCTGCCAAGCTTGCGTATTTCGTCGTCCAGCTCTTCCAGGCCGCCAACCGTGCGGGCGACGGCGATCACATGCGCGCCGCGTTTTGCCAGTTCAAGCGAAAGGAAATAGCCAATACCGCGCGATGCGCCCGTTACCAGCGCGAGGCGGCCCGTAAGATCGATATTCATTGCGTCCCCGTATGCGTTCAGAAACATGAAACAGGCGGCCTGAAAGCCGCCTGCGTAGTTAAGGGCGATCAGCCGTTGCTGGCGAGCAGCGACAAGGTGTGGACGTTGCTTTCGCCTTCCTGATCCAGAAGGCGGGTCGGATACTCGCCCGTGAAATAGTGATCGGTGAAGGTCGGCGCCTTTGGATCACGCGGCTTTCCGCCAACGGCCTTGTAGAGCCCGTCGATGGAAAGGAAGGCCAGCGAATCGGCGCCGATGTAGCGGCACATGGATTCGAGGCTTTCGTGCTGGTTGGCCAGCAGCTTATCGGCATGGGGGGTGTCGATACCGTAAAAATCCGGGTGGAAGATCATCGGGCTTGCCACGCGCATATGGACTTCGGTTGCGCCTGCGTCGCGGATCATCTGAACGATCTTGACCGAGGTGGTGCCGCGCACGATGGAATCATCCACCAGAACGACCCGCTTGCCTTCAATCATAGCGCGATTGGCTGAATGTTTCAGCTTCACGCCAAGCGCGCGGATCTGCTGTGTAGGCTCAATGAAGGTGCGGCCCACATAATGGTTGCGGATGATGCCATATTCAAACGGAATACCGCTTGCCTGCGCAAAGCCCAGCGCTGCCGGCGTACCGCCATCCGGTACGGGCACGACCACATCGGCATCCACGCCCGCCTCGGCGGCAAGGTTCATGCCCATGTTCTTGCGCGCCACATAGACGCTGCGGCCACCCACTACCGAATCCGGCCGTGCGAAATAAACATATTCAAAAAGGCACAGCCGCTCCGGCTGCGGATTTTCCGGCTTGATGGATCGGGTGGTGATGGAGCCATCCTTCTGGATTTCGCAGACTACCACTTCGCCATTCTCGACGTCGCGAATATATTTCGCGCCGATAATATCGAGAGCGCAGGTTTCCGAGCAGAAGATCGGCTTGCCGTCCAGCTCGCCCATGACGAGCGGGCGAATGCCGATGGGATCGCGCGCGGCGATCAGCTTGGTGCGGGTAAGCGCCAGCATGGCATAGCCGCCTTCAACCTGGCGGATCGCTTCCACGAAACGGTCGGTTGAGGAGGAGTGCCGCGAACGGGCAATCATGTGCAGCACGACTTCCGTATCCGACGTTGCCTGGAAGATCGCGCCGGAAGCAATCAACTGTTTGCGCAGCGTAATGCCATTGGTGAAATTGCCGTTATGGGCAATGGCGATGCCGCCGACTTCCAGTTCCGCAAACAGCGGCTGTACATTGCGCAGGATCGTCTCGCCGGTTGTGGAATAACGCACATGGCCGATGGCGCGGTTGCCCGGCAGGCGGTTCAGTGTTGCCGCATCGGTGAAATGGTCGCCGACGAGGCCCATATGGCGTTCGGAATGGAAACGGCGATTATGATAGGAAACAATGCCGGCGGCTTCCTGACCGCGATGCTGGAGCGCATGCAGGCCGAGCGCGGTCAGCGCAGCCGCATCCTCATGGCCCAGAATGCCGAATACACCACATTCTTCATGCAGGGTGTCATCATCCAGCATAAAGGGGGCATTTTCAGAAGAATGGCTGGTCATTGCCGCAAGGCCTTTCGATTGCAGAGGCAACTTAAGCATATCGCGGAAAAGCGGAGGCACGTTTTCCGGTCAACGACATGCATAAAGACTTCACGCGCCTCTCTATCACAAGATGGCTTTTTGTTAAAAGCGAAGAGTTCACCGCTGCGTCGATATAATCTCATCGACGGCAGTATCGCATGTTGAAAGCAGATAATCTCGCACAATCCTGCCCACAATATGATCATGGAATTAGAAAAGCCGCCAGCGGGGCTGACGGCTTTTCGGTATTCAAAAACAGCTTACTCCTGTGCCGGCGTATCGTCAGGAACCGGAGCTTCTTCCGGTTCGCCTGCGGCAGGCGCATCGGCTTTCGGTTTGAGCTTTTCAATCAGCGATTTGTCGGGGTCAGCAGGCAGAAGCTCGATGAGCTGCTGGCCGAAGGAATCGAGCATCGGCTTCGACTTGGCATTCGTCACCCAATCTGGCTGGTTGGTCGGCACGAGCCAGTTGAAGAACAGCATCGCCACCACGACCAGAAGCACGCCGCGCGCAGCCCCGAAAAGGAAGCCCAGCGTGCGGTCCAGCGCGCCGATGCGGCTGTCGATGATGAAATCGGCGATCTTCATCGTAATCAGCGAGACGACGATGAGAACGACGAGGAATACGGCTGCCATCGCCGCGATCATGGCAATGGTGTCATTGCTGATATAGGGTTTCACATAGGGCAGCACCGGCTTGTATAACAGAACGGCTGCCGCCGCTGCCGCCGCCCATGAGACAAGCGAGAGCACTTCGCGCGAAAAGCCGCGAACCATCGCCAGTACGGCCGAAACCAACGTTATCCCAAGTAGAATTCCATCAAGCATGGTGATCGGCATTCTGGCCTGTCCTCAATTTCCTTTGCGCCCGAACATTCGGTGCACGGGGACCGTCAAATTGTCAATTATGCGGGAGCCTAACATTGGAAGGTTGATAGAATCTTCCCGTGCATGCCCCTGAAGTGTTATTTCTTTCCAGCGCCCGAGGCTGCGATGCGTGCCACCAGATCGGCCAGGGCCGCCGTTTCCATCAGGCGGAAATTGCGATCCTTCCAAAGCTCGCCGCTGCCATTCGGCACCTCAGCCTGCCGGAAGCCCAGTTTTTCGGCTTCCTTGAGCCTCTGCACCGGATGGGAGACTGCGCGAACAGCGCCGGAAAGGCTGATTTCGCCGAAATAAACGCAATCCGGCGGAAGGGCAATACCGGCCATGGAGGAAACCAGCGCCGCAGCCACAGCTATATCGGCTGCCGGCTCGCTGATGCGATAGCCGCCCGCCACATTCAGATAGACATCGTGCTGGCCGAAGCGGACACCGCAATGCGATTCGAGTACGGCGAGAATCATGGCAAGCCGTCCGCCATCCCAGCCCACCACCGCGCGGCGCGGGGTGCCAAGCGAGGAGGGGGCGACAAGCGCCTGGATTTCCACCAGCACGGGGCGCGTGCCTTCCATGCCCGCAAAGACCGCCGCGCCAGGCGACTTTTCGTTGCGTTCACCCAGAAACAGTTCGGACGGGTTGGAAACCTCGCGCAGGCCGCCATCGGACATTTCAAACACGCCGATTTCGTCGGTTGGCCCGAAGCGGTTCTTCACTGTGCGCAGGATGCGATAATGGTGCCCGCCTTCGCCCTCAAAATAGAGAACGCCATCGACCATGTGTTCCACCACGCGCGGGCCTGCAATCTGGCCGTCCTTGGTGACATGGCCGACCAGGACCACCGCAGCGCCCGTCTGCTTGGCATAGCGGATCATTGCTTGCGCCGAGGAGCGCACCTGCGTCACCGTTCCGGGCGCGGAATCAGCCATGTCGGTCCATAGTGTCTGGATCGAATCGATAATGACGAGATCGGGCCGTTTGCTGCCCGAATTATCGCTGGAAATGGTGGCGATGATATCTTCGACATTGGTTTCGGCGGCAAGTTCCACTGCCGAGGCGGCAACGCCAAGGCGCTGTGCGCGCAGGCGTATCTGTGCCACCGCCTCCTCGCCCGAAACATAGACGATGCGATGGCCGCGATTGGAAAGGGCTGCGGCTGCCTGTGTCAAAAGCGTGGACTTGCCGATGCCGGGATCGCCGCCGATCAGAAGGGCTGAACCGCGCACGAAGCCGCCGCCGGTCACGCGATCAAGCTCGCTGATGCCGGAAATGATGCGCGGCGCATCCTCGATCTCGCCCGAAAGCGAAGTCAGCGCCACCGCACGGCCCTTGCGCTTGGAAAGCATGGCGCCGGGGCCAGAACCGATGCCGCTATTGGTGCCTTCCTCGATGAGTGTATTCCACTCGCCGCACGAATCGCACTTGCCCGCCCAGCGCGAATGGACAGCACCGCAATTCTGGCAGATGAATTGAACACGCGTCTTCGCCATCAGGCGAGCCTTGTCGTGATGATGATTTTATTCATACTGCTCCGGTAGATAGGAACCATCGGCCAGATCAGCAAACCGGGTAAATTCGGACTGGAAGGCAAGCTTGACCGTACCGGTCGGCCCATGACGCTGCTTGGCGATGATGACGTCGGCCGTGCCGCGCACTTTCTCGAAATGCTGCTTCCATTCCTCGTATTTCGGATCGAATTTGTCGCGCGGTTCGAGGTTCTTGACGTAATATTCCTCGCGGAACACGAACAGCACCACGTCGGCATCCTGCTCGATGGAGCCCGATTCGCGAAGGTCGGAAAGTTGCGGGCGTTTGTCGTCGCGGCTTTCCACCTGGCGCGAAAGCTGTGACAGGGCGATGATCGGAACATTGAGTTCCTTCGCCAGCGCCTTCAGGCCGGTGGTGATTTCGGTGATTTCCTGCACGCGGTTCTGCGCGGAAGCCTTGGACGAGCCGGTCATGAGCTGCACATAGTCGATGACGAGAACGTCGAGGCCGCGCTGGCGCTTCAACCGGCGTGCGCGCGCGGCAAGCTGCGCGATGGAAATGCCACCTGTCTGGTCGATATAGAGCGGGATCTTCTGCATGACCTGCGAGCAGGCGACGAGCTTTTCAAAATCCGTTTCGGTAATTTCGCCGCGGCGGATTTTCGAGGACGACACTTCCGTTTGCTCGGAAATAATACGGGTGGCGAGCTGTTCGGCAGACATTTCGAGCGAGAAAAACCCGACAACGCCGCCATTGGCCGCCTTTATGGTGCCGTCGGCCTGCTGGTCCGGTTCGTATGCATTGGCGATGTTGAAGGCGATATTGGTGGCAAGCGAGGTCTTGCCCATGCCAGGACGCCCGGCAAGGATGATAAGGTCCGATGGCTGCAACCCGCCCATCTTGCTATCAAGCGCGTGAATGCCGGTCGAAATGCCCGAAAGGTGCCCGTCGCGCATGAAGGCGGCGTTGGCCATGTCCACGGCGGTCGTTACCGCATCCTTGAAAGGCAGGAAGCCGCCATCATAGCGGCCCGTTTCGGCAAGCTCGAACAGGCGGCGTTCGGCGTCTTCAATCTGCTCTTGCGGCGCCATATCCACCGGCGCGTCATAGGCGATGTTGACCATATCCTCGCCAATGCCGATCAGCGCGCGGCGCGTCGCCAGATCATAGATCGCGCGGCCATAATCCTCGGCATTGATAATGGTCACGGCTTCGGTCGCAAGGCGCGTGACATATTGGAAAATGGAAAGATCGCCCACCTTGCCCTCGGTCGGCAGGAAGGTCTTCATCGTCACCGGATTGGCCATTTTCCCGACGCGGATGAGATCAGTGGCGATCTCATAGATGCGCCGGTGCAGGGGCTCAAGAAAATGGGTCGGTTTCAGAAAGTCCGAAACCCGGTAGAATGCATCATTGTTGATGAGAATAGCGCCGAGAAGCGCCTGTTCTGCCTCAATATTGTGGGGCGCCTCCCGATAGCGCACGTCCTTCTGGTCCCGCGCATCGTCGAGTTTGCGTACCGCCGCTTCCGCCATGATTCTCTTTTCCGTTCCTGATCGATTCCAGCTAGCCGTTAAATGAAGCCAAACGCAACGCGGCTTCGGCTGATTCCTGCTGGAAGCTACAAGCTATACCATGATTCACAGCGATCCACAGTTCAGGCTTTGTCCTTTTACACTTCCTCTTGACGGCGATCGGATGAGTGGCGCACCAAAGCAGTGCGCCACTTTCCGTCAGGCATTTATGCTTTTCTTCACGGAGCGGGTTTCGCTATTGGCTCCCTTGGGCGCGCTGTCGAGACGTTTCAGGCGCTTTTCCTCCGCCTCGATATAATTGCGCGTCAGCGGAACGGCTTCCTGGCGATGCGTAATCTGGATGTGGAACACCATCATGTTCTGCCAGCGGAAGGCGCTTTCGGAGGCCGCCAGATAGAATTCCCACATGCGGCAGAAGCGTTCATCATAAAGCGCCTTGGCCTTGTCGCGATTGGCCAGGAACGCCTCCCGCCAGGCTTTCAGCGTTTCGGCATAGTGAAGCCGCAGGATTTCGATATCGGTCACATAAAGCCCGGCCTTTTCGATATGCGGCAGCACTTCCGACAGGGCGGGGATATAACCGCCGGGGAAGATATATTTGCGGATGAACGGATTGGTCGCGCCCGGCCCGTCTGAACGCCCGATGGCGTGCAGCAGGAACACGCCGTCCGGCTTCATAAGCCGCGCCACATGCTGGAAGTATTCGGCAAAATGACCGACGCCGACATGTTCAAACATGCCGACCGACACCAGCCGGTCGAACTTGTCATTGATATTGCGGTAGTCGGTCAGCTCGAATTTTGCCCTGTCAGCCAGCCCTTCATCGCGCGCGCGCTGATTGGCGATGGCGTGCTGTTCCTCCGATAAGGTCACGCCGGTCACATTGGCCTTGAGATGGCGGGCGAGATAAAGGCCCATGCCGCCCCAGCCGCAACCGATATCGAGCACCTTGTCGCCTTCCTTCACCAGCATTTTCGCTGCGATGTGGCGCTTCTTGGCAAGCTGCGCTTCGGCCAGCGTTGCGTTCGGCGGATCGAAATAGGCGCAGGAATATTGTTTGTCGGGATCGAGGAACAGGTCGTAAAGCTCGCCCGAAAGGTCGTAATGGCTTTTGATATTGCTCGAAGAACGTGAAATCGTGTTCATCTGCTGGAAGCGGCGGAAGAGCACACGCAGCTTTCCGGCTGCTTTCATCCACGGCTCGGTTGCCACTGTCGGCCCGGTATTTTCAAACACCACCTGAAGCAGCGTATAGATATCGCCTTCCAGAAAATCGATCTCGCCATCCATGAAACATTCGGCGAGCTTCAATTCCGGGTTAAACGCAACGGCTCTTTGTGCATGTGCGGTCTTGAAATGGACGTGGACCGGCGTACCTGTCCTGTCGCCAAATCGGGTTTTTGAACCATCGGCATCGGTAACCGTCAGGTCACCGGTTTTTATCATATGCGTCAAAACTGTACGCAGCATTCCATACATCGGCCCCATCTCCTCTTTGGGAACGAAGCAGGTGCATACATCCATGCTGCTGCCCGGCAGGCGGCATTATCAAAAGAAGCCCCTCTGCCGTCAAATTTCCAGGCAGTTTTCCGTCAATCAACCGGCCCTGGAAGAAATGCCAAAGCAACACGGATGTCCCGTCAGCACCTTCTTCATCCAATAGCGACCGCCCGAAATTTTTATTCAGTGAACCCAAATCATGTATATCGGCCGATCCTGATAAGAGAATAGGCAGTTTTATCGATCTGAAAAGAGAAAATGCCCGGCGGGGACCGCCGGGGCAGATCATATAAAGTTTACCACCATAGGAAGGGAGCAAAAGTGCGCCTATCCCGTGCAGTACAAAAGTCTGATCAAGCCTGATCTTCAGCTTCGTCTTCGTCGTCGAAGACTTCTTCCGAAAGCGGCTGCTCTTCGATGCCGTAGATGGCTTCGATCGAGGTGAGGTCTTCACCCTTGGCCTGACATTCGGCTTCTTCGGTCGAGCGCGCGATGTTGACCATGACCTTGACCTGGACTTCCGGGTGCAGCGAAACCGAAACTTCGTGCAGGCCGATCGTCTTGATCGGGTGGTTCAGCTCAACCTGGTTGCGGTGCAGCGTGAAGCCGTTGGCCGTGATGATTTCGGCGATGTCGCGGGTCGAAACGGAACCGTAGAGCTGGCCGGTTTCACCTGCCGAACGCACGACGATGAAGCTTTCGCCATTGAGCTTGTCGGCAACAGCCTGGGCTTCGTTCTTGCGTTCCAGGTTCTGGGCTTCAAGCTGTGCGCGCTGGCCTTCAAACTTCTTCTTGTTGGCTTCGTTGGCACGAAGAGCCTTGCCCTGCGGCAGCAGGAAGTTGCGGGCATAGCCGTCCTTGACCTTGACGGTGTCGCCCATCTGGCCGAGGCGGCCAATGCGTTCCAGAAGAATGACTTCCATTGGAGTTTCCTTTCGAGGTTTGAATTGCGTTATTGATTGTCAGCACCCGGAATTTTCGAGATCGGCGCACCGCGTGATGTGTCGAAAAGTCCGAGAACCATGAAGACGAAAAGCAGGAATGCGAAAAGCAGGATCGCCACATAGACGAGCCACAGCGCCACCGGGCGCCAAAGCTTGCCGCGTGTGCGATGATGCATGATGGCAAGCCCCGCCATCATGAAACCTGTATTGAGCGTACCGGCGACCACCGTGGTGATGAGGCCGATATCGCCCGGCAGGAAAGCTGCCGCCAGCGCAATGGCAAAAACCAGAAGTGCCGGGCGCGGCATCCGCATGGTTGCGGGCCAGTCGTCGCGCGGGCGGCGCAGACGGCCCGAAAGCGCGGTGAGGCGCAGCGCCAGATAAAGATTGCCGATCAGGATTGCAAGGCAGGTGGCGGGCTGGATTGCGGGCAACGCCACCATCAAAAGCATGGTCACGCTGTCGCGTGTTTCATCGCTGGCGGTGAATTGCTGATCGGCTTCGGCCACGCCGTCGATCAGCGTATTGGCAAGCTCGCGCGCCATCTCCGGCCCGAAGCCCACGATTGCGCCGATGATGACGAAGCTGAGCGCCACCATCATGGCAAGCCGGAAGGTGATGTCGGATAGCGGATACCAGACCAGAACACCCTTGGGGCCACCCAGTTCTTCGGCGGGGCGGGCAAGACCGGAAAGATAGGCGCCGGTTGCCGCCGGTATGAAACTGGTGAGCGCCATGAGAAGTGCGGCCATGGGCGCGGCAAAAATGCCGACTGCGCCGGTTGCGGCAAGCGCGGCGACGATGCCTGCGCTCGAACCCCAGCCGAGGGCAGCGGCGAAGATGGGCAGCGGCGTGATAAAATAAAAGACCATGGCAAGGCCCGCCATCAGTCCCGGTTGGACGATGACGCCGGCCGACATCAGGGCCGAGGCAAGCCCCGCCATTATGCCGATACCGATGATGGTTCCGTTGAATTTCATGAACTTCGCTGTCCTGCTCCGGCTGATCCGGTTTGGCAGTTAGAGGCGGCTTGAAAGCACTTCGCCCCAACTCGGGTTTTGGCTACATCCGCCGCGCCCATCGCAACGGAGAAAGCGAGAGGCGGCCGCAGGGCCGTCTCCCGGATTGTCTTACTTCACAACGTAAGGCAGCAGGCCGAGGAAACGGGCGCGCTTGATCGCCTTGGCGAGTTCGCGCTGCTTCTTCTGGCTGACAGCCGTGATGCGGGAAGGAACGATCTTGCCGCGTTCGGAAATGTAACGCTGCAGGAGCTTGACGTCCTTGTAGTCGATCTTCGGAGCGTTGGCGCCGGAGAACGGGCACGTCTTGCGACGGCGATGGAAAGGACGGCGGGTCGGGATCTGATTGATATCAACCATGATTATGCTCCTTCACCAGCTTCGTTGTCGCGCGGGCGGCGCGGGCCGCGGTCGCCACGATCACCGCGGTCGAAACCGCCTTCACGGCGGCGCGGACGGTCATCGCCATCGCGTTCGCGACGGTCGTCGCGGCGCGTCAGCATGGCCGACTGGCCTTCTTCGTGTTCTTCAACGCGAACGGTGAGGAAACTCAGAACGTCTTCGTTGATGCGCATCTGGCGTTCCATCTCGGCAACGGCAGCAGCCGGAGCGTCGATGTTCACGAGCGTGTAATACGCCTTGCGATTCTTCTTGATGCGGTAGGTGAGGGGGCGCAGACCCCAGTTTTCGACCTTACCGAACTTGCCGCCATTGGCTTCGAGCACACCCTTGAACTGTTCGACGAGAGCGTCGACCTGCTGCTGGGAGATGTCCTGGCGGGCAAGAAGCACATGTTCATAAAGAGCCATTGGCTTTGCCTTTCTTCTATCCAATCACGCTTGACGCCAACGGCTAAGCCTCTGCGACTTCTCTTTTGCCGGAAACCCGGAGAAGAAAGGACGCTCAATGAGACGATCGAGAGCGGAGACACGGGAGGCAGAAGCGCTTGTGACTTCCACGTGATAACGCATTGACGAGCAATGCCTTGTCACGGCCCTCCGTTCAGCCCCCAGCTGGCGCCGAGCAATGAACGGGCGGTCATTACGTGTTTTTCCCCGGCTTTGCAAGCTTATATGCGCAGAAAAACCGGGAAATACTTGACTTTGCGGCACCCTGTGAGGCACACCGCGCAAAATAATCAATTCGTTACAAGGTGCCCGATCCAAAGAAAAGCTCAGGACGATCGGCTCCATCTATAGAAAAGACGAGGCATCATGGCGGTAGCATTCACTTTCCCAGGGCAGGGCAGCCAGGCGGTTGGCATGGGCAAGGCTCTGGCCGAACAATTTGCCGAAGCGCGCGCCGTTTTCGATGAAGTGGATGAGGCGCTGGGCGAAAAGCTTTCCGCCACCATGTTCGAGGGGCCGGAAGATGTGCTGACGCTGACGGCCAATGCGCAGCCTGCGCTGATGGCGGTTTCCATGGCGGTCCAGCGCATCATGGAAGCGCGCGGCTTTTCGCTGAAGGACAAGGTTTCTTATGTCGCCGGTCATTCGCTTGGCGAATATTCGGCTCTGTGCGCTGCTGGCACGTTTTCACTTGCCGACACGGCGCGTCTCTTGCGCATTCGCGGCAATGCCATGCAGAAGGCGGTTCCGGTCGGCGAAGGCGCTATGGCGGCGATCATCGGTCTGGAACACGGCGATGTGGAGGCTGTCTGCATGGAAGCAAAGGCTTCCGGCCCGGTCCAGATCGCCAATGACAATGGCGGCGGCCAGCTTGTCATATCCGGGGCCAGGGCGGCCGTTGAACTGGCCGCGAAGCTTGGCTCTGAAAAGGGTGCAAAGCGCGCCATCATGCTGCCGGTATCCGCTCCCTTCCATTCGACCCTGATGGCACCGGCGGCTGATGCCATGCGCGAGGCGCTTGCAGCGGTTGAAAAGCATGATTCGGTCGTGCCGCTTATCGCCAATGTGCGCGCGGCCCCCGTGACCGACGCTAACGAGATCGCCGCCCTGCTGGTCGAGCAGGTGACGGGCCAGGTGCGCTGGCGCGAAACTATCGAGTGGTTTTCTGCCAATGGTGTAACCACGCTTTATGAAGTAGGCTGCGGCAAGGTTCTGACGGGTTTGGCGCGGCGCATCTCCAAGGATGTATCCGGCGCTGCCGTTGGTTCGGCTGAGGAAATCGAAGCAGCGCTTGCTGCTCTTAACGCTTGATCCCGAGAAGTCGCAGACTTTTCGGATAAGACCATGCGCTGAAATTGAGAAGCAAAAAAGGGATTTCGCATGTTTGATCTGACTGGCCGCAAGGCTCTGGTGACCGGCGCAACCGGCGGTCTTGGTGAGGCGATTGCCCGCGCGCTGCACGCGCAGGGCGCAATTGTCGGCCTGCACGGTACGCGCGAGGAAAAGCTGAAGGAATTGGCTGCGGAGCTGGGTGAACGCATTTTCGTCTTCCCGGCCAATCTGTCCGACCGTGAAGCCGTCAAGGCGCTTGGCCAGAAGGCCGAAGAGGAAATGGGTGGTGTCGATATTCTGGTCAACAATGCGGGCATCACCCGTGATGGCCTTTTCGTGCGCATGAGCGACGAGGATTGGGATGCGGTTCTGACCGTCAATCTGACGTCGGTATTCAATCTCACGCGCGAACTGACCCATCCCATGATGCGCCGCCGCAACGGCCGCATCATCAACATCACCTCCATTGTCGGTGTGACGGGCAATCCGGGTCAGGCAAATTATTGCGCCTCGAAGGCTGGCCTCATCGGCTTCTCCAAGTCGCTGGCGCAAGAGATCGCAAGCCGCAACGTGACCGTCAATTGCATCGCGCCGGGCTTTATCGAATCGGCCATGACCGGCAAGCTGAATGAGAAGCAGAAGGACGCGATCATGGGCAATATTCCCATGAAGCGCATGGGGGTCGGCGCCGATATTGCTGCTGCCGTGGTCTATCTTGCAAGCGACGAGGCGGCCTATGTGACCGGCCAGACCTTGCATGTAAATGGCGGCATGGCCATGATTTGAAGTCCTTATGCCCTGCTTTATGGTATAAAATCCCTTAATACGGGGCGTTGATAAGGAAAAGGCGCTTTGCCTTGCTCAAGAAGCATGATAATGCGCCCAACGAGAATTGCGACATTTTGTAAGAATGTCGCGCTCCTGTTCCGTAAGGAATATCCACAGGATGGCTGTCCGGGCGGCATCGCTCGCAACTTGGCAGGCATCTTATAACTTGATTACAATCCTGCATGCCGCTAACCAAGGCAGAGCAACAATCACACAAGTCGAGGTTCCGACATGAGCGATACCGCAGAGCGCGTCAAGAAAATCGTTGTTGAACATCTGGGCGTAGATGCCGACAAGGTCACGGAAGGCGCAAGCTTCATTGATGACCTCGGCGCAGACAGCCTCGACACCGTCGAGCTGGTCATGGCCTTTGAAGAAGAATTCGGCGTTGAAATTCCTGACGACGCTGCCGAAACGATCCTTACGGTCGGTGATGCTGTGAAGTTCATCGATAAGGCTTCTGCCTGATCTTTGCCGCAGGGGCTGGGGTTTATCCAAATCCCGGCCCTGTTTGCTTCCTGCTGCCGGCAAGGGCGTGAAGCGCCGTGCCTGGCCGGTGGAAGCCTTATAGAGAATTCTGCAACGGCCGTTCTGCGGCCGATTTGTTCATCTGCTGCCAATCGCGCCCATCGCATTCAAGGCGCTTATGGAATTTGGCGGATAGATGTTTGCACGGGGTTGATTGATTGCGGCATCGTTCCCGAAAGTCGGGCTGGCACATTGGACGGCCAATGAAGCGGTCTGCGGTTCGATGCTGGAAACATGTATTTAACGGATCTTAAGGGGTTAACATGAGGCGTGTCGTCATCACCGGTCTCGGTCTGGTGTCACCGCTCGCAAGCGGTGTGGAAGAGACTTGGAAGCGGCTTCTTGCCGGTGAAAGCGGGGCTCGCCGCGTTACGGAATTCGAGGTGGACGATCTGGCCTGCCAGATTGCCTGCCGCATTCCCGTTGGCGATGGCACGAACGGTACGTTCAATCCCGACCTGCATATGGACCCGAAGGAACAGCGCAAGGTCGATCCTTTCATCGTTTATGCCGTCGGTGCAGCCGATCAGGCTCTGGATGATGCCGGCTGGCACCCGGAAAATGATGAGGATCAGGTCCGCACCGGCGTTCTTATCGGTTCGGGCATCGGCGGCATCGAAGGCATTGTCGAGGCGGGCTACACGCTGCGCGACAAGGGCCCGCGCCGTATTTCGCCCTTCTTCATTCCGGGCCGCCTCATCAATCTGGCCTCCGGCCATGTGTCGATCAAGCACAAGCTGCGCGGGCCGAACCACTCGGTCGTCACGGCCTGTGCAACCGGCACGCACGCTATTGGCGATGCCGCCCGCCTCATTGCTTTCGGCGATGCGGATGTGATGGTTGCCGGTGGCACGGAATCGCCGGTGAGCCGCATTTCGCTTGCTGGCTTTGCCGCCTGCAAGGCGCTTTCCACCGAGCGCAATGACGATCCGACCGCCGCTTCACGTCCTTATGACGAGGATCGTGACGGCTTCGTCATGGGCGAAGGCGCTGGCATTGTGGTGCTTGAAGAGCTGGAACACGCTTTGGCGCGCGGTGCGAAGATTTATGCCGAAGTCATCGGCTATGGCATGTCGGGCGATGCCTTCCATATCACGGCCCCGACCGAGAGCGGTGAGGGCGCACAGCGCTGCATGGTGGCGGCTCTCAAGCGTGCCGGGATCGTGCCGGACGAGATCGACTATATCAATGCGCATGGCACGTCCACCATGGCCGATACGATCGAGCTTGGCGCGGTGGAGCGCGTGGTGGGTGAGGCGGCTGCGAAGATTTCGATGTCTTCCACCAAATCATCCATCGGCCACCTGTTGGGTGCGGCAGGGGCTGCCGAAGCGGTCTTCTCCACGCTGGCCATTCGCGACAATATCGCGCCTGCCACACTCAATCTGGACAATCCGGCGGCGCAGACCAGGATCGATCTCGTGCCGCACAAGCCGCGCGAACGCAAGATCGATGTGGCGCTGTCGAATTCGTTCGGTTTCGGTGGCACCAATGCATCGCTGGTGCTGCGCCGCTACACGGCCTGACAGGTTCGCAAAACCGGGTAATGATAAAAACGCGGGGATTTCTCCGCGTTTTTGCCAAAATAAAACCGGATGCGATGTTTAAAATTGATGGCACAGTTTAGTGTGGTAGCGAATCTGGACGGGGCAGGCCCCTCCGGCGAAGCAAAGTGCAGAAAGCCGCTTCGGGCGCAGGCGATGAGGCTGCGCCAATCGCGCCGTGGAGGCAACAGGACCGAGGTGATGGAGTGAATTCAGAGGAGAAACCCGGAACCAATCCTGCTGAACAGCAGTCCGTATCCGAGCCTCAGAACGAGGCTGTGCCAACCGCGCCGGAAAAGGCTGCGGAACCTAAGCCTTTTGTGCCGAAATCCGCTTCCGAAGCCTTGCGCCCGGAACCCGGCACACCGCCGCCCCGCAATCGCTCGCGCCATGCGCGCAGCCAGATCGTCGTTTTCATGAACTTCATGCTGTCGCTTGTCGTGCTGGTTTTGCTTGGCGCGTCGGCATTGTTCTATTTCGGCAAATTACAGTTTGATGCGCAGGGCCCGCTCACGGCGGAAACGACCTTTCTCGTCAAGCGCGGCGCTGGCATTGCCGAAGTGAGCAACGGTCTTGAAAGCCGCGATATCGTCAGCGATGCGCGCATTTTCCGCTATGGCATGCGCACGCTCGGGCATGAAAACGACCTGAAGGCGGGCGAATATGCCATTCCCGTCGGGGCGTCGATGCGCGACGTGATGAACATCCTCATCAGCGGCAAATCCATCATGTATCCCTTCACCGTGCCGGAAGGCCTGACGGTCAAGCAGGTGTTCGACCGCATCGCCGCCGACCCGATCCTCATTGGCGACATGCCGAAGGAAATGCCGCCGGAAGGCTCGCTCTTCACCGATACGCTGAATTTCACCCGCGGCACCACGCGTTCCGAGATAATTGACCGCATGATCGCCTCGCAGAAGAAACTGGTGGACGACCTTTGGGCAAAGCGCAGGCCTGACCTGCCGGTTCGGGACAAGAACGAATTTGTGACGCTTGCCTCCATCGTGGAGAAGGAAACCGGCATTGCTTCCGAGCGTCCGCATGTGGCTTCGGTCTTCGTCAACCGTCTGAACAAGGGGATGCGTCTCCAGTCGGACCCGACGATCATCTATGGGCTTTTCGGCGGCGCAGGCAAACCGTCAGACCGCCCGATATTCAAGTCGGATATCGAGAAGCCCACGCCTTACAACACCTATATCATCAATGGTTTGCCGCCGACACCTATTGCCAATCCGGGCAAGGCGGCGCTTGCGGCGGTCGCCAATCCGCTCCAGACCGACGACCTCTATTTTGTTGCGGACGGCACGGGCGGCCATGTATTCTCGGCGACCCTGAAGGGGCACAATGACAATGTGCGCAAGTGGCGGGCCGCAGAACAGCAAAAGAATATCGGGCAGCAGAAAGATACATCCGGCGGCTCCGGCAAACCCGATACCGGGCAGTAGATCGCACCCGCAGGATACCTGGAGCGGTTCCTGTTTTAACAGAACCGCTCTAACTATTTGTTTGTCGCATTTTCCAACGCAAAACCGTTTCGCAACTTTGCTGGAAATGCTCTAAACGCCATGAACCCGGAGCCGGTTATGAACCGGCTCGATCCGGTTCCGGCAACAGTCGAGAGGAAGGCGCATGGCGCTCCAGAGCATGACAGGTTTTGCGCGCCATGCAGCACAGCATGCATGGCCGACGGCGAGGCGCGTATCGTCTGGGAAGTGCGCTCGGTCAATGGCAAGGGGCTTGATCTTCGCCTGCGCCTGCCGCAAGGGCTGGAATCGGTGGAACATCCGGTCCGCTCCCTGCTGGCGCGGCATTTCTCGCGCGGGAATTTTCAGGCGAGCCTGACCGTCGAACGCAGCGAAACGCAGGCGGGCTTTGCCATCAACCAGCCCATGCTGGCCGAGGTGCTGAAGCTGGGTGCGGAGTTGCAGGAAAAATATGGCCTGGCTCCGGCAAGCGTGGACGGCATTCTTGCGCTGCGCGGCATTATCGACCAGTCGCAAAGGGCGGAAGACGAGGAAGAGCGCGCTGCGCTGGAAGCTACAATCGTCGCGGCCTTTGAGGGCGCCTTGAAGGCGATAGCCGAGGCGCGCAGGCAGGAAGGCAAGGCGCTTTTTACCATTCTTTCGACCCATCTCGACACGATCGAGCGGCTGACGGCGGATGCACGAAATGACCCGTCGCGCGCTACCGAGGCGATCAAGGCGCGCCTTGCCGGGCAGGTGGCGCTGCTTCTGGATGCCACGCGCGAACTGGACGAGACGCGGCTATATCAGGAAGCGGCGTTTCTGGCCACCAAGGCGGATATTCAGGAAGAGCTTGACCGGCTGGAAACCCATGTGGCCAGTGCACGCAAGCTTCTGGGCGAGGGCGGGCCGGTCGGGCGAAAGCTCGATTTTCTTTCACAGGAATTTAATCGTGAGGCTAATACACTGTGCTCCAAATCGAACGCAGCGTCGATCACGGCTATCGGACTGGGGCTGAAAGCGGTCGTCGATCAGTTCCGCGAACAAGTACAGAATCTGGAGTAATAGGTATCATGGCCATATCTTCGGTTGAAAATGGCGTAGCTCGCAGAGGCTTGATGGTGGTGATCTCGTCGCCGTCGGGTGCGGGAAAATCCACCATTGCCCGGCTGCTTCTGGAAGACCCGAAGATGAAGCTCTCGCTCTCCATCAGTGTGACGACGCGCCAGCGTCGCCCGAGCGAGATTGACGGCGTACATTATCATTTCATCACGATCCGCGAATTCGAGCGCCTGCGCGACAATGACGAGCTGATCGAATGGGCCGAAGTGCACGGCAATTTTTATGGTACGCTGCGCGAAACGGCCGAGATTGCGCTGGCCGATGGGCAGGACATGCTGTTCGATATCGATTGGCAGGGGGCGGACCAATTGCAGGCCAAGATGCCAGCCGATGTGGTGTCGATCTTCATCCTGCCGCCGACCATGCGCGAATTGCAGCAGCGTCTCAACCGGCGCGCCGAAGACACGGCGGAAGTGATCGAAACGCGCCTGCAGAATGCGCGCTTTGAAATCCAGAAATGGGTGAAATACGACTATATTGTCATCAATGAAGACCTCGACCGTTCCTATGCGGCGATCAAGTCGATCATCAATGCGGAGCGGCTGCGCCGTGACCGCCGCCCCGGCCTGTTTGATTTTGTCACGGGGCTTCTGGAGGAAGATCCGGGGATGTGAGGCATCCTTCCATTCGTCACTACAGCCTAGACAGCAGTGCCTCCGACTGTGATTTGATCCATGCGCAGATGGGGCTGGCCGACACCGACCGGCACCCACTGCCCGCCTTTGCCGCAATTGCCGCTGCCGGTATCAAGCTTCATATCGTTGCCGATCATGGAGATACGCTTCATCGCATCCGGCCCGTTGCCGATCAGCATCGCCCCCTTGATAGGCGCGCCCACTTTGCCGTCTTCGATCATATAGGCCTCGGTGCAGCCGAACACGAACTTGCCCGATGTGATATCCACCTGGCCGCCGCCGAAGGAAACGGCATAAATGCCCTTCCTTATCGAGGCGATGATCTCTTCCGGCGTCTTGTCGCCTGATAGCATATAGGTGTTGGTCATGCGCGGCATGGGCGCGTGTGCATAGGATTCGCGGCGTCCATTGCCGGTTGCTTCCATGCCCATCAACCGTGCATTCTGCCGGTCCTGCATGTAGTTGAAGAGTTTGCCGTCCTCGATCAACACGGTGCGGTTGGTCGGCGTACCTTCATCGTCGATGGTCAGCGATCCGCGGCGCTCGGCAATCGTGCCGTCATCCACCACGGTTACCCCCCTGGCGGCGACCTGCTGGCCGAGAAGACCGGCAAAGGCGGACGTCTTCTTGCGGTTGAAATCGCCTTCAAGTCCATGGCCCACGGCCTCATGCAGCATCACGCCCGGCCAGCCATTGGCAAGCACGATGTCGAATGTGCCCGCAGGGGCGGGAATGGCCTCAAGATTGACGAGCGCCTGCCGCAAGGCCTCATCGGCTGCGTGCTGCCAGCTTTCCGTGGTGATGAATTCGCCAAAACCTTTCCGCCCGCCGAGCGTGTACGAGCCGGATTCCTGCCGGTCGCCGCTGCCTGCCACGACAGAAACGCTGAGGCGGGCCATGGGGCGAATATCGCGCACGAAATGACCATCGGCGCGCAGGATTTCCACCTGCTGCCAAGAGCATGCAAGCGAAACAGATACTTGCCGCACTTTCGTGTCCTTGGCGCGCAGATAGGCGTCGATCTGTTGCAGAAGCTGCACCTTGGCGTCGAAGCCCGGTGCGCCGATCGGGTTTTCGTCCGTGTAGAGATGGCGGTTGGTGCCAGCCGGAGCGGGGGAATAAGTGCCTCCATAGCCTTTCAGCGTGGCGGAAACGGCGTCGGAGGCGCGTTTCAGCGCGGCAAGCGAAAGGTCGCCCGCATGGGCATAGCCGATGGCCTCGCCCGCGACAGAGCGCAGGCCAAAACCCTGATCCTGATTAAAAGAGCCGGTCTTGAGGCGGCCATTATCAAAGACGAGCGCCTCTGCCTCGCGATATTCAAGGAAGAGTTCGCCATCGTCGCTGCCCTTGAGGCTTTCCGCCACAAGGCGCTCGATGTGGTCGCGGCCGGTGTCGAAACTGTCGATCAGACTCTTCATAAAATAAATCCTGCAACATATGTCTGTTGCAGGATGTAAGCCTTAAATCCGTTGAGAACAACCATATGTCACCGCTGTGCACGGAGATTCAGGCTATGGCGAGCCGAAAAAGGCGGCATTCTCAGTCTGCGGGAATGTGATCAGGGGAGGGCGTCGAAGCCTTCGCCAAATCCCTTCAGGTCTACCGGGATGCCCACGCCTTCTTCCGGCGTCTGGAAGACGATGAAGGTCGCCGCCTTGCCGTTGCGCAGCGTCTTTAGAAGATCGTCTTCCAGAATGACTTCCGCATAGCAGCCATCTTCAAAACAGCGCACGAAATAGGCGCGCCCGATATCCTTGCCATCGACATTGAGGCCCAGGCCGTTCGGCAGAAGAACACCGAGCGGAGCCAGCACGCGCAGAATGCGCGCCTTGTTGTCAGCGGTTTTCAGCACCACGACTGAAAGGCCCAGTTCCGGGCGCTTGGCGGCGACCACGTTCTGGATCAGCGCGCATTGCTCGGTCTTTGCGCCAGCCGGCGTGTCGCACAGGATGGACCAGGCGCCATGCTGCGATTTGAGCGCACCGCTTTGCTGCGGCGTCGCGGATGTGGTCGGCTGTGGTTCCGCCGGTGTCTGCTGGGGTGCTGGAAGCTGGCCCGGCGTCCCCGGCGTATTGTTCTGCGCCGCCGAGGGCAGGGTTGCGGCTGCAAGCGACAGGCCCGCGCCTGCGGCAAGGGCGGCGAGGCGCTGGATCATCGTGCGGTGGGCAAACATACGGAAAACCATGAAATCTCCAGATCGAATCACCGGGACGTTAATGCGCTGAACAGGCTGCGAAAAGCACCACAAGGGCAATTATCACGTCCGGGCCATCATTGGGAAGGTGATACCGGCTGTTGCATCGATTGTCACGCGGCACGTTAAAGCAAACCTTTCGTCAAATCATGGCTGCATTATGGGAGTTGCAAGTTTTTCCCAAGTTTTCATAGGCTTCCGCGCCTTGTGGCAAAACCCGCAATTGCGGGAGAAGGGCCGGTGGGCGCTATGCCGCGCGCAAAAATGCCGCACAGGAACATATTCGCCTTCCGTGCGGTGTGCGCTAAGGTGTGGTTTGAACGCCGACGGGGATAAGGCCGTCCTTAAGACCGGCGTCCAGCCTGAAAGGGCGAAAAGGGAGAGAGTTCTGGTGGATAAGATTGTTGCCGCAACGAGGGGCGCCATGGGCGGCGCTCTGGCAGTGCTGTGGACGACTGGTGCCGCTCTGGCGGACCAGCCGCGACCATGGGAGTGGAGATTTCAGGACGCTGCAACGGGGATTGCCGAGCAGATTCATTGGTTTGAGCGTTATACGCTCTGGTTTATTATTCCGATTACCTTGCTGGTTCTGGGCTTGCTGGTCTGGGTGGTTCTCCGTTTTCGCGCGAGCGTGAACCCGGAACCGTCCAAAACCAGCCACAATACGGCGATTGAGGTGATCTGGACTGTCGGTCCGGTCATCATTCTTCTGTTCCTTGCCGTGCCGTCGTTCCAGCTTCTGACCGCGCAATATTCGCCGGAAGACCCGACGCTAACCGTCAAGGCGACCGGCTATCAATGGTATTGGGGTTATGAATATCAGGTCGATAACCCGGTAAGCTTCGATTCGGTCATCCTGAAGGATGACGACCGTGCTGCTGCCGGCAAGGAAGACCGCGCCCGTTATCCCCGCCTCCTGACGGTGGACAATGAAGTCGTTGTTCCGGTCGGCGAGACGGTCCGTCTGCTGGTGACAGCCTCCGACGTGATCCATTCCTGGACTATTCCCGCATTTGGCGTGAAGATGGATGCCGTTCCGGGCCGCATCAACGAAACCTGGTTCAAGGCCGATAAGGAAGGCCTCTATTACGGCCAGTGCTCGGAGCTTTGCGGCAAGGATCACGGTTTCATGCCGATCGCCGTCCGCGTCGTTTCAAAGGACCAGTATCAGAACTGGCTGTCAGCGGCCGCGACGGATCTGCCGGGGGCAAACAAGGCTCTTCTGCAGGCTGAAGGCGAAGGCAGTGCGAACGATAAGGTGGCTGCGGCGGGGCTGTAAATCCCGCTGGAGCGCCGCGCGCCGTCTGATGCGCGCAATGGCGTTCTGAGCATTAGACCTGCGCACCGGGCTTTGCGAAGCCTATCCGGTTTCCGGGCCGATGCCGCAGCAAGACTTGAAAAACGGGAGCGAATTCCATGGCTGGCACAGCAGCTCACGAGCATGGTGCCCACGACGACCACAAGCCGCATGGCTGGGTTCGTTGGGTATACTCGACCAATCATAAAGACATCGGTACCCTGTACCTGATTTTTGCAATCATCGCCGGCACCATCGGCGGCGCGCTTTCCATCGCGATGCGTGCCGAACTCCAGGAGCCGGGCATCCAGATTTTCCATGGTCTGGCGCAGATGGTTTACGGTGTTGAAGGCGATGCCGCCCTTGATGCCGGCAAGCACATGTTCAACGTGTTCACCTCCGCGCACGCGCTCGTCATGATCTTCTTCATGGTCATGCCTGCGCTGATCGGCGGTTTCGCCAACTGGATGGTGCCGCTCATGATCGGCGCGCCGGACATGGCGTTCCCACGCATGAACAATATTTCCTTCTGGCTGCTGCCGCCCGCGCTGACGCTGCTGCTGATCTCGCTGTTCATGCCCGGTCCGGCAGGTGGCTGGGGCCCCGGCGGCGGCTGGACGCTCTATCCGCCGTTCTCGACCTCCGGCCAGCCCGGCCCGGCGGTGGATTTCGCCATTCTGGCCATCCACATTTCCGGTGCCTCGTCGATCCTCGGCGCGATCAACTTCATTACGACGATCCTGAACATGCGCGCGCCGGGCATGACGCTGCACAAGATGCCGCTCTTCGCCTGGGCCGTTCTGGTTACGGCGTTCCTGCTGCTCCTGTCGCTTCCGGTTCTCGCAGGTGGTATCACCATGCTGCTTACCGACCGCAATTTCGGCACGACCTTCTTCGCGCCTGATGGCGGCGGCGACCCGATCCTCTACCAGCACCTGTTCTGGTTCTTCGGCCATCCGGAAGTCTATATCCTGATCCAGCCGGGCTTCGGCATCGTCAGCCATGTGGTCTCCACCTTCTCGCGCAAGCCGATCTTCGGTTATCTCGGCATGGCTTACGCCATGGTGGCAATCGGTGTCGTCGGCTTTGTCGTCTGGGCCCACCACATGTACACGGTCGGCCTTTCGCTCGATACACAGCGCTACTTCGTCTTCGCCACGATGGTCATCGCGGTCCCGACAGGCATCAAGATCTTCTCGTGGATCGCGACGATGTGGGGTGGCTCGATTTCCTTCCGCGCGCCCATGCTCTGGGCTATCGGCTTCATCTTCCTGTTCACCATCGGCGGTGTGACGGGTGTGCAGCTTGCAAATGCCGGTCTCGACCGTGCATTGCACGATACCTATTATGTGGTGGCGCACTTCCACTATGTGCTGTCGCTTGGCGCTGTCTTCGCGATCTTTGCGGGCTGGTACTACTGGTTCCCGAAGATGAGCGGCTACATGTATAACGAGTTCACCGCAAAGCTGCATTTCTGGGTCACGTTCGTCGGTGTGAACCTGGTCTTCTTCCCGCAGCACTTCCTGGGTCTCGCGGGCATGCCGCGCCGTTACATCGACTATCCGGATGCTTATGCCGGCTGGAACATGATTTCGTCATATGGCTCCTACATTTCAGGCTTTGCCGTGCTGATCTTCCTCTATAACGTCTTCGAGGCGTTCGCGAAGAAGCGTGAAGCGGGTGCAAATCCGTGGGGCGATGGCGCGACCACGCTGGAATGGCAGCTTTCTTCGCCGCCGCCGTTCCACCAGTGGGAACAGCTCCCGCGCATCAAGTAATTGTGCGAGGGGCGGAGATCTCAAAAAACTTCGCCCCCGCCTGCAAATGTGCTAAGTGCGGGCGGCATTCTGTTTCGCCCCGCCGCCGGCAAACGATGAGTCGGCAATCCGGCACGGCATTTTTGGCGGGAACAGTATGGTTTCCGGGAGGTATGTTCGTGGTGGTTGCCGATGCGTGAGTAGGGACACGCAGTCGGGCCGGTGAATTCGAGGTTTTTGAAGTTAAAATGTCTCTGGTGGAAAAAAACACGGCTTCCGAGGATGCCTTCGCTCTCTCCGAGGCGACGGCGCGGGATTATCTCGTTCTTCTGAAGCCCCGCGTGATGTCGCTTGTGGTCTTCACGGGGCTGGTCGGGCTTGTGCTCGCACCGGGGCATATGAACCCGGTTCTGGCCGTAATCAGCATCCTTTGCATTGCGGTCGGCGCGGGCGCGTCGGGCGCGCTCAATATGTGGTACGATGCCGATATCGACGCGGTGATGAAGCGCACGCGCAAGCGTCCTATTCCCGCTGGCATCATCGCCCCCAATCAGGTTCTGGCCTTCGGCCTCACCCTTTCCGCCTTCTCGGTCATGACGCTCGGCCTCATGGTCAACTGGCTGGCAGCGGCCCTTCTGGCTTTCACCATCTTCTTTTATGCCGTCATCTATACGATGTGGCTAAAGCGGTCGACACCGCAGAACATCGTCATTGGCGGTGCTGCCGGCGCCTTTCCGCCCATGATTGGATGGGCTGCCGCGACGGGTGAAATCACCTGGGACAGTCTTGTTCTGTTCATGATTATCTTCCTGTGGACCCCGCCGCATTTCTGGGCGCTGTCGCTGTTCACAACGAATGATTATGAAGCCGCGCGCATTCCGATGATGCCTAATGTGAAGGGTGAGCTTTCGACCCGCCGTCAGGCCCTGTTCTATGCCGTTCTCATGGCGCCGGTCGGTGTTCTGCCGTGGGTCATGGGTTTTGCGGGCATGTTCTATGGTGTGGTGTCCACGCTTCTGGGGCTTGCCTTCGTCTATTATGCCTGGCGCCTGTGGGCTGCGGATTCGCAGCCGCAGATGCTGGCTGCGGCGCGCAAGCTGTTCCGTTTTTCGCTGCTTTACCTTGCGGGTATTTTCGCTGTGCTGCTCTTCGAGGCGCTGACGTTCAAGCTGCTCGCGGCCTTTGGAGTATTTTGATGGACAAGACTGCACACAAGCCGGTGCATGAGAAACTGGAGCTGGTCGTCCCGACCGAGCAACAGAAAAAGGCCCAGCGCAACCGTTCATGGGGCCTTGCCATCGCGCTCGCGCTTTTCGTGCTTCTGGTTTACATCGGCACGCTGGCCAAGATGGGCGCCGGCGTGTTCATGCGGCCGATCTGACAATATTCGGGAGGAGAGGATGACGGATCAGGGGGAGAACGAGAAGAAGCAGCGGCGCTCCAATGCGACGATCGCCGTCGCGTGCCTGTCCTTCTTCGTCTGCATGATCGGTGCGGCCTATGCTTCCGTGCCGCTCTACCGCATCTTCTGTCAGGTGACAGGCTATGGCGGCACCACGCAGCGTGTGGAGCAATATTCCGACACCATTCTCGACAAGACGATCAAAGTGCGTTTCGATGCCAACATCGCAAATGGCCTACCATGGGATTTCAAGCCCATGCAGCGCGAGGTGACGGTGCGTATCGGCGAAACCACGATGATAAAATATGAGGCGCATAATCTGTTCGGCGAGGAAACCTATGGCCGCGCAAGCTTCAATGTCGCGCCGGGCCGGGCCGGGGCCTATTTCAACAAGGTCGAGTGCTTCTGCTTTACCGATAACACGTTGAAGCCGGGTGAAGACCTTGAACTGCCGGTCGTTTTCTTCGTGGACCCGGAATTCGTGAATGACCCGGACCTGAAGGATGTGAAGACGATCACGCTGTCCTATACTTTCTTCCCGATTGATAAGCCGAAGCCGGTGGTGAACGCGAAGGCAGTGGGCAGCACCCGCAACGGCGGCTGAGGGAAACCGGGTTGGAATTGCGGCAGATGATGGCGCAATGACAAATGAATGAAGCGGTTTTATTCTTTGGACAGAACCGCTTGTACATGGAAGGATGCGGCCCGGGTGTGCCGGGCTGCAAGGAATGACGGATCTGCCGGGAATGCGTTTCACGCTTCAGGCAGGAAGTGCGAGAGAGGAGCCCCTCAGGGGAAATACGGGGAGAGACATGGCGGACGTCCATCAGAAAAATCACGATTACCATATCATCGCGCCCAGTCCTTGGCCGTTTCTGAGCTCGGTCGGCGCATTTGTGCTCGCTATCGGCGGCATTGCCTGGATGCGTTACATCAATGCGGGCGAGCTGCCGTTCTTCGGCCTCAACGTGGTGACGCCGTGGATATTCTTCATTGGCCTTGCGATCGTGCTTTACTGCATGTTCGGCTGGTGGTCGGACACGATCAAGGAAGGCCATGAAGGGCACCACACCCGCGTCGTGTCGCTGCATCTGCGCTATGGCATGATTATGTTCATCGCCTCGGAGGTCATGTTCTTCGTGGCATGGTTCTGGGCCTTCTTCGATGCGAGCCTCTTCCCGAACGAGGTGCATCAGGTCGCACGCGCCGAATTCACCGGCGGTGTCTGGCCGCCCAAGGGCATCGAGGTTCTCGATCCGCTGCATCTGCCGCTCTACAACACCGTGATCCTGCTTCTCTCAGGCACGACCTTGACCTGGGCGCATCACGCGCTTTTGCATAATGACCGCAAGGGCATGATTACGGGTCTGGCCATCACGGTGGCACTTGGTGTGTTATTCTCCTGCGTGCAGGCTTATGAATATATCCACGCCCCGTTTGCATTCAAGGATTCCATCTACGGTGCAACCTTCTTCATGGCGACCGGATTCCACGGTTTCCATGTGCTGATCGGCACGATCTTCCTGCTCGTCTGCCTCTTCCGTGCAATCGGCGGGGATTTCACGCCGAAGCAGCATTTCGGCTTTGAGGCTGCCGCCTGGTATTGGCACTTCGTTGACGTCGTCTGGCTGTTCCTCTTCTTCGCCATCTATGTCTGGGGCGGCTGGGGCGCGCCGATGCATGGCGGTTGATCCGGCATTGAACCGATGATCGGGGCGGCCGTGGAAACATGGCCGCCTTTTGCTCGTTTCAGGTAGCCCGGCAATCACGCTGCCGGAACTGCTTCAGAGGAAGGAAGAACGCAATGCCGGAACATGGTCACTATCCGCAGGTCGATCCGATCAGGAGCGGCATTGCCGGGCGCTGCCCGCGCTGCGGCGAGGGGAAGCTGTTCAACGGCTTTCTGACGGTCGCGCCACGCTGCACGGCTTGCGGTCTGGATTATGGCTTTGCCGATTCCGGCGATGGTCCTGCCGCCTTCGTCATCCTCATCATCGGCTTTATCGTCGTTGGCCTTGCACTCTGGATGGAAGTCAATATTGGCCCGCCGCTCTGGGTACATTTCATTTTATGGGTGCCGCTTGCAATTATATTGAGCCTCGTCGCCATGCGGTGGATCAAGGGCATTCTCATCAATATGCAACATCGCCACAAGGCCGAGCAGGGGCGTCTGGACAGCAACAAATGACGCTGGAGCAAACATCACGCCGTTTTCCGTGGGGCGTCCTTATTGCCTCCGGCATCGCGCTCGTCATCCTGCTTTCGCTTGGCACCTGGCAGGTAGAGCGCCTGATGTGGAAAGAGGCGTTGATCGCCTCCACCGAACAGCGCATCCACGAGCCGCCGCTGCCGCTTGCGGAGATGGAGAAAATCTACCGGCAGGAAGGCACGGTGGAATATCGCCCCGTGACCGTTTCCGGCACATTCCTGCATCAGGGCGAGCGCCATTTCCTGGCAACCTACAAGGGTGAAGCGGGTTTTTATGTCTATACACCGCTGATGCTGGAAGACGGGCGCTTCGTGCTGGTCAATCGCGGTTTCGTGCCATACGAGAAGAAAGACCCGGCAACCCGCCCGGCAGGCGAACTTGCGGCAGGGCCGGTAAAGGTGACAGGCCTTGCGCGCGATCCGCTTTCTGTGAAGCCGTCCTTTCTCGTGCCGGATAATGATATCGCCAAAAATATCTTCTACTGGAAGGACTGGGCGGCGATGGCCGAAAGCGCCGGCCTGCCGGACCTTGGCCGGGTGGTGCCATTCTTCGTCGATGCCGACAGCACGCCCAATCCCGGTGGCCTGCCCATCGGTGGCGTGACCATCATCGACTTTCCGAACAATCATCTGCAATATGCCGTCACCTGGTATGGCCTCGCGCTTGCGCTGATCGGGGTTGTCGGCACATGGCTGTGGCGCTATCGAAAAAGCGGCAGGGGTTGACAACGGCCCCGTTGCAGCCCAACTCCGTGCATGGAAAAAAGCCGTAAATCGCATGACAGGTCCGTCCTGCGTTTTTTGCGTCATCTACTGGAAAACGAGTACGCCATAATGACCCAACATCGCCCCCCTCTGGAGATCCGCCTTTGCGGCCCGCGCGGCTTTTGCGCAGGTGTGGACCGGGCCATCCAGATTGTCGTCCTGGCGCTCAAAAAATATGGTGCGCCGGTTTATGTACGCCATGAGATCGTGCACAATCGTTATGTGGTCGAGGGGCTTCAGGCCCGCGGCGCGATCTTCGTCGAGGAACTGGATGAAATCCCGGCGGCACACCGCAACCAGCCGGTGGTGTTTTCCGCCCATGGTGTGCCAAAATCCGTGCCAGCGGACGCGGAGGCCAAGAACCTCTTTTATCTTGATGCGACATGCCCACTGGTTTCCAAGGTGCACAAACAGGCCATGCGCCACCAGCGCCTTGGCCGCCATGTCATCCTGATCGGCCATTCCGGCCACCCGGAAGTGATCGGCACGATGGGGCAATTGCCGGATGGCGCGGTCACGCTGATTGAAACCGTCGAGGATGCGCACACCTGCCATTTCGATGATGAAGACAATCTTGGCTTCGTCACGCAGACCACGCTGTCGGTGGATGACACGGCGGGTATCATCAAGGAATTGCAGGCGCGCTTTCCCAATCTGGCGGCTCCGGCGGCGGAATCGATCTGCTACGCCACCACCAACCGGCAGGATGCTGTGCGTGCGGCGGCGCCGGGCTGCGATCTGTTTCTGATTGTCGGTGCACCGAATTCCTCCAATTCCAAGCGTCTGGTCGAGGTGGCGGAAAAGGCGGGCGCGCGCATGTCCATGCTGGTGCAGCGCGCGGAGGATATAGAATGGGAGCAGATCGGCGATATTTCCGTCGTTGGCCTTTCGGCTGGCGCGTCTGCGCCCGAAATCATCGTGGATGAAATCATCGATGCCTTCAAAGCCCGCTTCGATGTGAAGATCGAACTGGCGGAAACAACGGTTGAAACCGAAAATTTCCTTGTGAATCGCGAAATCCGCGATGTGGAATTGACGGTGAAGGATATGGCATTCGTCAATGGCGAGCACCGCGTGGTCGGCATTTCCAAACTTATGCAGGGGAAGTAAGGGACATGGCCGTCTATACGGATATTAACGAGATCGAGCTTGGCGCATTCCTGCGGCATTACGATATCGGCACGCTGACCTCCTATAAGGGGATCGCGGAAGGTGTGGAGAATTCCAACTATCTTCTGCATACGAGCTCCGGCTCCTTCATTCTGACGCTTTATGAAAAGCGCACCAATCGTGAAGATCTGCCGTTTTTCCTCGGCCTTATGCAGCATCTGGCCAAGCGGGGGCTGGAATGCCCGCAGCCGGTGGTGCGCAATGATGGCGCAATGATCGGCCAATTGGCCGGCCGCCCGGCGGCTATCGTCACTTTTCTCGAAGGCATGTGGATGCGCAGGCCAACCGTCGCCCATTGCGAGGCGGTGGGCGAGGGGCTGGCGCATATGCATCTGGCGGGTGCGGATTTCCCCATGCGCCGCCGCAACGGGCTGACGCTGCCCGATTGGCGCCCGCTGTGGAACCTCTCGCGTAAATGCGCCGATACGGTCGAGCGGGGATTGGTCGCCGAAACCGAGGCTGATCTCGATTTTCTCGAAAAGAACTGGCCTGCCGATCTGCCGCAAGGCGTGATCCATGCCGATCTTTTTCCGGATAATGCCTTTTTTCTGGGCGACAGGCTTTCCGGCTTCATCGACTTTTATTTCGCCTGCACGGATATTCTGGCCTATGACGTCGCCGTCTGCCTGAATGCCTGGTGTTTTGAAAAGGATTTTTCCTATAACCGCACCAAGGGCGCAGCCCTTCTGCGTGGTTACACTTCCGTGCGCCCGCTCTCGGAGGCCGAAGCCAATGCCTTGCTGGTTCTGGCGCGCGGGGCTGCGGTTCGCTTCATGCTGACGCGGCTTTACGACTGGCTCACCGTGCCAGCCGGAAGCTTCGTGGTGAAGAAAGACCCGATGGAATATGTGCGCCGGATGCGCTTTCACCGCCAGATCGAATCCGGCGCCGAATATGGCCTTGAAATGCAGGGAGTTGCGGCGTGAAGCGCATCGAGGCCTATACGGACGGGGCCTGTTCCGGCAATCCCGGTCCCGGCGGCTGGGGTGCATTGCTGCGGTGGAACGGCAATGAAAAGGAACTGAAGGGCGGCGAGGCGGAAACGACCAATAACCGCATGGAACTGATGGCGGCGATTTCTGCACTTTCGGCGCTGAAGGAGCCTTGCGAAGTCGATCTCTACACCGACTCCGTCTATGTGCGCGATGGTATTTCCGGCTGGATCGAAGGCTGGAAGCGCAATGGTTGGAAAACGGCGGCCAAGAAGCCGGTGAAGAATGCCGAACTCTGGCAGGCGCTGGATGAGGCGCGAAAAGCCCACAAGGTCACTTGGCATTGGATCAAGGGCCATGCCGGGCACCCTGAAAACGAACGTGCGGATGAACTGGCCCGCGCTGGCATGGAGCCGTTCAAATATGCCGGGCACCGCACGTTGAAGGTGAAATAGTAAGGGCGGCTTTCGCCGCCCCTTTCACTTTTAAAGCTGTGCGAGAAGGGCTGAGGCGGCAGACGTGACCGCCTGGCCCGGCTGTTCTTCGATATTGAGAGATTTCACCACGCCGTCTTCGACGATGGCGGAATAGCGCTTGGAACGTACACCGAGGCCGCCACCGGAAAGATCGATATCGAGACCGGCTGCTTTGGTGAAGGTTGCGCTTCCATCGGCGAGGAAGAGAATCTTGCCCTCGCCGCCGGTGCTCTGCGCCCAGGCGCCCATGACAAACGGGTCGTTCACCGCAACGACTGCAATCTGGTCCACGCCCTTGGCGAGAATTGCATCGCGGTTTTCAAGATAGCCCGGCAGGTGGTTCAGGCTACAGGTCGGCGTAAATGCACCCGGCACCGCAAAGAGAACCACCTTCCTGCCTTTGAAGACATCGTCGGTCGTCATTTCCGTGACGCCGTCTGCGGTCTTTACCTTGAAAGTCGCTGCGGGCAGCCTGTCGCCAACTTTGATCGTCATCGATTTTCTCCTAAGGGCAGGGCGGATGGAAATTGCCGTCTGGTCCGCCTGCTGTTTGTGCGAAACTTTTGATTTGCCGTGCCGAAGCACGCACGGCGACAATTAAGCGCATAAAGTACCGCCGGACAATTTTAAAACGCCGGACTGTTATCAAAATTCAGAAGAGAGTGGTGCCCCTGTCAGTCCAGTTCCAGCCGGCCGGAAACTGCCTTGCCATTCTGCACGATCGTATAGTCGATAACGGCATCTTTCGTCTTGCCCTGCATCTTGGCGATAAAACGCTGGCTGGCTTTTCCATCCTCGACGGAAACCGGCGCGGAAAGATTGACCGTGTCGCTTGCCACGAAAAGCTCGGCAGGCGCATTGGGATCGGGCAGGGCGACGTCGAAGATGGCTTCATCCTTGTCGTGCTTGACCGCGCTCACACCGAAATCGGGTGAAGCAGGTGCCGGCAGTTGTGCGAAGGCGGTCTCGACGACGGTGCGTGCGGCGAGATTCTCCGATGATGATTTTTGCCTGTCGGCATCCAGCGGAAAATCGAATTCGGCCAGCACCGGCACGCAGATATTTTCACACATGCCGAGGAAGGCATGACCTTTCAGCCGCTTGCCCCCCGGCTCGATGTGGAAGGTGACGGGCAGCGAAACCGGCTTCTTGTAGCCGATGCCGCCCTCCTCGTCCCCGGCGAAGCGTACAGGCGCGGGGAACGCAATTTGCGCCTTCGCATCGCCCTCAATGCTGATCTGCGGCGGCACACCGGCATCGCCGGGATTGCGCCAATAGGTTTTCCAGCCGGGGCGAAGTTCGATCTGCAAGGCCCCGCGCACCTCCTGTTTTCCGGTGATTGCCGGATCGCCACCTTCGATAACAACACGCACACGCCCGCCCGGAGTTTCGGTCCAGGCGGAAGTTGAAGCCTGTGCAGGGATTGCCAGTACGGCCAGTATGAAAGGAGCGAGAATAGAGGTACAGATTTTCATGCCCTGAAAATGGAATAAAAAAATGGTCGCTTCAAGTCCAACAGATAGCCTAACCGGATAATTCGCGCCAAAGCGGCCGCCCGCGATGGAAAGCCATTGTCATTTTGCTGAGTCTTGCTACCTTCTTTATTACTATGACCACGCACAGGAAGCCGAGCCAGGAGCAGGGTTTTTTAAACGGGCAATTCCTGCTTGCCATGCCCGGAATGAGCGACGAGCGATTTGCGCGTTCGGTGGTTTATATCTGCGCTCATTCGGACGAGGGCGCGATGGGCTTCATCATCAACCAGCTACAGCCGGTGCAATTTCCCGATCTTTTGCGGCAGATCGGCGTTATTGGCGAGGAAGACCTGATTATCCTGCCCGACCGGGCGCAGCATATGGTGGTGCGCAATGGCGGGCCGGTGGATCGCACGCGCGGCTTTGTGCTGCATTCGGATGATTACATGGTCGACTCCACCATGCCGGTTTCAGACGATGTTTGCCTGACGGCGACGGTCGATATCCTGCGCGCCATCTATGGAGGTGGAGGGCCGGAGCGGGCGCTGATGGCGCTGGGCTATTCGGGCTGGGCACCGGGTCAGCTTGAAATGGAAGTGGCCGAAAACGGCTGGCTCACCTGCGATGCCCCGCTCGACATGCTGTTCGACAGCGACATCGAGGGTAAATATTCCCGCCTGATGCTCCATATGGGGATCGATATGTCACGGCTCGTTTCCGATGCCGGACATGCTTGATGTAAGGCAGTATGTTAGGGGAGTAAGGGAGTAGGGGGTGTATGTTTTGGTTGCGCATGACCGCAAAACCATATCCTTCACTGCCCTACTGCCCTACTGCCCTACTGCCCTACTGCCTTATTCACGCCGCCGCATCCAGCTGTTCGCGGATCATGCGCGTGGCCTCGTCGTGGCTGGTCGGCTGGCCGAACATGAAGCTCTGCACATATTCGCAGCCCATCTGGCGAAGCTGAAGTGCATCGGTTTCGCTTTCCACGCCCTCTGTCACAACTGCAAGGCCCAGATCATGCGCCATGCTGACGACGGAGCGAAGCAGCGTCGTCTTCTGGGGCTGGTCGCCCTTCACGAAGGAGCGGTCGATCTTGATGATGTCGAACGGAAAGCGCGTGAGATAGGCAAGCGACGAATAACCGGTGCCGAAATCATCCAGCGACAGGCCGATGCCCATGGCCTTGAGGCGGGCAAGCACATAGGCGGACTGTTCCGGGTTTTCCATGAGAACGGATTCTGTGAGTTCCAGCTTCAGGCTGCCCGGATTGAGATGAATGCGCGACAGCACCGAACGGACATCGTTGATGAGGTCTTGCCGGATGAGTTGCGTGGAGGAGAGATTGACCGAAACGAAGAGGTCGAGTTTGGGGAATTGCTCCTGCCAGGCAAAAAGGTCTTCCGCCGCCCGCTGCATGGCAAAAAGGCCGAGCTGTACGATAAGGCCGGAATTTTCCGCAATTGGAATGAATTCGGACGGCGAAATAGCGCCGCGCCGCGGGTGTTCCCAACGCATCAATGCCTCAAAGCCCGCAACCGTGCCTTCCTCCAGCTTCACAATGGGCTGGTAAACAAGGCTGATTTCGTCGCGCTCCAGTGCCCGGCGCAGGTCGGATTCAAGTTGAAGCTTGTCGCTGCCGATGGCGCGGAAGGCGGGCCGGAACGGCTCGATGCGGTCGCCGCCGAAACGTTTGGCCTGGAACATTGCAAGTTCCGCATCCTTGACAAAATCTTCTGCCGTGGTCGCAGTCTTGGTCCAGGTGATGAGGCCAATGGAGGCCGTCAGCACGATCTCACGCTTGGCATAGGCAATGGGCGAGCGCACGGCCTGGCGAAGTGCTTCCGCAAAGGTTGCGATGCGGCCCGGATCGACTTCCGAGGCAAGCAGCAGGCCGAACTGGTCGGAGGAAAGGCGCGAAAGCGTATCCTGCGGCTTCATGAGGCGCGCTAGGCGCCGTGAAATGGTAAGCAGGATCGTATCGCCCGCCGACATGCCGAGACTGTCATTGACCTGTTTGAAGCGGTCAATGTCGATCACGAATACGGTCGGGTGCAGGTTGCTTTCGCCACGCGCCATGTTCATCATGCTGCTCAGGCGGTCGAGAAAGAGCTCACGATTGGGAAGGCCGGTGAGGTTGTCGTGCACGGCATCGTGCAGCAGGCGCTCCTCTGCCTTTTTCTGTTCCGTGACATTGACCAGCGTGCCGACGCAGCGCACCACTTCGCCATCCGAACCAATGACCGGGCGCGCGCGCAGCGCATACCAATGATAATGTCCGTCATTGGCGCGCAGGCGGAAAATCTGGCCGATGCGGCCGCGGCGGTTTTCCAGAATGGCGTCGAGCGTGGAGCGGAAACGGTCGCGGTCGTCGGCATGCATGGCGGGCAGCCAGTTGCGCACCGGGCCTTGCAGGGGGCTTGCGGTATTGCCCAGATAATTGGCGATATCGGGCGTCGTCACCACGCGGTCCCGCGGCACGTCCCAGTCCCAGACGATATCGCCTGCGCCGATGACGGCAAGCGCCTGACGCTCCATATCGGAAAGAAGGCCCTGTTGCAGTCCGCCGCCCGCGAAGGCGTGCTGCATGACAGTAAAGCCGATCAGAAGCACGATCAGCACGAGGCCGCCGCCGAGCGCCGATTGCACGATATCGTTGTCGAGATGTCCGGAAACGGCCATCCATGCGCCGATGAGCCATATGAGCGTCAATAGCCAGGCGGGTATCAGCATGACCGCGCGGTCATAGCCCTTGACAGCCAGATAACCGATAATGGCCACGCCCGAAAACACGGTGAGGGCGAGCGAGATGCGCGCGATGCCGGAGGCGACCGGGGGATCGAAGACGGCAACACCTGCAAGCGCAAGCAGGCCCAGGATCCATGTCACCGCGCCATAGCTGAAATGGTCGTGCCAGCGATTGAGGTTGAGATAGGTGAAAAGGAAGATCACCAGAGATGCGGCAAGCGCAACTTCCGTTCCCGCGCGCCATATCTGCTCGTTTCCGGGCGTTATTTGCATCAGCTTGTTCCAGAAGCCGAAATCGACGCAGATATAGGCCAGAACCGCCCATGCAAGCGCGGCGGTGGCCGGAAAGAGCGATGTGCCCTTGACCACGAAAAGGATGGTCAGGAAAAGCGCCAGAAGGCCGGAAATGCCAAGCAGGATGCCGCGATATAGCGTGTAGGAATTGACCATATCTTTATAGGCTTCCGGCTCCCACAGGTAAAGTTGCGGCAGATTGTGCGAGGAAAGCTCGGCGACGAACGTGATGACACTGCCCGGATTGAGCGTGATGCGGAAGACGTCCGCATCGGCACTCGGCTGGCGGTCGAGCGCAAAGCCTTCGCTGGGCGTGATGGAGGCAATGCGCGGTGAGCCGAGATCGGGCCAGATGACGCCCGAACCGACGAGACGAAAATGCGGCGCGACGATCAGCCGGTCGATCTGCTCGTCCGTGGGGTTGGCGATGGAAAATGCTGCCCAGTCGCCGGAGGCGTTGGCGTTCTGGTCGGACTGTACCTCGATACGCCGCACGATGCCGTCCGGGCCGGGCATGGTGGAAACCTGCACGCTCTCGCCCTTGTTGCGCAAAAGCTCGACAGCGCGCGAAAGGTCCAGCGCCGTGTCTTCCTTGGAAATCTTGATGGGCTCAATGGCCGATGCGTGAACCGCCGAAAGGGTCAGGAAAACGAACAGTGCGAAAAAGCGCGCGCCTGCTTCAAAACAGTTTTTTGAAAAACCTCTCATGAGCGTTCAACCTTGCCAATGATCACACCGCGATCCGTCGTACGTTTGTCGCTTTCTATCAGGGCTAAAAGCAGATGGTCCTGCCAGAAGCCGTTTATCTTGAGATAGGAGCGCAACAGTCCTTCTCTCTGAAATCCGGCTTTTTCGAGAAGCCGTATCGAACGTACATTATGGGGAATACAGGCAGCTTCAAGACGGTGCAACCGCAGTTGGTCGAATGCAAAGGGGATAACCAGCGATAGCGCCTCCGTCATATAGCCTTTTCCGGCAAAAGGCGCGCCGCTCCAATAGCCGATCACGCCGTTCTGGCCGACGCCACGGTGAATATTGCCGATCGTGATGCCGCCCACGATGCGGTTATCGCTGTTGCGGAATATGAAGAAAGGATAGCCGGTTCCGGCGCTGGTTTCATCCTGATAATGCCTGATCCGGTAGCGAAAGGCACTCCGGGTCAGGTCGTCATCCGGCCATGTCGGTTCCCATGGCGTGAGAAACGCGCGGCTTTGCTCGCGAAGGCTCGCCCAGCTCGCATAATCGCTCATCATGGGGTCGCGCAGATAAATGCGCTGTCCGCGCAGGACTGTCGGATTGCTTCGTCGGAAGGGCAGGCCGATCATGAGACGATAGGGCAGTCAGGTAATAAGACAGCAAGGCAACAGGGAGGGGGGAATGTATTTGCCGAGCTAAACATACTGCCCTAACTCCCTTACTGCCCTATTGTTCTATCTCTTTGTTTTGACGCATTATCCGACGCAAAGCCACTTCGCACTTTTGGCTCGAAAATGCTCTAGACAGCTATCGTCCTCGTATGCGCATTGGTCGAAAGCGCATCGGTCAGGCGATCGAAGCTCATGAGGCGGCCAACGGGACCGACGCCTGCGATGGTTGGTTTGTTGTTGAGGAAAAGCCGTCCGGCAAGGTCGGTCAGGCGTTCCGGGGTGATGAGGGACAGGCGGTCCAGCAATTCGCTGTTTTCCACCGGGCGTCCATAGAGCAGGAACTGGCGCGCAATCTGGCCCGCACGGCTTGCCGCGCTTTCCTGCGACATGAGGAGGCTTGCGCGATATTGCGCACGGGCGCGGTCCACTTCCTCGATGCCGATGGAATTGGCTGCCTTGTGCAATTCGTCGATAATGACCGGCACGAGTTCCACAAGCTCGTCGCGCCCCGTTGCGGCATGGATGCCAAACAGCCCCGTATCGGAAAAGCCCCAATGGAAGGCATAGACCGAATAGCAAAGCCCGCGCTTTTCGCGCACTTCCTGGAAAAGCCGCGAGGACATGCCGCCGCCGAGGATCATCGAAAGAAGCTGCGAAGCGTAGAAGTCGCGCACATGATAGGCGCGGCCTTCAAAACCGATCAGCACCTGCGCATCCATCAATTCGCGGTTTTCGCGGAAATCGCCGCCGACATAATGAGCAAGGTCGAGTGTTGGCGCGGTATTGTGCGGACGGAAACTGCCGAGCCGCTTTTCAACCTCGCGCACGAATTCGTCATGGTCGATGCCGCCAGCCGCCGTCACCACCATGCGGTCGGCGCTATATTGCTCCTGCATATATTGGCGCAGGTCGTCGGATGTGAATGACATCACCGTTTCCGGCTCGCCCAGGATCGCGCGGCCGATGGGCTGGTGGCGATAGGCGGTTTCCGTGAAACGGTCGAAGACGATATCGTCGGGCGTATCGTGCGCCGCGCCGATCTCCTGCATGATGACCTGCTTTTCGCGTTCCAGCTCGCCCTCGTCGAATTTGGAGGCGGTCAGGATATCGGAAAGAATGTCGATGGCCAGCGGCATATCGTTGCGCAGCACGCGGGCATAATAGGAGGTGGTCTCCACGCTGGTGGTGGCGTTGATCTCGCCACCCACATTTTCAATGTCCGATGCGATCTGCCAGGCTGTACGGTTTTCCGTGCCCTTGAAAGCCATATGCTCCAGAAGATGCGCAATTCCGTGACGGTCGGGGGCTTCGTTACGCGCTCCCGCCTTTACCCAGATTCCCAACGCCACGCTTTCAACATGCGGCATGGTATCGGTGGCTATTGTCAACCCGTTGGGAAGACGCGTTACTTCAACACCCATTAGCAAATTGCTCCCTGCATTCTCACCCTGGTTCCCTTTCGTGCCTGCTCTATTCAGGCTCGGGAATGGTGGCGCACATATTCTTCCACGATTTTCAGCTCGTTGTGAAGAACTGTGAAGCTCTCTTTTCGTTGCATCAGGTCGCAAAGCCATGCCGGCAATTGCGGCTCGACCCCACATGCAGCCTTCACCGCATCCGGGAATTTGGCCGGATGGGCGGTCGCCAGAACCACCATCGGGGCGGTGCCGGATGCTTTTTCACGCGCGACCTTCACACCGATCGCCGAATGCGGATCAAGCAGATAGCCGTCTTTGGAAAGAACCGATTCGATAGTCGCCGCCGTCTCATCGACGGTGGAGCGGCCAGCCGAAAATTCGCTGCGGATGGCCGAAAGCGGCTTTTCGGAAATCGTAAATCCGCCAGATTGCTTCAGGCCCTGCATCAGCCCGCGCACGGCCGCCGCATCGCGCCCGTGTGCCTCGAACAGAAGCCGCTCGAAATTGGAGGAAATCTGGATATCCATTGAGGGCGAAGTGGTCTGCGCTACGCCGCGCATCTCATAGGCCCCGCTTTCCAGCGTGCGCGAAAGAATATCGTTGTCGTTGGTGGCGATGATGAGTTGCTCGATGGGCAGGCCCATGCGCTTGGCGACGTAGCCTGCGAAAATATCGCCGAAATTGCCGGTGGGCACCGTGAAGGACACGGCGCGGTCCGGTGCGCCGAGGCTGAGTGCTGCCGTGAAATAATAGACAACCTGCGGCATGATGCGCGCCCAGTTGATCGAGTTCACGCCGGAAAGCGACAGGGCGTCACAGAATTCCAGATCATTGAACATGCCTTTTACGAGGTTCTGGCAATCGTCGAAATTGCCCTCGATGGAAAGCGCATGGACATTGGAAAAGCCGGAAGACGTCATCTGGCGTTGCTGTACCGGCGAGACCCGCCCATTGGGGAACAGGATGAAAATGTCTGTGTTGTCGCGCCCGCCAAAGGCTTCGATGGCTGCGCCGCCCGTATCGCCGGATGTAGCGCCGACGATCGTTGCGCGCTCGCCGCGCTGTGCCAGAACATAATCCATCATGCGGGCCAGAAGCTGCATGGCGACATCCTTGAAGGCAAGGGTGGGGCCATGGAAAAGCTCCAGCACGAATTCGTTCGCGTCGGTCTGCACCAACGGGCAGACGGCATCGTGACGGAAGGTTCCGTAAGCTTCGCGGACCATGCGCTCGAAATCGGCTGCCGGAATTTCACCGCCGGTAAAGGGCGTGAGGACGGCCAGCGCGACTTCGACATAGGATTTTCCACGCAGGGCGCGGATCTGTTCGGCTGTGAATTGCGGATATTCCTGCGGCAGATAAAGACCGCCATCACGGGCGAGGCCTGCGAGCAATGCATCGCTGAATCCCAGAACCGGTGCTTCCCCACGCGTACTTACATATTTCATTTCGTCAGGCCTTCATTCCAGAGCGGCTGCCCATTCAAAGCTGTGTAAATGCAATAGGGCGTCCCCAAAAAAGCCGCAACTATTTAAAACATCCCCAATGGATGGGTTGCTCTCGGCGGCAAAAAACGGGAAAACGCCATCGCGCTACGCATTTTGCAGTGGTATAGAGCATTTCCAGCAAAAGTGCGAAGCGGTTTTGCGTTGGATAATGCGACCAGGAAAGGTTTGCATTTCGAGCCAAAAGTGCGAAGCAGTTTTGCATTTGGAACAATGCTATGGGGGAGCGCGCATGTTTCCCGGCAAGGACCGAAGGGGGCTTGCTATTGGAAAATGAGGCGGAACGGAACTGGCCCAGCCTGGCGGACTCCGGATAAGCCGGGTTGCTCCAAAACAGTTTGAATAGTGCAGGGAAGCCCGGTTTATGCAGAAAGCATCACAGAATCGTTCATCGTTGTTTCCAGTCTTTGCAACGGTTTTGCTCGCATCCCTTGCGGGCTGCACAACCAGCGGCACCGAAAATGGTGCAAATTCATCGCTGCCGACCAAGGCGACCTCCGGGGAAAAGCGCATTAGCGAAACTGAACTGCGCGCTTATTGCCCATCGGTCTCGCTGCGCGATGGAACGGCCTTCTTCAATACCTATGAAAAGGGCGGCGACAAGGATCCGGAGCGCGTGATCTATCAGGCGGCGCTGACCGATACGACGCGTAGCTGCCAGTATGGCAATGGCACGCTGACGATGGATATTGCGGGCGCAGGCAAGGTTGTGCCCGGCCCGAAATACAAGACCCGCACTATCGTCATGCCGATCCGCGTGGCGATTCGTCAGGGCGATCAGGTGGTCTATTCCAAGCTGCACAAGCAGCGGGTGAGCATCACCAATCCCGACACGGCGACGCAATTTGTCTTCAATGACAAGGGTGTTACGATCCCGATGCCGGACAAGCAGAATGTGCAGATTTTCATCGGCTTCGATGAGGGTACATACAATACGAAGTAAATTCCTCGTTCCCATAAACTGACAGGATGCGCGACATGTTTCGCGCATCTTTTATTTTAGCCTATTATTCCATGATATAAAAACATCAATTATCATTGATGCAAAATTGTAAATATTATAGAAGTTGATTTATCAATATATTATCATTTTAACCGTGAAATAATGACAATTATAAAAATTGTATTCTTTTGTATAGAAAATTTGCTATATATCGCTGGCAATAATTTGAGTTCGGAATCGCTATGACGGGGTGATGCCGAAAATATATTCAGACTTCCCAATTGATTGGTGGGAATTTTAGGTGGACATATAGATGCGGTTCCGTCGCAATAGTTTGATTTCCCCCGTTTTCCTTGTTCTGCTTCTCATGCTTATTCTGGGGGCCGTGGCCGGGCAACTGGTCGGAAAAGGACTCCGCATTCTCGAAGAAGAACGTCATATGGATATCTATATGACGGCTCTGCGCGATTACTCCAGCCGGCTGCTCGCCTCCGCGAGGAATACTCTGGAGGCTGCGAATAATTCTCCCTTCGAGATATGTTCCCCGCAGGATCTTGCCTATCAGCGCAAGCTCGTCTTTGCCGCCTATCACATCAAGGATATCGGGCGTCTGCGCGATGACCAACTTATCTGCTCGACGCTTCTGAGTGATATCAAAACTCAGCCGCGCCGTTCCGTTGCCAATGACAATTTGAAGGACGGAACCTATATCTATGCCGATGATGCCTTGATAACGCCGGGTAGCCATGGGCCGATCATCGGACGAGGGAATGCGAATGTGGTCTTGAGCTCGGTTGCCTTCGATCTCCTGCACACGCCGCGCTATGCTTTTTCCATTTTTGCCACCGACGAGGAAAAGAAGCATTTCGCGCTGCTTTACAATTATTCAGGTAATGCCGAGCCTGGACCTGAGCCGTCCTCTGGTGATTGGGCGCAGAAATTCGTGGAAGCGCCGGATGGCAAGGTGTTGCGGGAGAATAGCTGTGACCCGGATACGGGCGTCTGCATCAGCCTGTCAGCAACGATCGACCGAACCAGCACGGCAGCACGGCTGAAAAACCTGCTGGCCATCTGCCTTGGCGCATTGGCGGGTGGCAGTGTCGGGCTGGGCTGGCTCTATTATCGCAATCGCGACCACTCATTGCTCTACAGGCTGAACAAGGCACTCGCTGCCGGAGAGCCGCATTTGCTCTACCAGCCGGTGGTGGATATGGCGGATGGCAAGGTGCTCGGCTTTGAAGCATTGATCCGATGGGAAATCCGCAAGGGCGATTTCGTCCCGCCGGATGTCTTCGTTGCGCGGGCGGAGGAGGCGGGCACCGCTACAAAGATAACGATCTATGTGCTGGAACGTCTGATAGAAGACATGGGCGACACGCTGCGCCAGCGCCGTGATTTGCGTATCAATATCAACATTACCGCCAGCGACCTGCAAAGCCCGGCCTTCATGAGCCGGATGGAAAGGCGCCTTGCGGCGGCTGATATCGAACCACAACAGGTGGGGTTGGAACTGACGGAACGCACGGCGGTCGATTTTTCCAAGGCGACGGACGGCATCAGGCGCCTGCGCGAGCAGGGGCACCGGATTTATATCGACGATTTCGGCACCGGCTATTCGAGCCTTGCCTATCTCGGCGAATTGCATGTGGACGCAATCAAGATCGACAAGGCTTTCACGCGCACTGTCGGCAATGATTACGCAACGGTCTCCATCATTCCGCAGATCATTTCCATGGCGAAGGAACATGGCCTCGATATCGTGGTCGAAGGGGTGGAAACGGAGGCACAGGTCCTCTATTTTCGTAAACTGGGCACGCCCCTGGCCGCACAAGGCTGGTTTTTTGGCAAGCCGCTGTGCGTTTCCGATGCGCAGGCGCTGGTCGCTACAGTGAAGAAGAAGCAATCGCGCGTGAAGTTGGCCCGCAAAACGACCCAAAAGGCGAAATGAGCGGGCCGCACGGAAAATACGGGCGCGAGTGGAGCAGTTTTGAGAAAAAGTGCAGATCGATAAAATTCAAATTAAATTCGACTGCCCATATGAAATGAATGGCAAGAGGTTTGGGTTATTCTGCGCCTATGAAACAGAAATTTGAACGTATCCTCGAACCGACGGACACCTGGGCTATCTTCGATACGACCGCAGACGTGCCCGCCATGATGGGAACCCGGCTGCTCATCGGCCTCACGGAAAAAGAGGCCGAAGAACTGCTCGCCATTCTCAATGCGCCGCCAAAAGGCCGCAACAAACGCTCTGCCGCCTGAGCGACAATTCAAGGCGTCAGAATTTTCTTTCCGGACTGTGCTCAGGCATCTGTCCAGATGGACAGGGCGTCGATCACGCTCTGCAAATCCTTGTGGCGGTGGATAACCGTTTCGGCTCCCGCATCGGTCAGCTTGTCGGCATGGCCGGGATAGGTGTGCGCCCCGCCCGTAAAACCGATGACGCGCATACCGGCTGCGCGCGCGCCATGAACTCCATGGACGGAATCCTCGATCACCAGCACATTGGCCGGATCGACGCCGAAATGGCGCGCCGCGTGGAGAAACACGTCCGGGGCAGGCTTGGTCTTTCCGCTGCCCACTTCCTTGGCGGAGAAAATATTGGGTGCGAAGAGCTCGTAAGGGCCGACGCGCTTCAGCATGTTTTCAAGCCGCAGGCTCGTGGAGTTCGAGCAGATGCATTTCGGCAGCTTGAGTGCGGAAACCACCTCCACGATGTCTTCCACCGCGTTGACCTCGTTCTTCAGCTTTTCATCCAGAATGCGCTCCGACTTGTCGAGGAGCGACGCGGAAAGCGGAATGCCCGCCGCGCGCTCCACCGTCAGCAGGATATCCTGCCAGGTGAGGCCTGCGAAACGTTCGGCCATTTCATCGGCGGCAATCGGATAGCCGGATTCGGTCAGGAGGGCGGATTCGACTTCTGCGGCGATGATCTCGGAATCGACCAGAACACCATCGCAATCGAAAATAATGAGGGACGGTGCCGCCATAAGCGTAACCTTCTTGTTGAAGCATTTTGATCCAGCGGGAAGGGCCTCCCGTCTGGCAATGCGTGAAAGGGAAAAGACGACCGGCAATCGCCGGAACGACCGGGCCGGAAAATACGGGCGATGAGCTACACCTTTATGATGGGCCCGTCAAACTTCGCCGGCAACTTCGCGGCGGCGGCGGTCCAGTTCTTCGCTGTAGCGGCGCAATGTGTGCGCTTCGCTCAAAAGCCCCAGAACCTTGCGGTCCTGCGCATTGTCGATGACCGCCAGCGCTTCGCTTTCCGCCCGGTCGAAGCGGGCGACGGCTTCCTTTGCGTTCATTTGTGGCAGAAGGAACTCATCCTGATATTTGAGCAGCTCCGCAATACTGTGAGTCTTGTCTGCGGTATCGAAACTGTCGCCATAGGCCTCCGGCACGGGGATCATGCCGACATAGCGGCCTTCGCTGTCCACCGCGATCACGCGCTGGGTGGAGCCGAGCGGAAAATCGTGGCGGAAGGTTTCGATATCGGTATCGATCGCAACGGTGCGCACGTCATGGCGCATCATGCGCGCGACGGTGAGATCGCGTATCCAGCCGATGTCGTGCGCGGAGCGTATGGCCTCGCCGCGCAGGTGGAAGCGCCAGGTTGCGAAGGAGTAGCCGAAGGTTTTTCTCACCATCAGCGAGGATGAAACGACCGCGCCCAGAACCAGCATGGAGATCGGAAAGTCTCCGGTCATTTCGAGCGCGAGGAAGGTCATGGTCATCGGCCCGCCAACCACAGCCACGGCAAGCGAGCTCATGCCGATGACGGCATAGACTTTCGGTGCCAGCGCAAGGCTTGCAGGCATGATGGTCCCGGCTATGGCCGCGAAAAGCTTGCCGGTGAGCGCGCCCAGAAACAGGGAGGCGAAAAACAGGCCGCCGCGGAAGCCGGATCCGATGGAAACCGCCGATGCCAGCGATTTGGTGAGGATCAGAAGCACCAGCACTGGAATGGTGATGTTGGCGTTGAGATCGAGATGCAGCGCGCCATGGCCGGAGGCCAGAACCTGCGGCGAGAAAAACGCAATCATGCCGACGATTGCCGGCGCCAGCACATTGGGCACCACGCTGCGCCGTGCGACCTTTTCCACCAGGGTAACGCCACGCATGATGAGAATGGCGATGCCCGCTGAAATGAAGCCGAGCATGAGGGCCGGTACATAGTCGCGCGGGGTGATGTCGTCGATCAGGCCGATATCGATAATGAAAGGTGCGCCGCCTATGGCCTGCGTCACAAGCGTCCCGATGATGGCCGCGACCACGACGGGGGCAAGTGTGGCGATGGAATAAACGCCGATGATAAGCTCGAAGGCATAGAACGAGCCGGTCAGCGGCGCATTGAAGGCGCTGGCGATGGCTGCCGCCGCGCCGCAGCCGACGAGGGTGCGCATGTCGGCGCGGCGCAGTTTCAGTGCGCGCCCGATGCGTGAGGCAAAGCCGCTCGCAAGCTGCGTATAGGCCGCTTCCAGCCCCACCGAAGCGCCAAAGCCCTTGGAAATGAGGTTCTGCCCGACCAGAATGAAACTGTCGGTCAGTGACAGGCGTCCGCCATGGAGGGCGTTCGCCTCGATGGGGTCGACGATGGGACGTTTGCGCCAGCGCGCCAGAACCCAGATCAGCACGCCCATCAATATGCCGCCCGCCATGGGTGCGATGAAGGCGCTCGGATAAAGCTGGATGGCCGCGACGGCAAGCCCGGACAGGATACCGATGAGCGCGCCCGCAATGACGATGCCGATTTCGCTGCCGCGAACCAGTGCGCGTGTGCGAAAGGGTACGAACAGCACCCTCAAATATCGATTATGACGCAACTCCGCGAAATTCATTATCAAACTACACCCGACAGGCACTTCAGTCTGCGAGCGGCTGCCACACACACTGCATCATCGTCATTTGCCGCCGGATCATAGACCAAAAGAAATAACCAAGCCTTATTGATTGCGACATATGCCGTTCCAGCCTTGCACATGGATCACGTCGTCACGATGACAAGTCGATAATTATCTCTGCCTTATTGGGCGCGCAAAGGCCGCAAAGCCGGGCTTTCCCTGTGATATTAAGAAAAGATTTACGATTTCAAGCACTTGGCGTTAACGGCATATTTACCCTACGCAGTAACCATAGGAACAAGTTTTTTGCGTTCACAGGTAATCGAGTATCCCATGTCCCTAGTACGTCTTGCGCATGAGTTGCCCATCGAGGCCCCGCGTACCGCCTGGCTCGACTCCATCATCAAAGGTGATTGCGTTTCCGCGCTGGAGCGCCTGTCGGATCATTCCGTAGACGTCATCTTTGCCGATCCGCCCTATAATCTCCAGCTTGGCGGCGATCTGCACCGTCCGGATCAGTCCATGGTCAGCGCCGTGGACGATCATTGGGACCAGTTTGAAAGCTTCCAGGCCTATGACGCCTTCACCCGCGCCTGGCTGCTCGCCTGCCGCCGTGTGCTGAAGCCGAATGGCACCATCTGGGTCATCGGTTCCTATCACAATATTTTCCGCGTCGGCACGCAGTTGCAGGATCTGGGCTTCTGGCTCCTCAACGACATTGTCTGGCGCAAGACCAATCCCATGCCGAATTTCCGTGGCCGCCGTTTCCAGAATGCGCATGAAACGCTGATCTGGGCTTCGCGTGACCAGAAGGGCAAGGGATATACTTTCAATTACGAGGCCATGAAAGCGGCCAATGACGATGTGCAGATGCGTTCGGACTGGCTGTTCCCGATCTGCACCGGCAGTGAACGCCTGAAGGACGAGAACGGCGACAAGGTCCACCCGACCCAGAAGCCGGAAGCACTTCTCGCGCGCATCATGATGGCTTCAAGCAAGCCGGGCGACGTTATTCTCGACCCATTCTTCGGTTCCGGCACGACCGGCGCGGTCGCCAAGCGGCTTGGCCGCCATTTCGTCGGCATCGAGCGTGAACAGCCCTATATCGACGCCGCAACCGCCCGCATCAATGCCGTGGAGCCGCTTGGCAAGGCGGAACTCACGGTGATGACCGGCAAGCGCGCAGAGCCGCGCGTGGCCTTCACGAGCGTAATGGAAGCGGGCCTTTTGCGTCCGGGAACCGTGCTTTGTGATGAACGCCGCCGTTTTGCCGCCATTGTTCGCGCCGATGGGACGCTGACGGCCAACGGCGAAGCCGGTTCAATCCATCGTATTGGCGCCAGGGTTCAAGGGTTCGATGCCTGCAATGGCTGGACCTTCTGGCACTTTGAGGAAAACGGCGTACTGAAGCCTATCGATGCCCTGCGCAAGATCATCCGCGAACAGATGGCTGCGGCAGGTGCATAAGAAAGTTTAATATCGGACGATCTCCAGTAAAGTCTGATAGCAAGGCGCTCGAAGTTTTCAAACTTCGGGCGCCTTCATTCTTTCAGAAAGAAAGCTGTCGCGCCCGCAAATCGTCGGCCAGTTTGGCTGCGCTGGTAAAATGCACCGCCTGCCAGCCCGCTTGCTTCGCACCTTCCACATTGTGCATCGTGTCATCGATGAAGAGCGTTGCTGCCGGATCGAGGCCGAACGAGGCGACGTGATGATCGTAGATCGCCCGGTCGGGTTTGATGAGGCGGATATCGCCTGAAACCGTCACGCCACGGCTTTCGGTCAGGAAGGGAAAGCGGGCCTGTGCTTCCCGGAATGTATCGGATGCGAAATTGGTGAGCATGGTCACGTCGTGGCCAGCCGCAATGAGCCCGCGCAGGATTTCAACGCTGTCGTCATAGGCATGGGGCACCATGCGGCTCCAGTTCCGGCGGAAAGCGCGGATATGGTCGTGATGTTGCGGGTGGCTTTCCAGAAGCAGGGCTTCGGCTTCCTGCCAGCTTCGCCCGCGATCCTGTTCGATGTTCCACGCGCTGGTGCAGATATTTTCCAGAAACCAGCGCCGTTCGCCAGCATCAGGAATGATATCCAGAAAGGCAAGTTCCGGATCATAGTGAATGAGCACCTTGCCGATATCGAAAACGACATGTTTGACCGGGCTACTGTTCAACGGCTTTTCCTCCCCCGTTTGAAAGCGTCTGGAATAGCGGCGGCAATGGCTTTTTTCATAACCGTTGGCAGGGCCTCGCCGCAAAGCTCCTCGGGCGTTGACCACCATCCTTCATTCGCCGCTTGTTTCCGCACATTGCTGGCACGATAAACCGACAGCCGCAACTCGAAATGCGTGAAGACGTGCGTGATGGTGCCGGATGGTGTCCAGGCTGCCGAAAAGGGCGCTGCATTCACCGTTGCGTCACCGTCGATGCGCGCGGTCCAGCCGCTGCCCGGCACTTCCGTCATGCCCGCCAGCAAGCCTTCGCCCTTGCGCTTGCGCAGATAGACGGAGCCGTCACCCGCAATGGCAATGAAGGCCGCGCCTGTGCGCACCGGCTTTTCCGCTTTGGGCGCTTTTACCGGAAAGTCTTCCGGGTCGCGTTCGCACAGCGCGATGCATCCCTTATTGAGCGGGCAGAGCGCGCAGGCCGGGCGGCGCGGCGTGCAGATCGTCGCGCCCAGATCCATCATGGCCTGTGCAAAATCGCCGGGGCGGTCAGGTGGCGTCATCTGCCCCATGAGCGCGCGAATCTGCGCCTTTGCGACGGGGAGGGGGGTGTCGATAGCATAAAGGCGCGAGATCACGCGCTCGACATTGCCATCCACCACGGCGACCTGCTCGCCAAAGGCGATGGCAGCGATTGCCGCCGAGGTATAATCGCCGATGCCAGGCAATTCCTTGAGGCCGGCCGCACTTTTCGGAAATTCTCCGCCATGTTCGGCGACGACGATATCGGCGCATTTCTTGAGATTGCGCGCGCGGGAATAATAGCCAAGCCCTGCCCAAGCGCGAAGAATATCATCCTCGCTCGCCTTCGCCATGGCCCGGACCGTCGGCCATCGCTCGATAAAGCGCAAGAAATAGGATTTCACGGCTTCAACGGTTGTCTGTTGCAGCATGATTTCCGACAGCCATACACGATAGGGATCGGCGACGTCTCCTTTGGCCGCGTCAACAGGCGTCACGCGCCACGGCAGGACGCGATGATGACGGTCATACCAGCGCAGAAGAAAAGTCGTGGGATCCATGGGCCTGCTTGATGCGTATCCATGCGGATTCGTTAAAAGAATGGCTTTCATAATAGAGGTCGAACGCACTTTTGCTCGTGCGTGTGTCGCCTTTGTCGGTTCTATATGCCATATCGGCTTATCCTGCCATCGCCATTCTCATGTGAGTGCGTTTCCCGGCAATGCGCATATATACCGCTTCGCGGCAGGGTGGCGGAATGCTAATAAAGCACGCATAGCCGACGAAGCTTCCCCTTTGTCTGTTGCATGGTTTCGCAGTTATAATGGAGCAGAATGAGCGAACCGAACCCAAAACGCGGATTGCGTCCGCTGGCGGATATGGCGTCGGGTCTGGTTGACCCGGTGCTGCGCAAGCGCGCGGGCATCAATCTTGCTTTGCTGCAAGCCTGGGAGGATATTGTCGGCCCGGCCATCGGCGCGTCCTCGCGACCGCTTCGCATTCTCTGGCCGCGTCGTATTCGCGAAGACGATCCCTTCACGCCCGCTACACTGGTTATTGCCTGCGAGGGTTTCGCGGCACTGCAAATCCAGCACGAAACCGGTGAAATCATCAGCCGGGTCAATGGTTTCCTCGGCTTTGCGGCCATTGGCCGCATCCGTATTAAGCAAAAACCGCCCGTCATTGCAGTGAAGCGCCGTGTGAAGCGCCTTGCGTCGCTCGGCCCCGCCGAAGAGCGCAGTGTGGACAAGGCAACGGCGGGCATCGAGGATGATGCGCTGCGCCAGGCACTTGCCCGCCTCGGCAGGAATATCCTCGCTGAAAAGCGCATGCTGGGCAAAAAGGGCGGCTCGAAAAACTGATCATCGCGCTTTTCTCATTGGCACCGGGCGGGGTTTCTTTCGTTGCCATAAATTTGATGCAAGCCATCCACAGTTTGCACATGCGTGGGGTTCCGCAGGAGTTTGCTGTCGTTTATATGGAATCAGGATGCCGCTTCACCGCCTATCATCTGAATGTTGCAGGTCTGGCGCCTAGCGATCTGCTGCTCTAGATTATATGTTGAAAACAACTCTTTGAAACAGGACAGGATGATTCGGATGCCTGTAGCGCTTAATCGTAGACACGTCATTTCTCTTGCTGGAGCAGCGGCTGCCGGGCTGGCCTTTACCCGCGGTGCGAATGCACAGCAACACGCCCCGGAAGGCATTGTGGATGCCATCGAGATTGCCAAGCCGGGCAAGCTCAAGGACATGGTCTATGGCAAGGCTGATGCGCCTGTCACCATCGTCGAATATGCTTCGCTGACGTGTCCGCATTGCGCCGATTTCAAGCTCATTACTTTTCCTAAAATCAAGGAAAAATATATCGATACGGGCAAGGCGCGGTTGATATTCCGCGATTTCCCGTTTGATCCGCGCGCAACGGCTGCCGTCATGCTGGCGCGCTGCGCGCCGGAAGACCATTATTTCCCGATGATCGACCTCTTTTTCAGGCAGCAGCAGCAATGGGCGACAGCCGAAGACGGCAAAGCCGCACTGCTGCAAATCGCGAAATTGGCCGGTTTTACACAGGAGTCCTTCGAGGCTTGCTTGACGAACCAGCAACTTCTCAATGATGTGAGAGCAACGGTGGAACGTGGGTCGAAGGAATTTGGTGTCAACGCGACGCCAACTTTCTTCATTAACGGGAAGAAATACGCGGGAGACCTTTCGTTTGAGGAGATGTCGGGATTCATCGACAGCGCTCTTTGATCTGTTTTTCAGGATGAAAAGCGGGCGCTTCATCGCGCCCGTTTTCTATTTTGGCGTGCGTAATGGAGGGGCTTGCTGATGCGCTTCTCCAGGCTGCGCCTTGTCGGGTTCAAATCCTTCGTCGAGCCGATGGAGTTCGTCATCGAAGGCGGGCTTACAGGCGTTGTCGGCCCCAATGGGTGCGGCAAGTCCAATCTGGTGGAAGCCCTGCGCTGGGTAATGGGTGAAAACTCCTACAAGAACATGCGCGCTTCCGGTATGGACGATGTGATTTTTTCCGGTTCCGCGACGCGGCCCGCGCGCAATACGGCGGAAGTGACGCTTTTTCTCGACAATTCCGACCGTACGGCCCCACCCGCCTATAACGACGCGGATGAATTGCAGGTGTCGCGCCGCATCGAGCGTGAGGCCGGGTCGCTCTACCGCATCAATGGCAAGGAAGCACGCGCCAAGGATGTGCAGCTTTTATTTGCCGATCAATCCACCGGTGCGCGCTCGCCTTCCATGGTGGGGCAGGGGCATATCGGCGAGTTGATACAGGCAAAACCGCAGGCGCGCCGTGCGCTTCTGGAAGAGGCGGCGGGCATTTCCGGCCTGCACACGCGCCGCCATGAGGCGGAACTGCGGCTGCGCGCGGCTGAAACCAATCTGGAGCGGCTGGATGATGTGGTGGGCGAACTGGGCAGCCAGATTGAAAGCCTGAAACGCCAGGCACGCCAGGCCAATCGCTTCAAATCGCTTTCCGCAGATATCCGCCGCGCCGAAGCAGCCTTGTTGCACCTGCGCTGGAATGTGGCCAAAGGGCAGGAGGCCGAGGCGCAGAGCGCGCTGTCGCAGGCGACCGCGACCGTTGGCGATATGGCCGAAGCGCAGATGAAAGCCGCGCGCGATCAGGCTGTCGGCGCGCATAAATTGCCGGAATTGCGTGAGGCGGAGGCCGGGGCTGCCGCAGCCTTGCAGCGTCTTTCCATTGCGCGCACGCAACTGGACGAGGAGGGTGAGCGCATTCGCGCCCGCCGTGCCGAACTGATGAAGCGGCTGGAGCAACTGACTGCGGATATCGCGCGCGAAGAACAGATGTTGCGCGAAAATGCCGATATTCTGGCCCGGCTTGATGAGGAGGAGCAGGAACTGGCCGCTTCCAGCGAGGCATCCGGTGAACGCAATGAGGAATTGCGCGCGCTGTTCGAGGAAGCGGAAATCCGCTTGCAGGATAGCGAAAGCGCGCTTGCCCGCTTGACGGCGGAGCGGGCGGAAGCCGCTGCCGAGCGCGCGCAGGTCGAGCGGGCGCTGAAGGAAGCGCAGGACCGGCGTGACCGTCTGGCCGTGCAGATGGAAAATATCGAGCGCGATATCGCAGCCGTGGTTGGACAGATCGGCGGTCTGTTCGATCCGGCGGAAAAGCGCATCGTGGTGGATGCCTGTACGCAAGCCCTGGAAGCGGCCGAAGAAGCGGTTGTCGCGGCGGAAGAACTGGTCGCCCATGCGCGCGAGGCGGAAGCCGCAAGCCGCCAGCCCTTGAGCGAAGCGCGCACGGAATTGAACCGTATCGAAACCGAGGCACAGACGCTGGCGCGCATTCTCAATGCGGGCGAGACAGGCCAATTCCCGCCGGTCGTCGAGGAATTGCGCGTCGAAAAGGGCTATGAAGTGGCGCTTGGCGCGGCTTTGGGCGAAGATCTCGATGCGGCAAGCGATGAGAATGCGCCGGTTTACTGGGCCTATAATCCCGCTGCCGAAACCGATCCGGCCTTGCCGGAAGGGGCCATGCCGCTCGATCGCCTGGTGGATGGCCCACAGCAATTGCGCCGCAGGCTGGCACAGGTGGGCGTGGTTTCGGAAGCGGACGGCAGGCGTTTGCAGGTAGGCCTGAGACCGGGGCAAAGGCTTGTGAGCAAGACAGGCGCGCTCTGGCGCTGGGACGGCTATACGGCGAGCGCCGATGCGCCTACGCCTGCCGCGCAGCGTCTGGCGCAGAAGAACCGGCTTGCCGAACTGGAACAGGATGCAATCGGCGCGCGCAGGCGCGTGGAAGATGCCGGGCAGGCGGTGGAACGCGCGGAAGCGGCAGTGCGCAAGGCCGTTGAGGACGAGCGCGTGGCGCGCGATCAATGGCGTGCCAACCAGCGCAAGCTGGATGAGGCGCGTGAAGCACTGGCCGCAGCCGAGCGCGCGGCAGGTGAGCTTGCAACGCGCCGCTCCGCGCTGGATGAATCCAGGGCGCGTCTGGAAGAAAATCTTGAAGAAGCGCAGATCCGTGTTGCGGAAGCCGGGGATCGCCTTGGCGAAATGCCGGATATGGACGCGATTGCCCAGCGCCTTTCGGCGCTGACGAGTGAGGTGCAGTCCGACCGCGCGGCGCTTGCCGAGGCGCGGGCCGCCTATGAAGGACTTCGCCGCGAGGCCGATGCGCGGTTGCGCCGCCTTGAAATGATTGCACTGGAACGCCGCAACTGGATTTCTCGTGCCGAAAATGCCGATCGCCAGATCGCTGCATTGAACGACCGCCGGGCGGAAACCGCCGAAGAAGCCGAGGTGTTAGCGGAAGCGCCTGACGAAATCGAAAACCGCCGCCGGGCACTTTTAAACGAGCTTTCGCTGGCGGAAGAGCGTCGCAGGGCGGCGGCGGATATTCTGGCGGAAGCGGAAACCCGGCAGGCGGAACTCGACAAGGCGGCCACGCTTGCGATCCAGCATCTTGCCGCAAGCCGCGAGCAGCGCGCGCGCGCCGAAGAACGGCTGACCGCAGCGCAGGAGCGCCGCAAGGATGCCGAAGCGCGTATTTTTGAAGCCTTAAACTGTCCGCCGCATGAAGCGATCCGCCATGCCGGTCTGAAGCCGGAAGACGCCATGCCGGACCCGGACCAGCTTGAGCGCCAGTTGGAACGGCTGAAGATCGAGCGCGAGCGTCTGGGCGCGGTGAACCTGCGCGCGGAGGAGGAGAGCCGGGAGCTTTCGGACCGTCTCGACGCGCTTATCTCCGAGCGTGAGGATGTGATTGAGGCGATCAAGAAGCTGCGTCAGGCAATCCAGAGCCTGAACCGCGAAGGACGCGAACGTTTGCTGGCGGCATTCGATGTGGTGAATGCGCAGTTCCAGCGCCTGTTCACGCATCTGTTCGGTGGCGGTACGGCGGAACTGCAACTGATCGAAAGCGATGATCCGCTGGAAGCCGGGCTTGAAATTCTTGCCCGCCCGCCCGGCAAGAAGCCGCAGACGATGACGCTGCTTTCCGGCGGTGAGCAGGCATTGACCGCCATGGCGTTGATTTTTGCGGTCTTCCTTACCAATCCCGCGCCGATCTGCGTGCTGGACGAAGTGGACGCGCCGCTCGACGACCATAATGTCGAACGCTATTGCAACCTGATGGACGAAATGGCGGCTTCGACCGAAACGCGCTTCGTCGTCATCACACATAATCCGATCACCATGGCGCGCATGAACCGCCTGTTCGGTGTGACCATGGGTGAGCAAGGGGTGAGCCAGCTTGTCTCGGTCGATCTTCAAACGGCGGAGCAGCTACGCGAGGCAAGTTGACTTTTCTATAATGGGAGGATGCATGGGCGCCGATCACGAACATGCCGATGTGAAGAACACGCCGATTTCCCGATTATGGATCGCTTTCGGCCTGACCGGCATCTTCATGATTGCCGAAGTCATCGGCAGCTTTGCCACCGGCAGTCTGGCGCTTCTTTCAGACGCCATGCACATGGCGACCGATGCATTCGCCCTCTTGCTGGCGCTGATCGCCATCTATCTGGGGCGCCGCCCGGCCGATGTTCTGCGCACCTATGGCTATGCGCGGTTCGAGATATTGGCGGCGGCGTTCAATGCGCTCCTGCTGCTGGGTGTTGCCTTCTATATTCTCTATGAAGCCTGGGAGCGCCTGTCCGAACCGGCCGATGTCCAGTCTCTCGGCATGTTGGCGGTGGCTATCGTCGGGCTGGTCATGAACTTCATCTCCATGCGGATACTGACCGTGCACAAGGATGACAGCCTGAACGTCAAGGGCGCTTATCTGGAAGTCTGGGCCGATATGCTGGGCTCTGTCGGGGTGATCGCCGCTGCAATCATCATCTATCTGACTGGCTGGGAATGGGTCGATTCAGCCATCGCGGTCGGTATCGGCTTCATGGTTTTTCCACGCACATGGGTTTTGCTCAAGGAATGTATCAACATTCTTCTGGAAGGTGTGCCGGCAGGGGGCGACGTGAAAAAGCTCGAAGCTGCAATCCTTGCCGTGCCGGGTGTCGCCTCCGTCCACGACCTCCATGTCTGGTCGCTCACCAAGACCGAGCACTCGCTGACCGCACATCTCGTGCTGGCGCAGGAAGCCGATGGCGAAACGGTGCGCCGTGCCGTGGAACATGTGCTCCAGAACGATTATGACCTGCACCACACGACCTTGCAGACCGAAAAAGTGACCTGCGCGGCGAAGGAACTAATCCATTGAGTGCTGCCTGATAGCGGGCTCGCTGCGATACGGGGCATTTGCAGGCTCCGCCCGCAGCGAGCCGCCATCCAGTCCCGCGACAAACCGGCGAGACTGATGCGTAACTGCTCTATTTATCGCTCCAGACGGCAAGTTCGTTTCCAGCGGGATCGGTAAAGTGAAAACGCCGCCCGCCGGGAAACGTGAAGATGGGTTTTACAACAGCGCCGCCTGCATCGGTGACAGCGTCCAGAGCTTCTTCCAGATTTGCCGCAAAAAGCACGGGCAGCGGCTTTGCCGTGCTGCTTTGCGCATCGAAGCCGCCATCCAGCCCTTCGGCGAAAGCCGAATAGGTGGGGCCGTAATCGGTGAAAGCCCAGCCAAAGGCGCGTGCGTAGAAATTCTTGGTAGCGTCCAGCGACCCGTTTAAGGCCGGCATTTCCAGATAATCAAGCTTGCCCGTAATGCGCATGGCCAACTCCGATAAGTTCCCCATTTGTTCTAACTCTTGCTTCAAATTCGCGCCGGAGTCAATCACTTCAAGACTATTCTCCCGATTCATTTTTCACGGGAGGCTCACCGTTTCTGGGTGCCTAATCGATTCTATTGTCGCGGCCCGACTTTTTTGGTTGGCCCTCGGCTTCTGATCGCATAAGCAACGCAAGCAGGTTCAGGGAGTGCTTGCAGCAATTGCAGGTCTTTCGGGAACCTTGTCCTGTGTCAAGGGAGGCCGGAATGGCAAAGTGGGTGTACACGTTCGGTGATGGCAAGGCGGAAGGGGCTGCGAGCGATCGCAACCTTCTCGGCGGCAAGGGGGCGAACCTGGCTGAAATGAGCAGCCTTGGCCTGCCTGTGCCGCCCGGCTTTACGATTACCACCGAAGTTTGCACTTATTATTACAATAACGACCGCGTCTATCCGTCCGAACTGGATGCGCAGGTTCAGGCGGCGCTTGCGCATATTGCAACGCTTACCGGTCGTAATTTCGGTGATGCGGAAAAACCGCTTCTGGTTTCGGTGCGCTCCGGCGCGCGCGCATCCATGCCGGGCATGATGGATACGGTTCTCAATCTCGGGCTCAATGACGAGACGGTGCAGGCCATTGCCCGCGAATCGGGCGACGAACGTTTCGCCTATGACAGCTATCGCCGCTTTATCCAGATGTATTCGGATGTGGTCCTGGGTGTCGATCATGGCTTCTTCGAGGAAATTCTCGAAGATACCAAGGCGGATCTCGGTGTCGAGGTCGATACGGCGCTTTCCGCCGACGACTGGAAGAACGTGATCGGGCTTTACAAGGCAAAGGTCGAGGAAGAACTGGGCCAGCCTTTCCCGCAAGACCCGCGCGAGCAGCTTTGGGGCGCAATCGGCGCCGTTTTCTCAAGCTGGATGAACGCACGCGCCATCACCTATCGCCGCCTGCACAACATCCCGGCCGCATGGGGCACGGCAGTCAATGTACAGGCCATGGTCTTCGGCAATATGGGGGAAACCTCGGCTACGGGCGTTGCCTTCACGCGCAACCCATCGACAGGCGAAAACAAGCTCTATGGCGAATTCCTCGTCAATGCCCAGGGCGAAGACGTGGTGGCCGGTATCCGTACGCCGCAAAACATCACCGAGGAAGCGCGCATCGCCGCCGGTTCCGACAAGCCCTCGCTTGAAAAGGTGATGCCGGAAGCCTTTGCCGAATTTTTGAAAGTTGCAAATCGTCTGGAACAGCATTATCGCGACATGCAGGATCTGGAATTTACCATCGAGCGCGGCAAGCTGTGGATGCTCCAGACGCGCTCCGGCAAGCGCACTGCGAGGGCTGCGCTGAAAATGGCCGTGGAAATGGCGGCGGAAGGGCTGATTAGCGAGGAAGAGGCGGTGTTGCGTATCGACCCCGCAGCCCTTGACCAGCTTCTGCATCCCACCATCGATCCGCGCGCCGAGCGTCAGGTCGTGGGCATGGGCCTGCCAGCTTCGCCGGGCGCTGCAACTGGCGAGATCGTGTTCAGCTCCGAAGAGGCCGAACAGGCCAAGGCGGAAGGCCGCAACGTTATTCTGGTCCGCATTGAAACGAGCCCCGAAGATATTCACGGCATGCACGCTGCCGAAGGCATTTTGACCACGCGCGGCGGCATGACCAGCCATGCGGCGGTGGTTGCGCGCGGCATGGGCAAGCCCTGTGTTTCCGGCGCCGGTTCGCTGCGCGTCGATTACCGCAATGGCACCATGCTGGCTGCTGGCCAGACCTTCAGGAAGGGCGATGTCATCACGATTGATGGCGCAAGCGGCCAGGTGCTGAAAGGCTCTGTCGCCATGTTGCAGCCGGAGCTTTCCGGCGATTTCGGCAAGCTGATGGAATGGGCCGACCGTGCGCGCCGCATGAAGGTGCGCGCCAATGCCGAAACACCAGCCGATGCCCGCACTGCGCGCTCATTTGGTGCGGAAGGCATCGGCCTTTGCCGCACGGAGCATATGTTCTTCGATGGCAGTCGCATCGTCGCCATGCGCGAGATGATTTTGTCCGATACCGAGGAAGGTCGGCGGCTGGCGCTTGGCAAGCTTCTGCCGATGCAGCGTTCGGATTTTGCCGAACTGTTCGAGATCATGAAGGGCCTGCCCGTCACGATCCGCCTGCTCGATCCGCCGCTGCATGAATTCCTGCCGCATACGGATGAGGAAGTGGACGAAGTCGCCCGGTCCATGGGCGTCGATGCTGCGAAGCTGCGCGACCGCGCCGATGCGCTGCATGAGTTCAATCCGATGCTTGGCCATCGCGGTTGCCGTCTGGCTGTTTCCTATCCGGAAATAGCCGAAATGCAGGCGCGCGCTATTTTCGAAGCTGCCGTGGAAGCGGGCAAGAAGACCGGCGAGCCGGTGGTGCCGGAAGTGATGGTGCCGCTGGTGAGCTTGAAGGCGGAGCTTGATTTCGTCAAGGCGCGCATCGATGCGGTGGCGAAGGAAGTCATGAGCGAGGCAGGCATCAAGATCGACTATATGGTCGGCACGATGATCGAGCTGCCGCGCGCGGCACTCCGCGCGGCCGAGATTGCCGAATCTGCGGAATTCTTCTCCTTCGGCACCAACGACCTGACGCAGACGACCTTCGGTATTTCGCGCGATGATGCCGCCGGCTTCCTCACGACATACCAGAACCGCGTTGTGATCGAGCAGGATCCGTTCGTTTCGCTCGACGTGGACGGTGTGGGCGAACTGGTGCAGATCGCTGCCGAACGCGGACGCAAGACGCGCGAAAAGATCAAGCTTGGCATCTGCGGTGAACATGGCGGCGACCCGGCTTCCATCGCCTTCTGCGAAAAGACGGGTCTCGACTATGTGTCCTGCTCGCCTTTCCGTGTGCCGATCGCCCGCCTTGCGGCGGCGCAGGCAGCCGTGCGCAAAGTGTAAACCGCTGCCATAATTCAGCTTTACTGCCGGGTTAGTTAGCGACTGCTAATGCGTTTTCGAGCCAAAAGTGCGAAGCGCCGATGCGGGGAAATCAGTCCACTGGACTGATTTCCGCTTCTGCTTTGATGCGTTGAATGCAGACAAGTCCTAAAACACCGGCGGGAGCGGCACATGAAATAAGGTCGCTCCGGTTCATTTTTAGAAGATATTGTCATGTTTCAAAAGTTTTCAGCGGCGGGTGCCGCGCTATTATTCACCGTCGGCATTGCCTGTGCCAATGACATGGCGTCAAAGGAGCATGGCTCTGAAACGGTCACGATTGTCGAGCCGCAACTGCATATTAAGCCGGGCGGCGCGGCGGCACCGCAAGTGGCGCTGACGCTTGATGCCTGCATGGGCAAGACAGATCATCGCATTCTGGACGTGCTGGTGAAAGACCGCATTCCGGCTACGATTTTCGTGACAGGGCGATGGATAAAGCAAAATGCCGAAGCCGTGGCGGTTCTCAAGGCTCATCCCGATCTCTTCGATGTAGAGAACCATGGCGCGATGCATGTGCCAGCCATCACGAACATGCCGCTGATGTATGGCATCAAGACCGCTGGCTCTCTCGATGCCGTGCGCAAGGAAATCGAAGGCGGTGCGGAAGCGATTACCGCCGAGGGCATGCCAAAGCCGCTTTGGTATCGCGATGCAACGGCGCGCTATTCCACCGATGCGGTGCAGCTTGCCACCAGCATGGGCTACAAGATCGCCGGTTATTCGCTGAACGGTGACATGGGCGCGAGCTTGCCCGCAGAGACTGTGGAACGGCGCATCGCCGGTGCGCATGACGGCGATGTCATTATTTCGCATATCAACCAGCCGACCCGTTCTTCGGGCGAGGGGGTAGCGAAAGGCATTCTGGCTTTGAAGGCCAAGGGCATGAAATTCGTGCGCCTGAAGGATGTGCAAACCACGATGGAACTCAACCCCGTCCCGGACACGATCTTCCTGTCAACACCGCTGCTCAGAAAAAACAGGAAATGGTGAAATAGAGCATTTCCAGCAAAAGTGCGTAGCGGTTTTGCGTTGGATAATGCGACCAGGAAAAGTGTGAAGCGCCTACGCGGGGAAATCAGTCCACTGGACTGATTTCTGATCCCGCTTCGATGCGTAGGATAATGTGACTAAGAAAAGTTTGCATTTCCGCGCCGAGCGCCGGAACGTTTTATCGCCTTGACAGCCGGATGCGTCAGCTTTCGTTTGCGGCTTGTTGAGGCGACAGAATTTTCATCACGGCGGCATAGTTGCGCCCCAGGCTTTCAAACAGGGCGTTGTGGCCGGTCAACGGTGCAAGGGAGAGCGTCGTGCCGTCGTTGCGCAATGTGACGAAGATCACCTGATCCTGTGGCTGGCCGGAAATGGCAATAGCGCCGATGCGCTGCGCCTCGCTGGTGTCGAGGGCGGGCATGTTGAAAAGCACTTCGCCGCCAACCCGTTCCGCAGCCTTGGCCAGAGCCGCGTCGAAACCTTCGGTGAGGACATCGATAGCACCCAGTGCAAATTCCAGCTCGACGGCTTCAAGCGTCATTGCATCCTGTTCAGGGGCTTCTGTCACCGATGTTGGCGCGGGGCCATGGCTAAGGACACGGTCCATGTCGTCCTCTCCAAAGAATCCTATAACACCCCCGAACAAGATCATGCCTTTTGTTAGAAGTTGCTGCAATGCCTTTTTATTGATTTAGTTAGCTTTTTTTTCGATGGGCTGTAAAACTGTGTGATCTCGCAGGGGACAGGAGTGTAAAAAGCTTCGCAATTTTGCGGGAGGTTGGGCGCGTTCCGCATATATGAAGAATGCTTGCGGGAGGGTATCAACTTATAGCCCCCCACAAGGATGGGGTGAAAACCGGGGTGAATGATGCACGAGGGTTATGCTTGAGCAGATGAGTTTTGCCGAGTGAAAATCTCTCTGCTATTCATAGGCTGTCCTGTGATTGGCTGGGAATCTGGATGAGAAAACTTCGCTATCAGCGGCGGCAGTCGCGCTCTGCTGTATGGGCGCTGCGCTTTGGCGTCTTTGGTGCCTTGCTGCTTGCAATCGCCTTTCTCCTGCATCGCTTCTGGCGGCTGGAGACGCCTGATTTCGTGCTGGTGGCGATATTGAGCGGTGCCCTTGCGCTTCTGGCGCTCATCTGCGCGGCCAAGGGGTTTCGCAATCTATGGGTCAATGGCGACAAGGGCGGTGCGCGGTCGTTCTGGGGCAGTGTTTTTGCGCTTGTGGTCATGGTGCCGCTCGCGCTGGTGGGGGCACTTTGGTATGGATCACCGCCTTTTTATGATGTGTCGACGGATTTCGAGACGCCGCCGCAGTTCACCGACAACATGCCCGCGCGCCTACAATGGATGAACCCGCTGACCGAGCGGGTGGACGGCGATCCGCTGGCGCAGCTTTCAGCCTATCCCGATGTGGTGGGCCGCCGTTATGAGGCCGCGCCGGACCGGGTTATGCAAGGGGTGGAGACGACGTTGAAGGCCTTCGGCTGGACCGTGATCGCGCGGGATGTCGCCACGCCGGAACAAAACGCCATCCGCTTTGCTGCCACCGCGCATAGTTTTATTCTGGGTCTGAAAAGCGATATCGTCATCCGCCTGCTGGACGAAGGTGAAACCACCTATGTCGATATGCGTTCGCTGTCGCGTTATGGAAAGCGCGATAGGGGGCTGAATGCCGGTTTCATCACTGATTTTCTGGGCGCGCTGGAGGGGGAGGTCAATAAGGCTCCGGCCGATGTCGAATAATCAGGCTGGCTGATAGATACCGTTCAGCGACGGGTCGCCTTCGGTTATGATTTCGCCGCGCCCGACCAGATCTTCCAGATGCGCCAGCACCGAAAGTGCCGCTGCACCATGCAGGCGCGGGTCGGTGTCGCGATAGATCACCTTCACCATGTCGCGAATGGTGCGGTCGCCCTGCACAATGCGCTCGAGGATCGCGCGCTCACGCATTTTGCGGTGGGCACGCAGGCCCCGCACAAAGGCGGCCGGCTTCGTCACCGCGCCGCCATGGCCGGGCAGATAGGCCGCATCGTCCCGTGCCAGAAGCTTTTCGAGCGATGCCATATAGTCGCTCATCGATCCGTCAGGCGGCGCGACGACGGGCGTGGCCCATGCCATCACATGATCCGCCGAAAAGAGAATATCGGTGCCTTTCAGCGCAAAAGCCATATGGTTGGCGGTGTGGCCCGGTGTGTGAATGCCTTCAAGCGCCCAGCCGTCGCCATCGACGGTTGCCCCGTCGGCAAGCAGGATATCGGGCCTGAAATCCATATCCGCGCTTGCTTCGAGCAGGTTGACTTCACCTGCATGATAGGGCCGGGCAGGCCGGTGCGGGCCTTCGGCGACTGTCAGTGCGCCAAGTTCTTCCTTGAGCCGTTGCGCAAGCGGCGAGTGATCGCGATGGGTGTGGCTCACGAAAATATGGCTTACCGGACGCCCCGCCACTGTTTCGAGCAGGGCGCGGTAATGCGCCTCGTTTTCCGGGCCGGGATCGATGATCGCAAGCGTATCGGTTCCCACGATATAGCTGTTGGTGCCATGAAAGGTGAAGGCACTGGGGTTGTTGGCCGTCAGGCGCACAATGCCTTTGCCAAGCGTGACAGGCTTGCCATATTCGGGCGTGAAATTATTGTCGAAAACAAGCGCCATGGAAACGGCATCCAATTGTTCTTTGGTTCGATTCCTGAAACGGCATAGGCCTTATATAATCGGGTTTCAAACGTTATTCGCCAAAGCCCGGTAACAATCGGTACGGTTTCAAAATGACGTTTGCAAGCTGGCGCTTGTGCGTCACGTTTTCGTTTTCATGCATTTCCCGCCTGAAAACGCCTTGAAGAGTGGAGTCTGCTATGCCTCAAAGAGCCAAGTCCCGCGTTGCCGCCGCCGCACTGATTGCCGATTATCTGCCGCTTGGGCAATTGTCGAGAGCGTTCTGGTTCGTTTCCCTCGCACTCGTCGGCACCGCCATTCTCACCCTTTCGGCAAAAATCAAGGTCGATCTCGTCTATGTAAACGTGACGATGCAGACTTTCGCGGTCTTTGCTATTGCCGCTCTTCACGGCTCGCGCCTCGCGGTTGCGACCGTCGCGCTCTATCTCCTCGAAGGCGCTCTCGGTATGCCTGTTTTCACGGGAACGCCGGAAAAAGGCATTGGCCTTGCCTATATGGTCGGCCCGACGGGCGGTTATCTTCTTTCCTATCTGGCAGCCGCATGGATCGTTGGCCGCGCCGCCGACAAGGGCCTGGCGCGCAACCCGTTCGCACTTGGCGGCGTGATGCTTCTGGCCGAAGCTGTGATTCTCGTCATGGGGGCGGGCTGGATGGCCTATCTGTTCGGCTTTGAAAAAGGCATCGCCTTCGGCTTCGGCATTTTCATTGTGGGCGATCTTGTGAAGCTTGCCCTGGCTGCCATCGGTGTGCCCGCCGTGACGGCGCTTGTGAAACGCTGAATCTTTTCCGCATCCTCGAAAGCCGGGCCCCGTGCCCGGCTTTTCATGTTTTGGTTGAAACTGCTTCGCGATTGACAGCACGGGCGGGGCCGCGCTTTGTCAGTGCAGAGATTCCAAACCTTCGGGGAGGGTAATGTGCAGATCGAAACTCTAACGGTCGAGCCGCTGACGAAAGAGGCCTTTGCACCTTTTGGGGATGTCATCGAGGTTGAGGGCGCGCAACTGCGCCTTATCAACAACGGCACGACTGAACGCTATCATGATCTGGCGCGGGTGGAAGCCGCAGGCACGCAGACGCGCGCGCTCATCAATATTTTTCGAGGCCAGTCTTTTGCCGCACCCATCGATATCATGATGATGGAACGCCATCCCTTCGGTTCGCAAGCTTTCATTCCGCTGAACGGCAGGCCATTTCTGGTGGTGGTGGCGGAAGATGCAGGCGCCGGGCCCGCACGCCCGCGCGCTTTTCTTGCGCGCGGTGATCAGGGCGTCAATTATCTGCGCAATATCTGGCATCACCCGCTTCTAGCGCTGGAACAGAAATCGGATTTTCTGGTTGTCGACCGCGCGGGCAGGGAAGATAATCTGGAGGAGTATTTTTTCTCCGATTACGCCTATCGTATCGAAACCACACAAACGGCTTGAACGGGGTTCCCATGGGTAAGCTTTCCACACATGTTCTCGATACCGCGCACGGCACCCCGGCTGCGGCGATGCGCGTCGAACTTTATCGCATCGCCGCCAGCGGAACGCCGGAACTCCTGAAGCGCGTTGTCACCAATCTGGACGGGCGCACCGATGCGCCGCTTCTCTCTGGTGACGAAATGCGCACGGGCATTTATGAGCTGCAATTCCACGTTGCCGAATATTTTGAAGGCCGTGGTGCGGAACTGGCCCATGAACCCTTCCTGGATCTCATCCCGATCCGGTTTGGCATTGCCGATGAAGACGGTAATTATCACGTGCCGCTTCTCGTCAGCCCATGGTCCTATTCCACCTATCGCGGTAGCTGAACCTAAAACTTATCCCCCTGTTCGGGAGCGGAGCTAAACTCCTCGCGTCGTTTATTGCGAGGAGCTTTACATGGACGAAACACCCAATCTGAAACTGCCCTATATTCTGCCGAGCCAGGCGCAAAAACATGTTACCCACAACGAGGCGCTGCGGATGCTGGACGCCATCGTGCATCTGGGCGTCAAGTCGTGGTCGCTTGGCGATGCGCCTTCTTCGCCCGCCGAAGGAGATCGCTATATCGTCGCCGCGCAGGCCAGTGGGGCATGGGCGGGAAAAGATGGCATGGTTGCATCCTTCATTGATGGCGGCTGGCTGTTCGTCATTCCCGCCACGGGCTGGCTTGCCTATGTCGCGGATGAGGCGCTGCTTCTGGTTTTTGATGGCAGTTTGTGGAAAAATTCTTCATCCGTGCCGGACGAACTGTCACTTTCCATGCTGGGCGTGCAGGCAACGCCCGATGCGGTCAACCGTTTTGCGCTTTCATCCGATGCCAGCCTTTTCAATAATGCTGGTGCGGGCCATCAGGTGAAGGTGAACAAGCAGGCGGCATCCGACACGGCAAGCCTTCTGTTCCAGACCAACTGGACAGGCTATGCCGAAATGGGGCTCAACGGCAGCAATGATTTCAGCGTCAAGGTTGGCGACGACGGTGGCAACTGGCGTGAGGCTTTGCGTGTTGACCGGGCAACGGGCAATGTGGCCATAGGCTCCAACTGGCCAAAGACGAGGCTCGATGTCGATGGCCCCATCCGACCCGCATCTTATTCTGTTGCGACCCTGCCTTCGGCCGCAAGCCACGGTGCGGGTGCGATAATTTTTGTTACCGATTCGGGCACGGGCGCAGAAATGGCATATTCCGATGGCAATGCGTGGCGCAGTATGAGAAGCGGTTCGCTCATCAGCTGACCGGCAATACAATTGCTGCTCTTTCCGGGCGTATGGTTGCGGCGGCCTGTTCCCGCACCAGTTTTACTGGATTTAGAGCGCGCTCCGAAAGCGTTTCGGATAAGATGCATGTCAAAACAGAGAGTTAGAGCGTGGATCTGATGCATTCAGATTAAAACGCGCTCCAGTAAAATCATGCTTATCAACAATGCCGGTAGGTGAAAGATGTTCGTTAAACCATTGCAACCACAATTGATATGGCTCACCCCGGAGGAGTTGTGCTAGAGCATTTTCGAGCCAAAAGTGCGAAGCGTCTAAGTGGGGAAATCAGCTCACTGGACTGATTTCTGATCCTGCTTCGATGTGTCGGATAATGCGTAAAGCAAAGAAATAGAGCGGTTCCAATCTTTGCTGTAACCGGGTCTGTTACGGTTGCTGGTGCTTGTGGAATGCGATGATCAACGTGGTTGCGTTCGATCTGACGGAATAGATAGGATTATTGCTCCGGCTTGCCGGGCTTAGTTTCTCTCCATCTGGAGGGCGGGATTACAGCGCGTATGAGTTTAAAATATCCTTGGCAAAGATTGGCGCTTCTGCCGCGCATCAGCAAACAGATCATTCTGGTGTTGAGCGATTGCCTGTTGCTGCTTGCAAGCGCCTATCTAGCTTTTGTCGTCCGTTTCGGTTTCGTCTTCGTACCCAATCTGGCGCAGCTTTTCCTGATCCTGATTGCGCCGCTTCTGGCCATTCCGGTCTTCATCCGTTTTGGGCTTTACCGCGCCATCATTCGTTATCTGGCCGAGCGCGCCATCTGGTCGACCTTCCAGGCCACCGCAGTCGCCGCCTTGTTCTGGGTGGCGCTGGTGTTCCTGATGGAGCTTTACGGCAGCACCGGCCTGCCGCGTTCTGTTCCGCTTCTTTATTGGCTCCTGAGTACGGTTTTCATTTCCGCAAGCCGCTTCGGCGCAAAATGGCTGCTACGCACTGCCGAACACGACAAGCGGTATACCAGTTCAGCCCTGATAATCGGCATTGGCGAACCGGCGCGTCAGCTTGCGACGGCCCTTCGCAGCCATAGCGATACGTTGGTGGTGGGTTTTATCGATCCTGCCGGGCAACTGGCCGGAATGGACATTATTGGCCTGCGTGTCTATCGCACGGAAGAAATTCCAAGCCTGATCGAAAATTACGGTATCAAGCAGGTTGTCGTTTCAGAACCCGCGCTGGAGCAGAAGGAGCGCCAGGAGTTTGCGCGCCTTTTGGGGCGCCTGCCGGTCAATACGCGCATTCTTCCGCCCATTGCTGATCTCACGGCCGGGAAATATCTCGTTAGTGCGCTGCGCAATGTCGAGATCGATGATCTTTTGGGGCGTTCGCCGGTTCCGCCTGATACAACGCTTCTGCGTGAGGTCGTGGAGGGGCGGCGCATCATGATAACCGGCGCGGGCGGTTCCATCGGCAGCCAGCTTTGCCTCACGATTGCGCAATGGAACCCGGCTGCGATTGTTCTCTTTGAATCGAGTGAGTTTGCATTATACCAGATCGACAGGCAGCTTCGCCAGTTTGCCTCTTGCACGGTGGTGCCGGTCCTTGGCTCCGTGCGTGACCGCGCCTGCGTGGAAAAACCGATCCGCGATCATTCCATCGATACGGTTTATCACTGTGCGGCTTACAAGCATGTGCCGCTGGTGGAGAGGAACCCGCTGGTCGGCATTTTCAACAATGTATTCGGCACGCTGGAGGTGGCCGAGGCAGCGTTGAACACGGATGTGGAACGCATGGTGCTGATCTCTTCCGACAAGGCCGTGCGCCCCACCAATGTCATGGGCGCGACCAAGCGGTGGGCGGAACTGGTTGTCTATTATTACGGACGGCTGGCTGAGCAGGCCGGCAAAAAAAAAGCTTTCTATTCCGTCCGTTTTGGCAATGTGCTTGGCTCCAACGGTTCGGTAGTGCCGCTTTTCCGCGAGCAGATTGCAAATGGCGGCCCCGTTACGCTGACGCATGAAGACATGACGCGCTATTTCATGTCCATCAAGGAGGCGGCGGAACTGATCGTGCAGTCCGGCGCGATTGCCCAATCCGGTGATACCGTTCTTTTGGAAATGGGTGAGCCGGTGAAAATCCGCGATCTGGCCGAAAACATGATCCTGCTCGCGGGACTCACCGTGCGCAACGAGGAAAACCCGCAGGGCGATATCGCCATTGAGGTGACGGGTATTCGCGAAGGCGAGAAGATGTATGAAGAGCTTTTCTACGATCCTTCGCTCGCCCAGCGCACCCGTCATCCGAAAATCATGCGTGCGCCCCAGGGCAGCAAGGCCGTGGTAGATATTCAGGAAAGCCTGGCGGTACTGCGGACCGCCATGGAAAAGAAGGATATCGAAATGGTCCGCAAGGTGCTTTTCGAGGTCATAGCTTCCTGAAGCGCCCGCGGAAATCGAGCAGCAGAATGAGTGTGGCAACGGCTGCGACCAGCAGAAATGTCAGTTGTGCGAGCGGATGATCCAGCGCCAGCAAGGCCACCACGCAGGCGATCAGGATTGTATTTAAAAGCGCCACATGGGCCACCACTTTCGGCACACTCCAGCCACTGCGTTTTGCTATCTGATAGGCATGTTTCGAGTGAGCCTTGAGGATGTTCTCACCTTGGGCTGCACGCATGACAATTGTGGTGCCCGCATCCAGAATATAATAAAGCGGCAGAACAAGCGCGACCACGATGTGTGTTTCACGCGCAAGCAGCAGCAAGGCTGTTCCTACGATCAGCCCCAATGGGGGGCTTCCGGAATCGCCGAGAAAAATGCTGGCAGGCGGGCGGTTGAACAGGGCAAAACCGAGAAGCCCGCCGGCAGCCACCGCCCCGATGCCGCTACTTGTCAGCCCCGTCAGCCCCAGGGCGCCGAGTAATGCGATACCCACCAGAGGCACGCCCAACCCGGCTACAGTCATCAGATCGAGACCATCCATGAAGTTGGTTACATTGATTGCGATGATAAGTGCAAACACGATCAATGTTGCTTCCAGCCAATAGGGCAGAAGGTTTGGCAGCAGGCGAAAATCGGGGCCGAGGCCATATAGCACTGTAATGGCGGCCAGAAGCTGTGAACCGAGCCGGATGATCTCCGATAATTCATAGCGGTCATCCAGTCCACCGACGACCCACAGCAGGAGAGATGCGCCTGACAGGCACAAGAAAAGCTGCATATTCACTTCTAGATCGGGCGCGAAAATCGCGAGCGTCACGAGGATAGCGGGAATTAGCGCAAGTCCGCCGATCTGCCGGGCGGCAATGCTATGGTTGGAACGCGAACTCATGCGCGCGGCAAGAAAGTTCGCTGGCAGCAGATGCGACAGCAGAAAAAGCCCAATCCCGCAGAGAAGGGCACTGACGAAAAATGAAACCAGTAAAAATCGCATGAGATATACCGATAAAGAGATTTTCTGGTGGAAATATCAGTTTTGCAGCAAGACGCAAACCGGCTGGCTGTTCGATATTTCTGTAGGTGCGGTCATGGATGGAGAGATTGGGCTGGCCAGTCTGAAATCGGGTCCTTGTCCATTCCTCCGCTAACAATCTTTCTGACGGACAGAAAGGGTGCTGCTATTCAAGCGGAGCTTTCCGGAATTATCCGGCATTACCCTCTGGGGTTTCACGGATAATGTCAAAGCTCGATACTGATTATCAATTGGCGTCTTGACCTGTGAAGCTATGTGGGATTTCGCTATTAGGCGATTGCGCTTGGCATTTGAAGCGGTTATAAGGCCGCGCAACTGATTGCTTCAGTTTGATTTGTTGGGGCGTAGCCAAGCGGTAAGGCAGCGGTTTTTGGTACCGCCATTCCCTGGTTCGAATCCAGGCGCCCCAGCCATAAATCAGTAAGTAAATTCAAAATATTATCGATTTTACTTACTGTTTCTCAAGGTGGGAATCCTCAGCTTTCCTCCAATTCGCTGAATGTGCACTTAGATGTGGGGCCTCAACGGGTTGTCTCGGTTTAGGGGCCATACCCAATCAGGCGCTTGATCTTATTGTGTCTGCTTGATTCACTGGCTTCGCTAGTGGGAGTTTTGGACCATGGCAGGAGAGTTCTGGCTTGATGATCAGCAGTGGGCAGTGATTGCGCCCTTGCTTCCAACCAACCAGCCTGGCGCGCATCGCACCGATGATCGCCGGGTCATCAGTGGGATTATCCACATCCTGCGATCCGGTTGCCGATGGCAGGATTGTCCAGCCTGCTACGGACCTCCAACAACTGTCTACAATCGCTTCCATCGCTGGTCAGCCAAAGGAATATGGCGGCGGCTGTTTGAAGCTTTGGTGCAACCGACCGATCGGGACATCCATATGATCGATAGCACCACCGCAAAAGCACACCGCCCTGCCGCTGGCGGAAAAGGGGGCGATGCCGAAGCAATCGGTCGCTCGCGCGGCGGCAGATCGACAAAAATCCATGCTGTTGTCGATAGTTGCGGCCGTCCAGTCGCGTTGCGAATAACGCCTGGGCAACGCGGCGACGCCCCCATTGTCATTCTCCTGCTAGATGTGAGCTTTCAGGAGGTTGTCCATTCGGAGCGGATCGAGGAGACTGGAGTTACCACACCTCAGTTTTCCAGGATTGCTCCGAATGAACATCCACAAGAATGCCCGACTGACGCCATTGCGTCGAGAAGAAATGGCGGTCGCAGTTTTCGGCGGCAGGCTGACGAAGGCGCAGGCTGCACGCCTTTATGGGGTCTCGCTGAAAATTGTTTCTCGTTGGACCGAACGGTTCAGGATATCTGGCCGGGCGGCGATGACGGATCGCTCGTCGCGCCCCACCCGCAGCCCCCGTCAAATGGGCCAGGACATTGTCGAACGGATACTCCATCTTCGCAGACAACGCCTGACCGGTAAGCATATCGCCATGGAAACCGGCGTTTCTCCCGCCACCGTCAGCCGCATTCTCAGGCGCGCAAAGCTGTCGCGGATGAAAGACATCGACCCGGTCGAACCCGTCATCCGCTACGAATATGCCGAGCCGGGAGGCCTGATCCATCTCGACATCAAGCGGCTTGGGCGTTTCGAGCGCGTCGGCCATCGGATCACAGGCAACAGGACGAGACAAAGCAACACGCGCGGGGTTGGCTGGGAATATGTCCATGTCTGCATCGATGATGTTTCCCGCATCGCCTTCACTGACATATTCCCGGATGAAAAAGCCATCATGCCATAGCCGTTCTCAAAGCTGCCGTCGCCTACTATGCAAGCCTTGGCGTCACCGTCACGCGGGTGATGACGGACAACGGGGCCTGCTATATCGCCAAGGCCTGCAAGGCGCTCGATCTCAAGCACATTCGAACCAAGCCCTATACGCCAAAAACCAACGGCAAGGCCGAGCGCTTCATTCAGACCGCATTACGGGAGTGGGCCTATGCACGTGCATACCCATCGTCACAGATCCGCAAAGCGCATCTGCCAAACTGGACACATATGTACAATTGGCATCGACCTCATAGCGGGCTAAAATCAAAAACACCAATCAGTCGCCTCGGCCTCAACCGAGACAACCTGTTGACGCTCCACAGCTAGAGCCTTTACCTCCCACACGGCTTTGTGCGGCAGATGCCGCTTACGACAGCGACGCTTTGCGAGACTTCCTTACGGCGCGTGGCACGCAACGGGTCATTCCCAACAATCCAACCCGAAAGCGGATCAGACCGTTCGACCCGATCGCCTACCGACGCAGAAATATCATCGAACGCACCTTCTGCCGCCTCAAGGATTGGAGGCGTATCGCCACACGATATGACAAGCTCATGATTAACTTCGCCGCAACCTGCTACATCGCCGCGATCGTAACATGGTGGATCAATTGAGTCTGGAGCCTAGAGCGAGACGACTGATTGGTGTTTTTGACTTTTGACCTTGCCCCGTTGAAATAATCCATTTTGAAGTAAGCTCTGGCCCATTGAGAGGACCAGAGAATGAAGTGCAACCGTTTTACAGACGGAACAGATCATCGGCATTCTGAAGGAGCACGAGGCGGGCACGCCTGTCGCGGAGCTTTGTCGCAAGCACGGCGTCAGCGATGCCAGCATCTATAAATGGAAAGCCAAGTTCGGCGGCATGGACGTGTCCGAGGCCAAGCGGTTGAAGACGCTGGAAGACGAAAACACAAAGCTGAAACGGCTCCTGGCAGATGCGATGCTCGACAACGCCGCTTTGAAAGACCTTTTGGGAAAGAAGTGGTGACACCCGCAGCAAGCCGGAAAGCTGTCGCTCATCTGATGGATCATCACCAGATGAGCGAACGGCGGACGTGTAAAGCCATGGGCTTTTGCTGTATGGCGATCCGTTACGAAACCAGGCGCAGCGATGACCATGACCTTCGCGAGCGGATGAAGGCGCTAGCGCATGAACGTCGCTGCTTTGGATATAGACGTCTTCAAGTGCTGCTCAGGCGTGAGGGTCACCTTGTGAACCACAAGTGGCTCTTCCGGCTCTATCGGGAGGAGAAGTTGACGGTACGCAAGCGTGGCGGGCGTAAGCGGGCGATAGGCACCCGAGCGCCGATGTTGATCCCGCCGGCTGCCAATGTTCGCTGGTTGCTGGACTTCGTGTCAGATCAGCTCACCGATGGCCGCAGGTTCCGGGTGCTTGCGGTCGTCGATGATTGCACAAGAGAATGCCTGCCTCTTGTCGCCGATACGTCCCTTTCCGGCTTGCGGGTTGCCCGTGAGTTGGACCGGATCATCGAAAGACGTGGCAAGCCGAAGATGATCGTCAGTGACAACGGCAGTGAGTTCACCAGTAACGCAATCCTGCATTGGGTGGATCGGACCAAAATGGAATGGCACTATATAGCGCCTGGCAAACCGATCCAGAACGCCTTCATCGAAAGCTTCAATGGACAGCTACGAGACGAGCTCCTGAATGAAACGTTCTTCTCGTCACTAACCCATGCATGATCAGCGCTTTTAAACTGGCGCAGCGATTACAACGATCATCGACCACACTCTGAACTCGGCTGGATGACGCCTGCCGAGTTCGCTCAGACAATCAACCCGCGACGTGATGCGGTGCTGCGCAGCCCGGACGACTCCGCACCGCAACCCGCCGCTACCGCCCCGAATACAACAACCCAAAACCGCTGGCGCGAACTCAAAACTGGATAAAACTTGGGGGGCAACGTCACACCCTATGAAGCCATTCAGGAACTTTGGAAATCAAAGCCAGAAGCCTTTATCATCAAACTACACCATCACCTGCTGGGACCAAAAACCTAAACAAGCAACAAGCCATTTTACGAGGGAATACCCCTCATAAGAGAGCGGTAAATATCTATAGAAGGAACATAATATACCTTGCCATCAATCTTCAATACTGCCGGTGGGAACGGAGGAAAGAACATTGCTCGGATAAAACGATCAATCTGGACTTCCGACCATCTTGGGTCGATAACGCCACCGAAAGGAAGTTCGCGGGCGTAATAGCTAGCTTCACCCAATTGAGCAAATCCCGGATCTCCTTGATCTAGTTTAAGGATGACTTCCTCTAAGCGCAGCATCGCGCGCGCAATTTGTCGGTGAAATAAAGAAAAGGCTGTATCGGTTTCTTCAACTGAAATTCGCTCTTGCAACAATATTGCACCCGTATCGAAATTTTCGTCCATACGATGATAGCTGAAACCGGTTTCGCTCTCGCCATTTATAATCACCCACGCAACCGAGTTTGTTCCGCGATAAGCAGGAAGAAGCGACGGATGAAGATTTACGCTCCCCTTTTTTGCCAATTTTAGGAAGCGACCCGGGATTAACGATCGATAGTGCATGCTTATAATCATGTCCGGATCGAAATTAGCTCCAAATTCGTAGAATTCTTCCGAATTTGCAGCTGCGGTAGTGAATTGAATGTTCCTAAGCCTTAACATGGAATGTAAACCACAATTACGATTGTCTTCTCTATGCGTCGCAACCGCAATCTTATCAATCTCTACGCCCATGCCAATCAAGGTTGTAACGCAAAATTCCGCCGGCAATCCGTAACCTGCTACCAAAACGCGTGTATTTGGTGCAATCGCCATTTAAAATGCCTCTTTTTCGTCAGTTACTATGCGTAAATACTCACCCGCGACTGCATTCCAACTTGGGTAACGTTCGTACAGTTCGCGCTGCAATTCGTACAGCTCATCGCGATTGGTAAGCGCCCACCATCTTCGGCGCTTAGTCGATCTACGACATTGTCGTCATCAACAACCGGGATCGTTTGATTGCCACAAATAACATGCGACAAGTCGCCGAATACATGCTTAGACTCAGAGTAGGCCGCTTTTGCTTCAGGATAGGTCTCTATATCGGGGCAGACAAACATTATTCGTTTGTCGCCACCTCGCCAAGTGTCTTGCTTAGCGAGAATACGTTCCGGTAAGCCTACCGGCAAGAGGACAGTTCGCTCTCGTATGAAATTTGGCTCTATCTCTATAAGACTAGAATAGCTTGCCGCAAACCAAAATTGGTTGGAAGCTTTCATCCATGTACGCTTAAAAAATGAACCAGCGACAAAATTAGCAAAATCGAAATAGGTCCAGGTCTCGGACGTTAAACCAAACGCTCTCAACAATATTCGCCCTTTGAAACGAGATATTATCTGCGTGAACATTGGAAACATATAGGCAACAATGGCGTTCTCAAAGTAATAGTTAATCAGAAAATCAATGCGTGGGTTAACTGGTGCCTGGTAGGAATCGTAAGAGTTTAGTTCGTCAATTACAGAAGCCGGAATCGTCAGACTCTCATCCGTTTCGAAACTAACTGAAGCGCTTCTGTTATCGGAATTCCGAGGAAAACGTTTAGGCGTGAATATCTCAAACCCCATACTCTGAAGAAGAGGGACCTCACATTCTCGTAAAGTAGTATGATTTAACAACCATAAAACACGTCTTGGAGCGCCTGAATCTCTTATCATGCTATAGCTCCCATTCCCGAGTTATAGAAGGAAATCGCGTCTTCTACCCTGCCATCAAATGCAATTGTGCCGGCTTTGAAAACCAATGCTCGTGTGCAAAGCTGACGGACGTTCGCAAGGTCATGGCTTGCTAGAACCATTATCTCAGCCTTCTCGACCATATTCATTATGCGGGCCTTCGCCTTAGTCATGAATGCCGCATCACCTGCACCTATAACTTCGTCTAGAAGGAGTATGTCGCCGTCGACTGCTGTCGAAATCGCGAAGGCGAGCCGAACTTGCATGCCGGCAGAATAAGTTTTGATTGGATAATCGATAAAATCGCCGAGATCCGCGAACTCGATGATCTCATCCTCGATCTCTCGCATGAAACGTGGCGTTAGTCCGAGAAGCAACCCACGGTAAAGAATATTCTCACGGCCAGTTGCATCAGGCTCAAACCCAAGACCAATATCGAACAGGGATCTTACGGTACCCGTCACTTTTAATGTCCCAGATGATATAGGGTAGAGACCGGCTATAGTTTTCAAGAACGTACTTTTGCCAGCCCCGTTGTGACCTATCAGGGCAACGCGTTCGCCCCGCGCTATATCTACAGAAATACCCTTTAGGGCATGGATGTCTTCAATGTTTGCTCCTGCGCTGCGCCGCATACTCAATAAGGCGTTTACTAGAGTTTTGACTGAGCGTTCTTTGAACGCTGATGCAGCGTAGTGCAGATGAACATTTGACAGGGTAATCGATGGCTGGATCATAGGTAAAAAATGGCTCTCTTCTCCGCACGCATCCCCACAGCTACTGCCACGCAGGTTAGGAGGAGGCTCACACCTAAGCACCAAATGTAATTGGTAGCCGTAGGCCATTCCCCATAAAGGACAGGGGCTCTTAGAATCTGCATCACGTGGTAAATAGGGTTATAATCAACGAATGCATTCAATCCACCCTGCCTGAACATCGATTCTTTAAAATAGACCGGCGAAACAAACCAAGCTGCCTGTAACACGAGCGCCAGAGCATTCGGCAGATCTCGAAATCTTGCGCCGATGTAGCCGACGATTGTGGCAAGCGGCCAAACTATCAAAGCAAGGATGGGTAGCAAAGTTGGTATTGCTAACCATGAAAGCGAGAAGTTTTCAGGAAACATGATAAGTACCCACCCGAATAGGGAGATACTTGCTACGGATAATACGACCAAGCCAGAAACAGTGTTCCTAAGCGTGTAAATTGCAAGAGGATTTCTGGTTTGCTTTATATATGCATCGGCTTGCACAAGCGCTGTTGAGCCACCAACCACTGTAAATGATATGTATTCCCAGATAATAATCCCAGATAGAATATAGGGGGCATATGCAGATATACTTTGATTCAACAATTTAGAAAACACGAAAGACAGTAGCAGCGTGAGCGCTAGTGGCTGTATAACTGCCCATAATATTCCCAAGGAGGACCGCCTGAAGCGCCCACGTAAATCAGACATTGAAAGGTGCCACCAGAAGTGGCGTACCTTCCAGACATTAGCCATATACGATATCATACGAAATCGTCTCACTAAATGTGGTTGGAATGATTAGAAAAATAACTCCTGACCAAATCACAAACAAAACTGATTTCTACATCAGTAATGTGTGGGAAGCTTGGCAGGTTCAACCCACGAGCGGATAAGCTATCAGCAACAGGGTAAGATCCTGTGGAAGCGCTGTGAGGCATACGATGGGCTGGCGGGAAAAACGGTCGTGTATCTACACCATTCTCCCTTAAATGTTGGCGCAGCGGCTCTCTGTGTTCCGAGTTATCAAGTACAATAGAGCACATCCAATATGAATGTTTAACGTCTCCCACAGGGGTGTGCATACGAAGCGGCAATCCAGCTAACTTGCTGGCATAAGAGGCAGCTGTCCTGGCTTTAAGGGAGAGTATTTCATCTGCCATTTCAATTTGCGACAGGCCGATTGCTGCTTGAATATTTGTCATTCTGTAATTATACGCAAGCGCATCATGCCAGTATTCTCGTGTAGGCGAAGTACCTTGACTTTTGAGATGTCGGCATTTTTCCATGACTTGAGGATTGCGCGCTAGCACCATCCCGCCTTCACCGGTCGTAATTGTCTTGTTCCCAAAGAAACTAAACGTCGCCACGTCGCCAAACGTGCCGACGTGACTGTTTTTCCATTTAGTTCCGAATCCTTCAGCACAGTCTTCGACGAGCAGTAGCGATTTTTCGTCACAAATCTCTCGGATCGAATCCATGTCACATGGATGCCCATAGAGATGAACAACCATTACAGCCTTAGTGCGCTCTGTAATCGCCAGTCGCACCCCCTCTGGATCTATCTGCAATGTATTTTCGAGAGAGTCCACATAAACCGGTGTTGCCCCGGTTTGCAAGATAGTGTTAACTGAAGCGATATAGGTAAAGGTCGGTACAATGACTTCATCGCCCGCCCCGATGCCCAGAGCATCTAGAGCGAGATGTAGTGCCACCGTTCCGTTTGCAACTGAAGCCGCAGACGGAACATCGACATATTGTGCAAATGCATCTTCAAAGCGAGATATGAATTCACCCCTCGACGAGATCCACCCTGTATCAAGGCATTCGTTCACATACTTTTTGAAATTCCCACAGAGATAGGGAGAGTAAACTGGTATATCCATGTATGGATCATTCCTTAGGGGCGAAAAATTGGTGACCATGTTCGCGCAGCAAATTCTCACGAGCCGCCGCCGCTAAGTCTTCTGCTATCATCTCAGATACAAGCGTCTCAAAAGAGATTTTCGGCTTCCAGCCCAGTTTTTGATGCGCCTTGGTCGCATCTCCCAGAAGAGTTTCCACCTCGGCTGGTCGAAAGTATCTAGGATCGACCTCGACAATACATGCACCGGTCTTGGCATCATAACCCTTCTCGGCTTCACCGCTACCTTCCCATCGCATCTCAATGCCTATGTCTTTAGCAGCGAGCGTGACAAATTCTCGAACTGAATATTGTTTACCAGTTGCTATTACAAAATCTTCTGGTTGATCCTGTTGAAGCATTAACCACTGCATCTCGACGTAGTCCCGAGCATGCCCCCAGTCGCGTAATGAGTCCAAATTCCCTAAGTATAAGCGATTCTGATTACCGATCTTAATTCTAGCTAAAGCGCGAGTAATTTTTCTCGTGACAAAAGTCTCTCCTCTAAGTGGAGATTCATGGTTAAAAAGTATGCCATTACAAGCATATATACCATACGCTTCTCGGTAGTTTACCGTAATCCAATAGGCATAAAGCTTCGCTGCGGCATAGGGCGACCGAGGGTAAAAAGGCGTCGTTTCTTTTTGCGGGATTTCTTGAACCAGACCATAAAGCTCAGAGGTGGATGCTTGGTAGTACCGGGTCTGCTTCTCCATTCCAAGAATTCGGATCGCCTCTAGCAGACGAAGGGCACCTAGTGCGTCTGAGTTCGCAGTATACTCCGGCTCCTCAAATGAAACAGCAACATGGCTTTGTGCGCCAAGGTTATAAACTTCATCCGGCCGAACGAGCTGCATGATTCGAACCAAGCTTGACGTATCTGTTAGATCGCCATGATGAAGTGTTAGATCGACACCCTGCTCGTGCGGATCATGGTACAGATGATCGATACGTGCTGTGTTAAATTGCGAGGTGCGACGCTTAATCCCGTGTACTGCATAACCTTTTTGTAGAAGCAATTCCGCAAGGTAGGCGCCGTCTTGGCCGGTGATACCTGTGATAAGTGCGACTTTCTTCACGATTGTTCATTCCCGTTTTTGCCATGCCAACTGTAAACGCATGGCCAACTTCCTATGAATCTCAACTTGCTCGTGGAGCATTACACGTATTTGAACGCGATTGAAATAGCTTTAAAACTGAACTACTTGTTTCAGCTACGAGGTCATCTAACATGAGCCTCCGGTAAACGCATTTTGCTGACGAGACCTTTTAGGCAATGTTCAGCTATTAGAGTCAAGCATTAGTGTTGGCATTGATACCAACGCGAAAAAATTATGGCGCATTTAGGGCTTCTGCCATCGCGTTCTTGTGATTCCTCATCCGAAACGGAAGGGGTTGGATAAGTGAGTCGGCTATGCCACGCATGGATTATTCCTCGGGCCTGGACTTGCTTCGTCATAAAGGTTTCCTTTCAACTCATGAAAACCTTTCCTCTTTTCCGAACCAAGTCCACCTTGACATGCACATATTACAGCATAAAATTTTTTGGCATTTATCGGCCGCTATGATTCAAGGCTTCGAAATAGGGGAGCCTTTGATGACGCGTCGTCGCTACGAACTAACTGACCACGAATGGTCGATTATATCGCCGTTGTTGCCCAACAAACCACGCGGCGTTGCTCGCGTTGATGATCGGCGGGTGCTGAATGGCATCCTGTGGCGATTTCGAACGGGCTCGCCCTGGGCGGAAGTTCCCGAACGCTATGGCCCGCCGCGGCCTGTTACAACCGCTTCGTGCGCTGGCGCAAAGCCGGGGTCTGGGATCGGCTTTTTGAAACGGTGCCCAAGGCCTACGATGGCGACATCGTCATGATCGACTCGACCTGTGTCCGCGTTCACCAGCACGCGGCCACAGGAAAAAAGGGGATGGAGACGATGGTGGCATGGGACGTTCCCGCGGCGGGCTTACGAGCAAAATCCACGCGCTCGTTGATGCCGAAGGTCGCCCGGTCAATCTACGTCTGACTGGTGGACAGATCGCCGATTGTGCCGAAGCCGACGCGCTGACGAATGAGTTTGGTGAGGGGGACATCCTGCTGGCCGACAAGGGGTATGACACGAATGCCATTCGGGCTAGGTGTTTGGTCCCAGCATGTGATGGTGTAGAGTTGTCGCCGACACAGCGGAGAGAGCTACGGGACAAATTCTTCACGGCAGCGCCAAGACCACGCACGCCATTCGAGCAGAGTTACAGCGATCGAAAGCTTCGGCCGCGGAGCTTGCGCGGCGGTACGGCATCAATGAGAAAACGGTCCTGAAATGGCGCAAGAGGCGTTCCGTCGAAGATATGCCGATGGGACCGAAAGAGCGGCGCAGTACGGTGCTGGCTCCGGTGGAAGAGGCTGCAATCGTGGCATTGCGGGTCCAGGCAAGGTTACCGCTCGACGACGTCTACATCGCGCTCAAGGATGTCATCCCGCATTTGACATGTTCTTCGTTGCACCGGTGCCTGCAACGCCACGGTATATCGCGTCTGCCGAAAGGCGACCGGGAAAAGCCCAAGAAGTTCAAAGACTACGAGATCGGCTACTTCCACATTGACATTGCCGAGCTCCGCTATGAGGGCGGCAAGGGCTTTCTCTTCGTCGCTGTTGATCGGACAAGCAAACTGGTGTTCGCACGTATCTATCGCAAGGCCACAAAACTGGCCCCGCCGGGTTCCTCAAGTCATTGATCAGAACCGTCCCTTATAGGATCCATACAATTCTGACGGATAATGGCGTGCAATTTGTCCAGCGGGAGCAAGGTACTGGCCTTACTTTCTCGTACATCTTTGGACGAGTAGCTCTTGAACACGGCATTGAGCACCGGCTGACAAAACCATATCATCCGTGGACCAATGGTCAGGCCGAGCGGATGGTGCGGACGATCAAGGAAGCGACGGTCAAATCCTTTCACTACAGCTCGATTAACGAAATGCGCCGCCATGTGCGCGATTGGCTGACTGCATACAACTTTGCCAAACAACTCAAAGCCTTGAAGTTTAAAACACCCTATGAAGCGATTCACGAACTCTGGAAATCAAAGCCTGAGGCCTTTATCGTCAAACCACACCATCATATGATGGGACCAAACACCTAGGGCTTGTCTGCATTCAAGGATTCCCTTTTGTACGAAATTCTGATTCAAGGTTGTTAAAGGAGAACAGCCGTGAGCAGACGAAGCCTTACAGATGAGCAATGGAACCGGATCGAAGCATATCTTCCGGGGCGAGTTGGTACGCCCGGCCGCAGTGGCGTTGATAACCGATTATTTGTCGACGCCATCTTGTGGATGGCTGCCAATGCAGCGCACTGGCGCGATCTGCCTGCGACCTTCGGCAAATGGACAGCGGTTCATGCCCGCTTTCGGCGCTGGTCGCACGCCGGTGTATGGGAAAGGCTTTTCCATGCCCTGGCTGATACGCCGGACTTTGAATATGTCCTCATTGACAGCACCATATCGAAAGTCCACGCAGATGCGGCGGGCGCAAAAGGGGGGCTGAAGCTGCCTGCATCGGTCGCTCGCGCGGGGGATTGACGACCAAGCTGCATGCTGTTGTCGATGCTATCGGCCTACCGCTGCGAATAAAGCCAACACCCGGCCATTATGGTGACTGTCCGCAAGCTTCAAGCCTTCTATCCGGCTTAGAGGGTGTGGGGCATGTCATTGCTGATGCGGCCTATGATGCCGATCACTTAAGGGCCTTCATTGCCAGCGATCTCAAGGCAACGGCTCAGATCCAAGGCCAATCCAACACGTTCCAGTGTCCCAACAATCGACTGGAGGCTGTACAAGGAACGCCATTAGATTGAATGCTTTTTTAACAAGTTGAAACGCTATCGTCGTATTGCGCTGCGATGCGAGAAAACATTGACCGCATTCGTGGGTTTCGTCCATCTCGCATGCGCTATGATCTGGTTACGTTAAATGCAGACACGCCCTAAGGCCGCCGAGCGAAAGGCCTGGGCCAACATCCCACCGAAGAGCAATCGCAAGGACTCTTTCGTGTTTTCGCGCTGGGTCTGTCGGCAACGCAGTCTTGTGGAGCGCTTCTTCAACAGGATCAAGCAGTTCCGAGACATCGCAACCCGATATGATAAGCGCCCGGAAAACTACCTCGCAGCCGTAAAGCTCGTCGCAACAAGAATATGGTGCCAAAGTTTATGAGTCGACGCCTTAACTCCCTACGAATACATTTGCAAAATCTGGGCAACAGAGCCAGAACGATTTAAACTCAATCCGCACCATCAAATGCCGGGATCAAACAATTAGCTTCATAGAAGGAATGTGTAAAGTGATGCGAATTGGTGTCGACGCTCGCAATTTAGTTAATAATATAACTGGCATATCTAGGTATGTCATGGAAAATTGCCGAGAGCTTTATGAGCGAGGACATGAGCTTGTCTTGTATACACCAGAAAAGCCACGGGTGCAGTTATCCTCTTCAGAAGGATTCGACTTTCGAGTTAGTAATTTTCAAGGGCCAGCGGGGCGGCTTTTTTGGTCTCAAACTGTTTTGCCACTACAGCTCAGAAAAGATCGAATTGATGTTTTCTGGGGACCTGCCCACCGCCTCCCTGCGTTGAAGGGAGCGATTCCGAGCGTTGTGAGTATTCACGACTTGGTTTGGTACTACGCATCGTCAACAATGAGACTGCAAGGTTGGCTTGCAGATCGCTTCCTTATGAAAGGAGCGCTTAGGAATGCTGATCAAATTGTTGCTGTATCATATGCAACTTCATCAGCAATTTCTTCGGTATTCCCTCAGTATACTTCAAAGATTCAAATGGTATATCCGGGTGTCTCGCACTTCAATAGGATCGGTACTTCGAACATCTTAAAAGAGCATCGAATTAACAAGTCGTACGGCTTGTTCATCGGTACCTTAGAGCCTAGAAAAAACCTTATACGGCTCCTCGAAGCTTATGCAAACTTACCTGAATGTGTTCGAAATAATTTTCTGCTGGTTGTAGCCGGTGGAAAGGGCTGGAACCTAGGAGATATTGGGAAGACTATAAATCGGCTTGGCATTGCTGAGTATACGCGTTTAACTGGGTATGTTACAGACAGCGATCTAAACGATTTATATAGAAATGCACGGACGCTTCTCATGCCGTCTCTCTACGAAGGTTTTGGCTTACCCATAATTGAGGCACAAGCCTACGGAGTTCCTGTGATTACGTCAAACTGTTCATCGATGCCTGAGGTGGCTGGGGATGCAGCAATCTTGGTCGATCCTCTGAACGTAGCCGAAATATCGAATGCACTTTATAGAATCGCTACTGATAATAAACTATGGCAGCGGAAGTCATTACTTGCTTTACAAAACATTGAGCGTTTCAACTGGCATAATAGTATAGAAAAGCTGGAAAGTGTTTTCATCAAAGCCAGAGAATCTAAGCTCATGACCTATTAAATTACTTGCGAATATCGGTCGCCTTTGATTCAATCGGATAGCAAGGAGGCTTCTGCTATGAGTGATTTGCTGTTGCTGTCGCAGGCACAGGTGTGCCGGATCAAGCCCTATTTTCCGTTATCTCACGGGGTTCCACGCGTCGATGATCGCTTGATTTTGAGCGGTATCATCTTTGTGCTGCGCACCGGGCTTCGGTGGCGCGACGCCCCGAGGGAATACGGTCCCCACACGACGATCTACAACCGTTTCATCCGCTGGAGCAGGCTCGGCGTGTTTAACCGGATCTTGGCCGAACTGGCTGCCAAACGCGGTAAGCCGGATCAATTGATGATCGACGCTACCCACCTGAAAGCGCACCGTACCGCAGCCAGTCTGCTAAAAAAGGGGATGTTCCCCGACGTATTGGGGGCACCAAAGGTGGCTTGAATTCCAAGCTACATGCCGTATGCGACGGTCACGGTCGGCCACTCATCCTGCTTCTGAGCGAAGGGCAGATGAGCGATTACAAAGGAGCAGCTAAAATGCTCCACGCCTTTCCCAAAGCAAAAGATCTGTTGGCAGACAAGGGATATGACGCCGACTGGTTTCGAGATGCATTGGCAGAGCGTAAAATCACCGCATGCATTCCATCACGAGCCAACCGTAAGGATGTCATCCCATATGATCCGGTCCTCTATAAACGGCGTCATAAGATCGAAAATATGTTCGGCAGGCTTAAGGACTGGAGAAGAATTCACACCAGATATGACCGATGCGCTCACACCTTCTTCTCAAGCATATGCATCGCTGCTGCCGTTACCGTCCTCCAGATCAACTCTGATTTCAATGTCTTGAAGAATGTTTCAACCATAGCGTTATCGTAGCAATTTCCCGTTCCAGACATGGAAATCGTGATGCTGCTCGCCTTCAGCTTCGCCTGGTAGTCAAGGGAACAATATTGACTTCCACGATCTCAATGATGGATCAGGCCCTTTGGTGGACGTCTCATTGTGATGGCTTTCTCGAGAGCCTGAAGAGCCAACTGGCGATGCAGGCGGTCACTGACGGACCATCCGACAACACGACGTGCAAAGAGACCAATGACGCCAGCGAGATGCAGCCACCCTTCTTTCGTCCAAATATAAGAAATGTCAGCATCCCATTTCTGATTGGGACCTGTTGCCGCGAAATCCTGCGCGAGAATATTGGGCGCGACCGGAAATGCATGATGACTGTCTGAGGTTTTCCTGAAGCGACGCTTCTGACGCGCCTGCATTGCATTTTCACGTATCAGACGGGCAATCCGGTGACGGCCAAGTGACCAGGCCGTGCGCATATGTGCCAGCATTACCAGATCATCGCGCTGGCGGCGCCTGACCGGTCGGTACTCCAGGCGAAATAGCCACTTTGGCTTACGCCCATGACACGGCAAAGACGAGATGTGGGGAATTCCTTCTTCGCCTGATCGATGAATCGAAACTTCATCGACTGTTCGGCAGGAAAACAGTTCGCTGGACTGTTCTCTCATCTGCCTCAACCCTGACGAAAAAAGCTGTCGCACGCTTTAATATCTCGCGTTCCTGCCGCAAGATCTCATTTTCTCGACGAAGGCGTTTTACAGCGTAACCTCATAAAATTTCTTGGCATTTATCGGCCGCTATGATTCAAAGCTTCGAAATAGGGAAGCCTTTGATGACGCGTCGTCGCTACGAACTAACTGACCACGAATGGTCGATTATATCGCCGTTGTTGCCCAACAAACCACGCGGCGTTGCTCGCGTTGATGATCGGCGGGTGCTGAATGGCATCCTGTGGCGATTTCGAACGGGCTCGCCCTGGGCGGAAGTTCCCGAACGCTATGGCCCGCCGCGGCCTGTTACAACCGCTTCGTGCGCTGGCGCAAAGCCGGGGTCTGGGATCGGCTTTTTGAAACGGTGCCCAAGGCCTACGATGGCGACATCGTCATGATCGACTCGACCTGTGTCCGCGTTCACCAGCACGCGGCCACAGGAAAAAAGGGGATGGAGACGATGGTGGCATGGGACGTTGCCGCGGCGGGCTTACGAGCAAAATCCACGCGCTCGTTGATGCCGAAGGTCGCCCGGTCAATCTACGTCTGACTGGTGGACAGATCGCCGATTGTGCCGAAGCCGACGCGCTGACGAATGAGCTTGGTGAGGGAGACATCCTGCTGGCCGACAAGGGGTATGACACGAATGCCATTCGGGCTAAGGCCGCCGCGCGAAAGGCCTGGGCCAACATCCCGCCGAAGAGCAATCGCAAGGGCTCTTTCGTGTTTTCGCGCTGGGTCTATCGGCAACGCAATCTCGTGGAGCGCTTCTTCAACAGGATCAAGCAGTTCCGAGGCATCGCAACCCGATATGATAAGCGCCCGGAAAACTACCTCGCAGCCGTAAAGCTCGTCGCAACAAGAATATGGTGCCAAAGTTTATGAGTCGACGCCGTAGTTCAGCCACCATATCTTCGTTTGCATCAATCAGTTCGGGATCATCAATGGTTGCATCCCGGTTGCGGGAAATCCACCGTGTCAGCGTCGACAGGCCGATACCAAGATCTGCAGCAATCTCCTTCTGCGTACGACCGCTCGTTTCCGCAAGTCGTACAGCCTCACGTTCAAATTCTTTCGTAAGGGGCACTCGCTTCGTCATAAAGGTTTCCTTTCAACTCATGGAAACCTCTCCACTTTTCCGAAGCAAGTCCAAGCTTTGTCCTCGATGCCCTTGAGCAGGCACTTCATGATTGGCGTCCCGTTCACGGGGGGCTTGTATATCACGCGGGCAGGGCGTTCAATACGTGTCAGTTCGCTACTCCGAGAGGTTGGCAGAAGTTGGCATCGAGCCTTCTGTCGAAAGCGTCGGCGACAGTTACGACAATGCCCTTGCCGAAACGATCAGCGGTCTCTACAAGGCTGAGGCCATCCATCGGCGCGGGCCATGGAGGAACTTTGAAGCGCTCGAATGCGTCACTTTGGAATGGGTCGATTGGTTCAATCACCGATGCCTTATGGAGGCCATCGGAAAGATACTGCCAGCCGAGGCAGAAAGAACAATACTATGCCATACTGGACGCGCCAGTCATGGCCGCATAACTTAAACAAGATGGCCTCCAGAAAACCCGGGGCGGTTCAAAGCGTGAATCTTATAAACGTCGATACGCTTTAGTAAATAGATGGTCTATCTGTAAATTTTTATTAAGCTTTAATTTGTGCCATCCATCATGTGAACCTACATTTAAGTTAGATTGAGGAAAACCACAGAGATGCCTGTTGCCTTTGGAACTTCTGGCTTGAGGGGAGAGTCCGTCGATTTCACGGACAATGTTTGTATGGTGTATGTTAGCGCTTTCTTACAGCATCTTTCTCATAATTTTTCATATGAAACAGTTTACGTTGGAGCCGACCTTCGGGAGTCTAGCCCTAAAATAACCATATCATGTTATAGAGCTATTGAACTGACGGGAAGGAGAGCGATTTGGGCTGGAAATGTTCCGACGCCGGCGCTCGCGGCTTATGCAATGGCTCCCAATGCACCTGCCATCATGATAACGGGAAGCCATATCCCAGAGGCCTACAATGGCATTAAATTCTATCGGCCTGACGGAGAATTTCTGAAGGACGATGAAGCACCCGTACGTGATTTTGCCGAAGAATTATTGAGTAAGGTTGTTGACGGGCAACGGTCCGTCAATTTGCCTGCGCCCTTGGCTGATGTTGCAGAAGAATATGTGAGCCGTTCCATCGGCGCTTTTGGCCGGGACACACTGGCTGGAATGAAAATCGGAATTGATCTTCATTCCGCTGTTGGGCGAGATATTCTTGTACGTATATTTAAAGGACTTGGAGCGGAGGTTTATCCATTCCGTAGAACGGAAAATTTCGTTGCCGTTGATACAGAAGCGCTTGATCCAGCGGATATATCTCGGGCGCGCACATTTATCGCCGAACATGGGCTCGATGCAGTAGTGTCGACAGATGGAGACGGTGATAGGCCTCTGGTCATTGACGATCAGGGAAGACAGGTAAATGGCGATACACTGGGTATTCTGACGGCTCGATATCTCCGTGCGAAAACAGTCGTGACGCCGCTCAGTACGACGAGCGCACTAGAGGAGAGTGGCTGGTTCGAGAATATCCACAGAACACGAATTGGGTCGCCCTATGTTGTGGTCGAAATGGCGCGTGCGGTGGCGCATCCAGTTGTTGGTTTCGAGGCGAATGGCGGCTTTCTACTCGGCGACGATGTGGCGTTGAAGACTGGTTTATTGCGCCGCCTCCCAACGCGGGATGCAGTTTTGCCAGCAGTGGCTGTTCTTGCGCAGGCGAAAGACCAGGGTATGCGATTGAGTGAGATGGTCGCTACACTTCCTTCTCGTTTCATGAAAGCCGATAGGGTTAAGGAAGTTCCCGGAGACCGCGCAGCTCCATTTTTGCACGCTATAGAAACGTCACAATCATTTCGTTCTAATTTCTCCTCGTTGATTGCCGAACCGGAAGCAATCTCGACTGTCGACGGCGTGCGAATGGCGTTTGCGAATGGCGATACGGTTCATTTCCGACAATCAGGCAATGCTCCGGAAATGCGGATCTATAGAAACGGATTCCGCGGAGAAAACTGATCGAATGTTGAGCGAATTTATTGCAAAGCTCTCTGAAACGATCTGAATTCATCCGCGAAAGGAAGTTAAAGTGCGTGAAATGTTGATGAGACCAGTAGTTTTGGCCGGCGGAAAAGGTACGAGATTGTGGCCGATGTCGCGCTCGCAACGCCCAAAACAGTTTCTGGCTCTGACTGGCGAACTCAGCCTCTTTCAGATGACTTTGAAACGATTGTCGGACCCGAATCGCTATTCCTCGCCGATTATCATAACAAACGCTGACTATCGGTTTCTGGTGGCGGAACAGGCATTAGAATGTGGTGTCGAACTTTCGGATGTCATTCTGGAGCCCATGGCTCGTAACACGGCACCGGCGATCGCCGCTGCGGCTTTGATCGCTTCCAAGGATGAGCAGACCCTTATTCATGTTGTGGCATCTGATCACAATATTGAAATAAACGATGCATATTTTCAAGCTGTGGATACGGCCTGCAATGCTGCTCGTATGGGACGTCTTGCCACTTTTGGCATTACGCCAACGGAACCAGCGACCGGTTTTGGTTACATCGAAGCAGGCGAGTTGGAAGAAAGTGGAGCTTGTGCGATTAAGCGCTTTGTGGAAAAACCGAAGGAAGAAGTTGCGCGCGAAATGCTTGCTGCAGGCGGCTTCTACTGGAACTCGGGGATGTTTTTGTTCCGTTCGGACGTTTTTCTCGACGAATGCAGGCGTTACGCACCAGCAGTATATGAGGCTGCTGAGGCGTCCGTTGCAACTGCACAGCGGGATCTCGATTTTGTGCGTCTGAACAGCGCCGAATTTGAGAAAGCTCCGGATATTTCCGTTGACTATGCGATTTTCGAGAAGACAAAACTCGCTTCTGTTGTTCCGTCACCAATCCACTGGTCGGATCTTGGATCGTGGGATGCTGTCTGGAAGGAAAGCAAACAGGATCCGTCGGGAAATGTTGCTCGCGGACCTGTCAGCCTGCACAACACCAATAATTCGCTGGTCTTGTCTGAAGGCGTTCATGTTGCGGTCAATGGTGTTGACGATCTCACGATTGTGGCCTCGGAAGATGCGCTTTATGTTGGCAAGCTCTCTGAAGCGCAAGGTGTAGGCACGATCGTAAAGGCGCTGATGAAACAACCCGCCACGGCGAAGCTTGCTGAGGAGCATCGGACCATCTATCGCCCTTGGGGCGGCTACACCCATTTGCTTTCGGGTGATCGGCTTCAGGTAAAGCGTCTGTTCATCAAGCCGGGCAAACAGCTCTCGCTACAGAAGCATCACCATCGTTCAGAGCATTGGGTGGTTGTTCGGGGCGTGGCCGAAATCGTGATCGATGATAAGAGCCTTTTCCTGTCGGAGAACGAATCGACATATATTTCTCAAGGTGCGATACACCGTGTTTCAAATCCGGGTAAAATTCTGCTCGAACTGATTGAAGTTCAAACTGGAGCTTATCTGGGCGAAGACGATATTGTGCGCTTCGAGGATGATTTCGGACGTGTTTGATTGTGTGATTATTTCAGCATGAAAGCCGTGTAATGAATGATGTGATACGTAAACTTCAGGTGGAAGTGGAGCGCTTATCGTCGTGGCTCCACAACGACGCTTTGCCTCTTTGGTTGTCAGCCGGTGTGGATGCGCCGAATAGCGGTTTCTTTGAACGTATTGGACAGGACGGCGTCGCAACGGATGCGGATAATCGTCGTTCTCGCGTGCATCCGAGACAGATCTACTGTTTCGCCAAGGCTGGCGCCATGGGCTGGCAAGGCGAATGGAAGCAGACGGTTGAAGCCGGAATAGAATATTATGATCGCGTCTATCGGCGAGAAGATGGTTTCTATGGCAGTCTTGCCGGTCAAAGTGGCAAGATGATTGATCACACGTTTGATCTCTACAATCAGGCTTTTTCCGTTTTTGCGGCCGCCCAGATCGCGGTTTCCATACCGGATCGGTTTGATGAAATGCGTCAGCGAGCGCTTGGTTTGATGAATACGCTCGTGGCAGATTATCACCACCCTCTCGGTGGATTTGAGGAAGCCAACCCGCCAAAGCTTCCCTTGTGTTCAAATCCGCACATGCATTTGTTTGAAGCAATGCTTGCCTGGGAGACTGTCGATCCAGAAACCCAGTTCTGGTCCACATATGCCGATGAGATCGCAAATCTTGCCTTAACGAAATTCATCGATGGCAAGACCGGTGCGTTGCGTGAATTCTTCGATCACGATTGGAAACCTTATCCGGGTGACAAGGGGAGGGTGGTCGAACCAGGACATCAATTCGAATGGTCCTGGCTGATGGGCCAATGGGCGGACCGACGGCAGAATGGCGATGGCATGATGGCCGCCAAGCGTCTATTCCAGATTGCAGTGGATCGTGGTGTATGCGAGCAGCGCAAAGTTGCCATCATGAGCTTGTATGATGATTTTTCGGTTCACGACAGTCTGGCCCGTCTCTGGCCGCAAACTGAATGGATAAAGTCGGCTCTGTTATTTGCTTCTTTGAGCAAGGACGAAGAGCGAGTTTACTATCTGCAATCCGCATTGCGTGCCATTGACGCCCTACGGCCATTTCTTGAAACGCCAATCAAAGGCTTATGGTACGACAAGTGGCCGGAAGGTGGTACGCTTATCGATGAGCCCGCGCCGGCATCGACCTTTTATCATATTCTCTGTGCCTGTTATGAAGCAGAGAAAACAATATCAGAGCTTTAGGTTGTGGTGTCGAATTTTTGGTTGTCGCCGCTGATGATGACGATCAGATGTGCCGATGATGCCGCATCTGTATTGGAGAAACATGCGAGTTCTTCATTTTTTTAAGACCTATTGGCCAGATACATTTGGCGGCATTGAGCGAACCATTCATGCGATCGCAAAAGGTGTGGCCGAACACGGTATCGCGTCGGACGTGTTATCCTTGAGTGCAAAGCCGGAAGAAAATACCCGAAATTTTGATGGTCACATGGCATATAAGGCCAAGCTCGACCTCGAATTTGCATCAACAGGATTGTCGCGCGATGTGTTTTCCCGGTTTCGGGAGTTGAGCAGCCAAGCTGATGTCATTCATTATCATTTCCCCTGGCCCATGAGCGATATCGTGCAGATCGGTGTGCGCCCGGATAAGCCGACTATCGTGACCTATCATTCGGATATCGTTAAGCAGAAACTACTTCTTCAGTTCTATCGCCCCTTGATGAACCGCTTTCTCGGCAGCGTTGACCGGATCGTTGCCACCTCTCCGAATTATCTTGCGACAAGCGATGTCCTGCAGCGGTTCAGCGATAAAACGACAGTCATTCCACTTGGCTTGGACGAGTCTGATTATTCTGCTGCCGACGCCACAACCAAGGCGCGCTGGCGCGAGCGGTTTCCGCGCCCTTTCTTTCTCTTCGTCGGCGTGCTGCGTTATTATAAAGGGCTAAGAACGCTACTGGCCGCAGCAAGAACTTCCGATATTGATATTGTCATTGTCGGGGATGGGCCTATGAAACCTCAGCTCATCGCGTATGCGAATGAGCATAATCTGTCGCACGTTCATTTCGCCGGCGCGTTGCCGGATACGGACAAAACTGCGCTTCTGGAGTTGAGTGCTGGGCTGATTTTTCCGTCGCATCTGCGCTCGGAAGCGTTTGGGCTATCGCTGGTGGAGGCCTCTATGTTTGGAAAGCCGATGATCTCGTGTGAGATCGGTACCGGCACGAGTTATGTCAATCTGAATGGGCAAACGGGAATCGTGGTGCCGCCTCAGAACCCGGAAGCGCTCTCAGCTGCAATGCGAAGCATTGCACACGATACGGAGCAGGCCAAAGTTTTTGGAATGAACGCACGGGCGCGATATATAGAGCATTTCACTGCTGATAAAATGGCGTTAGAATATGCGAAAAATTATACGTCGCTGATGCAGTGATAAGAGGTTGTTACTATTATTCGGACAAGATCATCTGGCGCCGTTCTCAATGCCTAGTACTTTCATGACGAGGAAGTTAGTAATGGAGCGTAGATGAGGCATTATCTTAGCTGTTTAGAGTGTCGGGCGATTAATGTGCACCATATCCAGCGGCCATGAGGTAGTTCCAGCATTCATCTGGCGTGAAAGTCAATGGCTTTGAACATATAACTACGAATGGCCCAACATGGGCATTGGCGGCATTACACCCGCTCAGAAATTGAAAATGACTGCGTGAATTCTACCGCTGACCTCCATTAAAACGACGAGGATTAACGCAGCACGAACCAGAGCGGCTTTACTCGCACAATATTTAGCGAAAGCGCCAGGCTCGGCGGACCGACCACGACTGTTTCCGATATTGCGACAGCGGATTATCCAACCAAGGCTGCGCGTCCTATGAATTTGCGGCTTTCGGCCGTAAAACTCCGAGCGGCTTCTTTAAAAAATCCCGCCATAAATTTTGTGAAATGGTGCGATTTCCAGGCGGGCTACTCTTTGCGTCCGCCCTAATATTTTTGCTTTACGTACCTCAACGCGAAAGATAAGCTTCCTGACGTAGAGCTTTGGGAGGAGTTCGCGTGCAGCTGGATTATCGAATGAAGCAGGTGCGCAGGACATGTGGCCATGCGTGCGTTGCCGGTGCAGGCGCATGACTGCGCCGCGTCAGGCTGGCGAGCCTGCTCTTCTGGAAGCCGTTTCTCTGTCCAAATCCTTTGGGCCGGTGCAGGTTCTGGAAAATATAAATCTGCGCGTCAACGGTGGTGAAATTCACGCGATCATTGGTGAAAATGGCGCGGGTAAATCCACGCTCATGAAAATTCTGGCCGGTAACGAACGCCAGACGGGCGGAGAAATCCGTATTGATGGCAAGCCGGTTTCCTTTTCCAGCCCGGCAGCAGCAGAGGCACGAGGCATCGTGCTGGTGCATCAGGAAATCCTGCTTGCACCAGACCTGACAGTTGCGCAGAACATATATCTCGGTCGTGAACTTGGGGGTAAGCGGGGACGCGGACTACTGGTCGATGATCGGTCGATGCGCGAGGGCGCGCGCAGGGCTATCCGTGATCTCGGCGCTGAAATAGACCCGGATGCCGTGGTTGCGACGCTATCAATTGCCCAACGCCAGCTTGTGCAGATTGCACGGGTGCTGTTGGTGCCGCATCGCCTCGTGATCTTCGATGAGCCGACGGCTTCGCTCACGCCTTTCGAGACGGAAGCCCTTCTGAAAGTCATCCGTGATATTCGAGCCAAGGGCGTTGCGGTTCTCTATATTTCGCATCGGCTGCCGGAAGTGAAGGAGATAGCCGACCGTGTGACTGTTCTGCGTGACGGCAAGCTGGTTTCCAGCCATTTGGCATCCTCTTTGCAGCCGGCTGATATGGCGCGGCTGATGGTTGGGCGCGATGTCGCCAAGCTCTATCCCGATCGCGCAAGCCGGTATGACAGCGCCGCTATTCTGGAAGTAGAAAACTTCAGTGTGCCGGGCTTCGTGCGCAATGCAAGTTTTTGTCTGAACCGTGGCGAGATACTTGGCTTTGCCGGTCTGGTTGGTGCGGGCCGAACGGAGCTTATGGAAGGAATCGTCGGTTTGCGCCCAGCCAAGGGAGAATTGCGCCATGATGGTAGGCTGGTGCACTTCAACAATGCACATGACAGCCAGCAGGCGGGCATCGTTTATCTGAGCGAAGACCGTAAAGGCAAAGGGCTGCTCCTGTCGAAAGATCTCGGCACCAATCTCACCCTGGCTTCACTTGACAGGTTCGTGCGCGGCCTCCAGATCGACCGCAACCGCGAACGTGCGGCGTTGGATGAGGCGATCCGTGCATTCGACATACGCACGGGCCGTAAGGATATCCTGGCCGGTCAGCTTTCAGGCGGCAACCAGCAGAAACTGCTTCTTGCCAAAATGATGATGCTTACCCCGTCCATCATCATCATAGACGAGCCGACGCGAGGCATCGATGTCGGCACGAAGGAGCAGATTTATCAGTTCATTGCCAACCTGGCGGATGAAGGAAAATCCATCATTGTTGTATCGTCCGAAATGCCGGAACTGATCGGTATTTGCGACCGTATCGTGGTGATGCGGGAGGGGCAAATTGCCGGGGAGGTGAGCGGCGCAGGCATGACGGAACATGAAATTGTGGCGCTCGCCACCGGCGTTGGCGCCAACGAGGCTGCATGAAAGGGAGGCGGGCGAGGGAGATGACAGAGGTTGCGACGGATAAGGGCAGGGCGGCGAAGACATCCAGGGATTGGGATCTGAGGGCGGTTGCACCCTTTGTTGCGTTGCTGCTGCTGCTTATTCTAGGCACGATCGCCAATCCGAATTTTATCAGCATCGACAATCTGCTGAATGTTGCAACGCGCAGCGCCTTCATTGCCATCATTGCACTTGGCGCTACCTATGTAATCTCATCGGGCGGGCTGGACTTGTCGGTGGGAGCGATGGTGGCTTTCGTTGCCAGCATCATGATCTTGTTCATGAATAGCGGAATGATTGCCGATCCGGTGCTTATGCTCATCGCAGCCGTCATGCTGGCGCTTGTCGTCGGCGCGGCTTGCGGCCTACTGAACGGTATCATAACGACCGTGGGGGGCATAGAACCCTTCATTGCCACGCTGGGCACCATGGGCATTTATCGCGGCCTTACCACATGGTTGTCGCAGGGCGGCGCGATCACGTTGCGCAACCCGGAAATCCAGTCGCTTTATCGCCCAGCCTATTTCGGCTCGGTGCTGGGCGTGCCGGTGCCGGTAATCGTTATTTTTGTGACGGCGGCGCTCGCGGCATTTGTGCTCTATCGTACACGCTATGGCCGCCATATCATCGCTGTCGGCTCGAATGAGGACGTGGCGCGCTATTCCGGCATTTCGGTGAAGAAGGTGCGCACCATCGCCTTTGTCATCCAGGGGCTCTGCGTCGCTGTGGCTGTGCTTCTTTATGTGCCGCGCCTGGGCTCTACCTCGGCCACGACCGGCCTGATGTGGGAACTGCAGGCGATTACTGCCGTTGTTGTCGGCGGCACAGCTTTACGTGGCGGCGTGGGGCGCATCTGGGGTACGATCTGCGGCGCCTTCATTCTGGAAATTATCGGCAATATCATGCTGCTGTCGAGCTTTGTCAGCGAATATCTGCTCGGTGCAATTCAGGGCGCAATCATAATTATCGCTATGCTGGTGCAGCGTTCGCTGTCCAGAAGATAGGTCTATGGACTGGCGGAATTGTTGGGGCGATTCCAGCCAGAGAGGAATGAGAGCCCCGCGTTTACTGGGAGGAAGACCATGCGAAGGAATTTGATGAAGCTTGCTTTCGCTGCATTGACGGCGGGCGCGCTGGCTTTTGCCGGTGCAGCAAGCGCACAGGATAAGAAAGTGACGATCGGCGTGTCGATCCCGGCTGCCGACCATGGCTGGACGGCAGGCGTCGTCTATCACGCCGAGCGTGTGGCGAAGCTTCTGATGGAGGAGCATCCGGGCCTCAACGTCATCGTCAAGACGTCGCCCGATGCCGCATCGCAGGCCAATGCTTTGCAGGATCTGGCAGTGCAAGGGTTGGATGGCCTCGTTGTCCTGCCGACTGATCCCGATCCGCTGGTCAACGCCATCAAGGAGATCAAGGACAAGGGGACCTTCGTCGCTCTGGTAGACCGCGCGCCGAGCAACAACGACAATACCATCCGCGATCTTTACGTGGCTGGTAACAAGCCCGCACTGGGGCAGGTGGCCGGTGAATATATCAAGGCCACGACCCCGGATGCACAGGTCGTCGTCATTCGCGGCCTGCCAATCCCGATCGATCAGCAGCGCCAGGACGGTTTCGATAAGGGTATCGAGGGCTCCAATGTCAAGGTGCTTGACCGCCAATATGGTAACTGGAACCGCGACGATGCCTTCCGCGTGATGCAGGACTTCCTGACCAAATATCCGAAGATTGATGTGGTCTGGGCGCAGGATGACGACATGCTGGTTGGCGTTCTCGAAGCTATCAAGCAGTCCAATCGCTCCGACATTCAATATGTCGTGGGCGGCGCCGGGTCCAAGGATATGATTAAGCGCGTCATGGATGGCGACAAGCTTGTGCCGGTTGATGTGCTTTATCCGCCAGCGATGGTTTCAACCGCAATGGAACTCGCCGCCGGTCATTTCTATGACCAGATTCCGGTCAGCGGCGACTATATCCTCGACGCAACGCTCGTCACCGAGGATAATGCCAAAGATTTCTATTTCCCAGATTCTCCATTCTGATCATCGTTCGGCGCACCTTGCCAGAGGCGCGCCACTATTTATTCTGGAGGAGCTACGATGAAGACGATCAAGGGGCCGGGGATTTTTCTCGGGCAGTTTGCAAGTGATGAGGTGCCGTTCAATACATGGGATGGCATCACCAGATGGGCCGCAGAAAAAGGATATGCCGGTGTGCAGGTTCCCACATGGGCAAGCCAGCTGATCGATCTGAAAAAGGCCTCGGAATCCAGGGATTATTGTGACGAATTTGCCGGTGTCGCGCGGGAAAACGGTGTCGAGGTGACGGAGCTTTCGACCCATTTGCAAGGCCAGCTTGTTGCGGTGCACCCGGCCTATGATGAAGCTTTCGACGGTTTCGCCGTGCCGGAAGTGCGCGGCAATCCACAAGCACGCCAGCAATGGGCGGTTGAGCAGGTGAAAATGGCCATCCGCGCCTCGCGCAATCTCGGCATCGGTGCACACGCGACCTTTTCCGGTGCGCTGGCCTGGCCGTTTGTCTACCCATGGCCGCAGCGCCCGGCGGGTTTGGTGGAAACAGCCTTTGATGAACTTGCCCGCCGCTGGATGCCGATCCTCGATCATGCCGATGAGCATGGCGTCGATATCTGCTATGAAATCCATCCCGGCGAAGACCTGCACGACGGCGTGACTTTTGAGATGTTTCTGGAGCGCGTGAAAAACCACAAGCGCGCCAACATGCTCTACGATCCATCCCATTACGTGCTGCAATGCCTCGATTATCTCGACAATATCGATATCTATAAGGACCGCATCAAGATGTTCCACGTCAAGGATGCGGAGTTTAATCCGACTGGGCGGCAGGGCGTCTATGGCGGCTATCAGGGCTGGGTCAACCGCGCCGGCCGTTTCCGTTCGCTGGGCGACGGGCAGGTTGATTTCGGCGCGGTGTTCTCCAAGATGGCCGCAAACGATTTCGACGGCTGGGCCGTGGTCGAATGGGAATGCGCGTTGAAGCACCCGGAGGACGGCGCGCGCGAAGGCGCTGAATTTGTAAGGGCGCATATCATCCGCGTGACTGACAAAGCGTTCGATGATTTCGCCTCCGGCGGCACGGATGAAGCTGCCAACAGACGTATGCTGGGACTATGAGGACGCCATGACGATTGAAGCCAAAATCAAGGAAACATCCGCATCCCGCATCCGCCTCGGCATGGTGGGCGGCGGGGCAGGGGCTTTCATCGGCGGTGTACACCGCATGGCGGCGCGGCTTGATAACCGTTTCGATCTGGTGGCCGGCGCGCTGTCTTCCTCGCCGGAAAGGGCGCAGGCTTCCGGTCGCGAGCTGGGGCTGGCCGAAGACCGCATTTATTCCAGCTACAAGGACATGGCCATTCGTGAAGCGCGGCTGAAAAACGGTATCGAGGCCGTTTCCATCGTAACGCCAAACCACGTTCATTATGACGCCGCCAAGGAGTTTCTGCGGCGTGGCATCCATGTCATCTGCGACAAGCCGCTGACCTCGACCCTTGCCGATGCGAAGAAGTTGAAGAAGGTGGCAGATGAAAGCGGCGCGCTGTTCATCCTGACGCATAATTACACCGGCTATCCCATGGTGCGGCAGGCGCGCGAAATGATTGCCAATGGCGACCTTGGCGATCTTCGTGTCGTACAGGTGGAATATGCGCAGGACTGGCTCACCGAAGCGGTTGAAGCGACCGGCGCGAAAGGGGCTGTCTGGCGCACCGATCCGGTGCAATCGGGACTGGGCGGCGCAACCGGCGATATCGGTACCCACGCCTTTAATCTCGCCTCTTTTGTGACCGGCCTCACGCTCGATAGTCTTGCCGCCGATCTAGACAGTTTTGTCGAGGGACGCCGCCTGGACGACAATGCCCATGTGATGCTGCGTTTTGAAGGCGGCGCGAAGGGAATGCTCTGGTGCAGCCAGGTTGCGCCCGGCAATGAAAATGCGCTGCGTCTGCGCGTCTATGGCACAAAGGGTGGCATTGAATGGGCGCAGGAGGATCCGAACCGGCTGTGGTTCACGCCTTTTGGTGAGCAGAAGCGGCTCATCACGCGGGGCGGTGCCGGCGTTGGCCCGGCCGCAACGCGCGTGACCCGCGTACCGGCAGGACACCCGGAAGGCTATCTGGAGGCTTTTGCCACAATCTATTCGGAAGCAGCCAATGCCATTGAGGCTCATCGCAACGGCAAAAAACCGGACCGTGCGGTGGTCTATCCAACTGTCGAGGATGGTTTGAAGGGCGTTGCTTTCATTGATGCCTGCGTGCGCTCGTCACGGAAAAATGGTGGTTGGGTTAAGCTTTAAAGCGAAAGGGCACCGCTGGCGCCCTTTCTGTTTCGTGGGGTTCAAACGTAGCGATTGACGATGTTTTCCAGATATTCCTGACGGCCGGATTTCGGCTGCGGATTGATGTCTTTCGCTTCGACTTCACCCGCGATCTGGTCCAGCGAAAGGCCGCTCAGAAGCCTCTTGCCGAACTCGCCGTTCCAGCCCGCATAACGCTCATCAAGCGGCTTGGATAAAGCGCCGTCTTCAAGCATCCGCGCGGCTGCTTTTAGTCCGCGTGCACAGCAATCCATGCCGCCAATATGGCCGATTAGCAGATCCTGCGGATCAAGCGACTGGCGGCGCAGCTTGGCGTCGAAATTCGTGCCGCCGGTCGTGAAGCCGCCTGCCAGCAGAACCTGATAATAGGCCAGCGCCATCTCCGGCACATTGTTCGGGAACTGATCGGTGTCCCAGCCGGATTGGTAATCGTTGCGGTTCATGTCGATGGAGCCGAAAATGCCAAGTGTGCGGGCAAGCGCCAGCTCATGCTCGAACGAGTGACCGGCCAGAATGGCATGGCCCTGCTCGATATTGACCTTCACCTCGTTTTCCAGACCGTAACGCTTGAGGAAGCCGTAAACCGTCGCGACATCGTAATCATACTGATGTTTGGTCGGCTCCTGCGGCTTGGGCTCGATCAGGATCGTGCCCTTGAAGCCGATTTTGTGCTTGTATTCCACCACGAGGCTAAGGAACCGGCCCATATGGTCGAGTTCACGCGAAAGATCGGTATTGAGCAGGGTTTCATAGCCTTCGCGACCGCCCCAAAGCACGTAATTCTCTCCACCGAGCCGCTTGGTGGCGTCGATACAGGTCTTCACTGTTGCAGCGGCAAAAGCGAAGACATCAGGATCGGGATTTGTGGCCGCACCCGCCATATAGCGCCGGTTGGAAAAAAGATTGGCCGTGCCCCAGAGCAGTTTCATGCCGGTTTCGGCCTGCTTCTTCTCGAAAATATCGACAATTTCATTGAGATAGCGCGTGTTTTCCGCAAAATTGCGGCCCTCTGGCCGCACATCGGCATCGTGGAAGCAGTAATAAGGTGCGCCGAGCAGGGAGAAGAATTCAAAGGCGACATCGGCCTTGAGTTTTGCCGCATCGATCTCGTTGGAAAACCACGGCCGGTCGAAGGTGCGCCCGCCGAACGGATCGCCACCCTCCCAGGCGAAACTGTGCCAATAGGCCACCGCAAAGCGCAAATGGTCTTCCATGCGTTTGCCGAGCACGATTTCATCTGCATTATAATGGCGGAAGGCCAGCGGATTGTCGCTCTCCGGCCCCTCATAGCGCACCTTCTGAATATCGCCGAAAAATCCCGTACTCATGTTCATCCTCTCAAGGTTCTGAAATTGTCACCGTCCGCGACAGGGTTTAGTCAAGTGCATGGAGCGCCGGATAAAGCGCGTGATAACGCTGATAGGCTTCGTCATAAGCTGAAAGCAGCGCCTGTTCCGGCTCAATGGTGCGCGCGGTCTGCGGCGGGGTGCAGATGGTGAAGGGATCGGCCCCGGTTGCCGCGATGAGGCCGAGGCGGGCCGCGCCAAAGGCTGCGCCGAAATCGCCTTCTTCGGGCAGTGCAATCGGCACATTCAATGCTGTTGCAATGGCTTTCAGCCAATAGGTGGAGCGTGATCCGCCACCGACTGCGGTGAGCGAGGTAATCTCGGTGCCAGCCGATTGCAGGGCAAGAAGATTGTCGCGAATGGCAAAGGCGACGCCTTCCAGTACGGCCTGGGTGAGGGCACTTCGGTCGGCTTCATGTTCCAGCCCGCAGAAGGAGCCGCGGATTTTCGCGTCATTATAGGGCGTGCGCTCGCCTGAAAGATAGGGCAGGAAGGTGACGCTGCCCGGTGCTTTCAAGGTTTCGCCCAGCTCCCGATCGAGCGATTGCGGGGTTGCGCCAACGATTTTTGAATACCATTCAAGCGCGCTTGCCGCAGACAGGATAACGCCCATCTGGTGCCATGTGCGGGGCAGGGCGTGGCAGAAGGCATGGACCGCACTTTCCGGTTTTGGCTGGTAAGCGCCATTGGCAGCGAAAAGCACGCCCGAAGTGCCAAGTGAAACGAAGGCATGGCCGGGCTTGACCGTGCCCATGCCGCAGGCGGGAGCCGCATTGTCGCCAGCGCCGCCCGCCACGATTACCGATGCGGTGAGGCTCCATTCGGCGGCAAGCTCGGCGCGCAGACATCCCGCAGCCTCGCTCCCCTCGACCAGTTGCGGCATCTGCCCTTCGCCCAGGCCGGTCTTGGCCAGAAGCTCTGCCGACCAGCGGCGCGCACCCGTATCGAGCCAGCTTGTGCCCGCCGAATCCGACATGTCGGAGATATATTCTCCGGTGAGCCAGAGACGCAGATAATCTTTCGGCAGTAAAACCTTGCGAATGCGGGCGAAAATATCGGCTTCGTTGCGTGCGACCCAGACAAGTTTCGGTGCGGTGAAGCTGGGAAAGACGGTATTGCCGGTGATGGCGCGAAATGCGGGGTCGGCATCCAGTTCGGCTGCTTCGCGATAGCTGCGCGTATCGTTCCAGAGAATGCAGGGGCGCAATACGCGGTCCTCGGCGTCCAGCAGGGTTGCGCCATGCATCTGCCCGGAAAGGCCGATACCGGTAATGGCGGAAAATTCCTTCGGGTGCGCCGCGCGCAAGGCTTCTATGGCCGTACGGCAGGCTTTGATCCACTGCGCAGGATCCTGTTCGCTCCAGCCGGGATGCGGGCGCGAAACGTCCAGTTCGCCATGGGCCGCGCCGACCGGGTTCTGCGCCTCATCGATCAAAAGCGCCTTGACGCCGGATGTTCCCAAATCGAGACCCAGATACATAATCGCTCCTGTTGGAAGTCTTGTTGCCTGCTTCAGTTGAAGCGGGGCAGGTTGTCTTTCAGAAAGATTTCAATGCGGATGTATTCTTGCCCCGGCACGATGGCGAGCCGGTCGGCCGAGGCTTTGAGCACCCGGATGGCGCTGCGGATTTCGTGGCCCGCATCCTGCGCCAGAATGGCGTGGATGATGCCGTCTTCAAGCGCCTTTGAGGTTATCTCGTCGCGCTCATGCGCAATGACGAGCGGGTGGTCGGCCTTGTGTGCCGAAAGGGCAGCCACAAGCCCGCTATTGCCCGCGCCCAGACTGTAAATGCCTGCAATATCGCTACGTTTTGCCAGCAGCTCGCCAACCAGTTTTTCGACCTGCGGGTCTTTATCGAAGCCTTCCAGTACCGGCAATATTTCCCGGTCCGGAAAATCCGCCTGCATCGCCGCCCTGAATCCGTCGAAACGGTCGCGGTGGTCGCGCACTTTCAGCGAACCAGCAACGACGGCAATCGAGCCCTCCGTTCCATTGGCAAAAAGACCCAGAAGCCGTGCCGCCGTGCGGCCCGCAGCCCCGTTATCCACGCCGACATAATGCTCGCGCGCAGATTGGCCGAGATCGGAAACGAGCGTAACCGCATGGATGCCCTTTTCAGCAAGCCGCGCGCAGCCCTCGCGTACCGGATCGGTATCGAGGGCAACAAAGGCTACGCCGTCCGGTTTGCGCGCCGCACTTTCATCCAGCGCAGCAACAAGTGCTGCTTCATCGAAGGCTGGAACCAGCCGCAGGTTGATGCGCACACGCTCGGCAAGCGCACGCTCGCTCGCCGCATATAATTCCGAACGCAGGCTCAGCATGAAGGTGTTTTCGTTGTCCGGCAAAATGAAATCGAACTGATAGAGCCGCCCGCGCGCAAGATTTGCCGCGCCCACATCGCGCACATAGCCCAGCATATTCATTGCGGCCATTACGCGATCACGCGTTTTGGCTCTGACACCGGGACGGTCATTCAAAACGCGGTCGACCGTGGCGAGGCTTACGCCCGCTGTTCTGGCTATATCATGAACTGTGGGTTTCATTCCGCCTCCTCGAAGCGGACCATAAGATTAAAAATGAGGTACGTAAATCAAAAAAATGAAAGAGGGTCGCAAATCATCGGTTGCAGCAGGACAGGGCTGGCATCTCGCACCGGTGCCGAGCGGGCTGCAAGTCAATATACCGGTGGCAAAAACGGGACCATTCGGGCGGTGAGGAATGGAGATATGTCCGCCAATGAAACGATCCTGTGTATTCCTCAAACGGCGTGCCTGCGCTTGATATTGCGCCTGCCCTGGAGGCCGTCAGGGTTTTACCGGTGCGCTGGGTGGTGCTTTTGTGCTGGTGGTCGCGTGTTCAGAGGCGATCTTGGCAGCCTGTTCTGAAAGATGGCTGTGCAGGATGAGTGCGCCGCTTGGAGCTTGCGGCAGCGGAGCGCCGATTTCGTGCGCTTCCTTCGGTGAAAGCTCGAAACGCGCCTTGAATGCCTTGGTGAACTGCGTCCTGTCATTGAAGCCGCAGCAATAGGCGATTTCCTTCAGCGAGGTCGGCTTGCCCCTGCGGTCGATCAAAATGCGGTAGGCGAGGTCCAGCCGCTTGTCGCGGATGACCTTTGCAACGCCGCCATCCGGCTCGAAAGCGCGATAAAGATGCGAGCGCGACAAGTGGAAATGCTGCATGATCGAATGCGGCCCCAGCAGCGGATTGGTGAGGTTTTCATCGATATAGGTTATGATGCGATGGCGCACGGGAAGATTGGCCGGCGTGTTTTCGATGGCTTCTTCCTCCTTGCTGGTGATACTCGCTGAAAGCAGGGTGAGCATTGCTTCCTGCGCGGCAAGTGCCTCATTGGGCGGCAATTCGGCGGCGACCGCATCCAGCCCACGAGCTTTTCCAGCTCCCCGCGCTGGATGACGATCGTGATGCGCTCTCCTGCTTCCACACTGCTTGAAACGGTTTGCAAAAGATCGAGGATGACAATGTCGCCGGGCTTGGCGCTGACATTTGTGCCGTTGAAATCGCCGGTCATTCTGCCAGCGATCATGGCCTGCAGGACATAATGGTCCATGTCGCTTTGGGCGATGATGCTCGGCGTGCGCTGGTAGTTCTGCCCGTTAGAGGTGGCCGAGCCGATCAGGCATGTGCCGAACTGTTGTGACCGCAAGGTGCCTTTGAAGCCTTTGCCGCTTTGGTCATCCGAGGACATGACATTATAGATGAGCTTTACCGCTTCGCGCCAGAAGTCGTCGCGCTGCGTTGCATCCACCATATCTGTTGACAGAAACAGCTCTCTGTTCATTTCGATCTTTCATGCCCAGTGCTGATACGTTCCAAAGTTTAGTTTTGAATAACGCGCGGGAAGCGTCATTAAGGATGATCCGGAAAAATAAATGTTATTTTGAAGATTATATAATCTATATGCCTTTTTCTAAAAAGAATCCACACAACTTTTGATTTATTAATAGTATAGTCATATATGAACGATAAAAACTGATTGATAAAAAAACAATAATATTAAAACTACCCAACAAATTGAGGGCAATTCAAATTAGAAGTATCCTTTATCTCATCCCAACTTTACTGATAGGTTGTTATGAGTGTCCAATATTGTATAATAAAAAAGATTATATAAAGATGCCCGCAACTTATTAGAATCGCCATGCGTAAAGTTTAATGGCGCACATCGACGCATGCCCAGCCATTTCGGAATGGGTAGAGCATCTTCAAGCAGGCCATGTGAAATAGTGGGACAATCCAGGGTTGCTCGTGAAAAGCCACCGCGGAGTTATCCGCAGTGGCAAAATTTCGGGGCTGGTTTCCCTCTTCGGGAAAGAGCGTCAGTAGGGGCTGTCTACCTTGCCCATCTCCACATAGACGGTCTTGATCTGGCTGTAATGGGCAAGCGCGGCGATCCCGTTTTCACGGCCGATGCCCGATTGCTTGTAGCCGCCGAAAGGCACTTCCACGGGCGTCAGATTATAGGCATTGATCCAGCATGTGCCGGCCTTGATCTGGCCGATCACGTGATGCCCGCGGGAAAGATCGGCAGTGAAGACGCCTGCCGCAAGGCCGAATTCGCTATCATTGGCGCGCGCAATCACTTCGTCCTCATCGGAAAATTCCAGCACGCTCATCACCGGCCCGAAGATTTCCTCGCGTGCGATGGTCATAGTGTCGGTAACATCTGCAAAGACCGTCGGCTCGATGAAGAAGCCCTTATCGAAGCCCTGCAATTTCGGCACGCCGCCGCCACAGGCAAGTGTTGCGCCTTCCGCCTTGCCTTTTTTGATATAGGATAGAACCTTGTCGCGCTGGGCGGCGCTGATGAGCGGACCCATCTGCGTGGCTTCATCGAAGGGATCGCCGATACGGATTTTTCGCGTGCGCTCGACAAGGCGCTCGATGAAACGTTCGCGGATATTCTTGTGAACGAAGACGCGGGTGCCGTTCGAGCAGACCTGACCGGTCGAATAGAAATTGCCGAGCATTGCGCCGCCGATGGCGCTTTCAAGGTCGGCGTCATCGAAGACGATGAGCGGCGACTTGCCGCCAAGCTCCATGGTGACATGTTTCAGCTGTTCGCCAGCCTGCGCCATGATGCGTCTGCCGGTCGGCACGGAACCCGTCAGCGAAACCTTTGCCGTCAGGCGATGATTGACGAGCGCAGCACCCACATCGCCATAACCCTGCACGACATTGAACAGCCCGTCAGGAAGCCCCGCTTCCTTATAGGCTTCCGCCAGTGCCAGTGCTGAAAGCGGCGTGTTTTCGGATGGTTTGAAGATGAAGGCATTGCCCATGGCAAGCGCCGGTGCCGATTTCCACGCTGCGATCTGGATCGGATAGTTCCATGCGCCGATACCGACGCAGATGCCGAGTGCCTCGCGGCGTGTATAGGCAAACGAGCCGCCAAGCTCCACGAACTCGCCATTGAAGCCGGAAATAATGCCGCCGAAAAACTCCAGCGCATCGGCAGCCGAAGCGGCATCTGCAACGAGCGTTTCCTGAAGCGCCTTGCCGGTATCCAGCGTTTCGAGCTTCGACAATTTCCGGTTCTTCTCGCGCAGGATTTCCGCCGTGCGGCGCAGGATGCGCCCGCGCTCGACGGGTTTCAATGCTGCCCATTCGCCTTGCGCTTTCAGTGCTGCTGCGTAAGCCGCTTCGATAATGCCTGGCGTCGCGGAATAAAGACTGGCGATTTCCTCGCCGGTTGCCGGATAGATCACGGGCAGCGGCTTGCCCGCCTTGTCTTCCACGAATGCGCCGCCAATGAAGTGCGAGGCTTTGGGCTGTGCTTTCATTGTTGTTTCCTTGTGTAAGGCAATAGGGCAGTAAGGCAATAAGGCAGTATGTTTTTAAGCGCAGGGAACACGACCTATCTATTGTTTTTTACGCATGTCTTTAGCCCGAAACCGGTTCCCACTTTCGGGAGACATGCTCTAACATATTGCCCTACTGCCTTACTGCCCTATTCCCCTGGACCGCGTTAGCGGTCCGACACCTGCCACCGCGGATTGATCCACGGCTCCTGATTGGAGCGGGCGAGCGGCGTGCGGCCCAGAATGTGGCCGGACGCCTTTTCGCCCACCATGATTGATGGGCCGTTGAGATTGCCGTTGGTGATGCGCGGGAAGATGGATGAATCCGCAACGCGCAAGCCTTCGACGCCGATGACGCGGCATTCAGGATCGACCACGGCCATCGGATCGTCAACCGCCCCCATTTTGCAGGTGCCGCATGGATGGAACGCGCTTTCGACATGCTCGCGGATGAAATTGTCGATTTCATCGTCCGTCTGCACATGGGCGCCCGGCTGGATTTCCGCTCCGCGATAGGGATCGAACGCGGCCTGCCCGAAGATTCCCGCGTCAGCCGCACGCAATGGCGAAAATCGGCCCAATCGTCTTCATGCGACATATAATTGAACTTGATGACAGGCTTTTCACGCGGGTTGGCTGAGCGAAGCGTGACGCTGCCGCGCGATTTCGAGCGCATGGGGCCTACATGGGCCTGGAACCCATGCGACTGCGCTGCCGCCTTGCCGTCATAGCGGATGGCAACCGGCAGGAAGTGATACTGGATATCGGGATATTCCACACCCGCCTTGGAGCGGACGAAGGCGGCGGATTCAAAATGGTTTGTTGCACCGTCGCCGGTTTTGAAGAGCAGCCATTCCACGCCAATCCTGGCTTTTGAAAACAGGTTCAGCTTGGAATAAAGCGTGATAGGCTGGGTGCATTCCTGCTGGATATAGACTTCCAGATGGTCTTGCAGGTTCTGGCCCACGCCGGGGCGGTCGGCCACCAGGTCGATGCCGTGTTCCTTCAAATGCGCGGCAGGCCCGATGCCGGAAAGCATCAACAGTTTGGGCGAGTTGATGGAAGAGGCGGCAATAATCACTTCGCGCCGCGCGCGGATGGTGGAAAAGGTGCGGCCCGCCTCGATTTCCACCCCGACGGCGCGTTTTCCTTCCAGCACGATCTTGCGCGCAAACCCTTTGACCAGCTTGACATTCGGGCGCTTGAGAGCCGGTTTCAGATAGGCATTGGCGGCTGACCAGCGGCGGCCATTATGAATTGTCTGCTCCATCGGGCCGAAGCCTTCCTGCTTCTCACCGTTATAATCATCGGTGACTTCAAAGCCTGCCTGATGGCCAGCCTCGACAAAGGCATGGAACAGCGGATTGTCGCGCTTGCCGCGCTGGACATAAAGCGGGCCATTGGTGCCGCGCCAGCCTTCCTGTCCGCCTTGCGAATTTTCCATCCGCTTGAAATAGGGCAGCACATCGGCATAGGCCCAGCCTCGCGCACCGCTTTGTGACCAATGGTCGAAATCGCACGCATGGCCGCGCACATAAACCATGCCATTGATGGAAGACGACCCGCCCAGCACCTTGCCGCGGGGGGTGACGAGGCTGCGCCCGCGAATATGCGGTTCCGGCTCGCTGGAAAAGCCCCAGTCGTAGGTTTCCATGTTCATGGGAAAGGAGAGGGCGGCGGGCATCTGGATCAGCGGGCCCACATCGGGCACGCCATATTCGATGACGATCACCGAATAGCGCCCGTCTTCTGAAAGGCGATAGGCCATGGCCGAACCGGCAGAGCCGGAGCCGATGATGACGAAATCTGCTTCCATGCTCAATTCTCCGCCGAAGGCTGTCCTGAAAGTTGAATGGCGATATAGTCTTCCACCAATGCAATCGCTGAGGCCGCATCGGGTGCGTCGGCCCCGAGCGCATGACGGATATAAAGCCCGTCGATCATGGCGCCAGCGCCCTCGGCTATGCGGTTTGCCCGTGCGCGGCTTGTGAGCTGCTCAAGCGCGAAAACCAGATTGGAATGCAGGCGGCGCGCATAGATGCGCAAAAGCCGCTTTATGTCGTCCGATTGCTGGGCATGGACATAGAAGGTCAGCCAGGCGGCAATCGTTTCCTGTGCAAATTGCGTGGCGGAAAAATTCACGGCGATGATTGCCGCGATGCGCTCATGCGGTGTGTTGGCCTGTTTGATCGCCGCGTTGAGATCGCGGCCCAGTTCGCGCAGCAGATGGCGCATGGTGGCGAGGATAAGCTTGTCCTTGCCGCCGAAATAATGATGTGCAAGCGCAGGCGAAACGCCTGCTTCATGGGCAATTTGCGCAACGGTCACATCCAGCGATCCGCGCTGTCCGATGGTGCGGATGGCAGCATCAATCAATTCGCGCCGCCGCAAGGGTTCCATCCCGATCTTGGGCATGATATTCATCCGGTTGTCTGGCTTATTGCGGGCATTTTATCTTTGATTGACTGGTCAATCAACAAAAACCCGCCATTGAAAACCCCGCCCCCTGCAAGTGGGGCTGGCGATTTGCAGCGAATTGCGTATTTTCCGGGCAAGAATTTTGCATTTGCGGCAAACGGTGCCGCTGGGGGGTAAGGTTGAAGTGATGGAAAGCAATCCGGTTCTGGTGGAAGTTTATCGTGGCCCGGTCGTCGAAAGCCGCCATCGTGGTGCCATCGCGGTGGTCGATGGCGATGGCCGCAATGTTTTTTCGCTGGGCGACATAGAACGCCCGACATTCCCGCGTTCTGCCATCAAATCCATTCAGGCTCTTCCGCTGGTCGAAAGCGGCGCGGCGGATGCCTTCGGCTTCGAGAATGCCGATCTTGCCATGGCCTGCGCCTCGCATTCCGGTGAGGAGGAACATGTCGCGCGGGCCGCTTCGATGCTGCAGAAGGCGGGGCTTGATTCCACGGCGCTCGAATGCGGCAGCCATTGGCCTTTTCAACAGCCGGTCCTGGTAAAGCTTGCCCAAAGCGGCAGGCAGCCGACGCCCCTGCACAATAATTGTTCGGGCAAACATGCCGGTTTTCTGGCCGCTTGCGTTCATTGCGGTATGGAAACCAAGGGGTATGTCGCGCTCGGCTCCAGCATTCAGGACATGGTGCGTG